>JBNKRV010000104.1:0-66877 GCA_050296935.1 Marinilabiliaceae bacterium | reverse complement strand
TGACATTCATAGCTTTTCATTAAATAATCGATTTACGGCTCTAAATTTTATCACCATAGCTCGCTATGTCTCAAAAATTTATATTGTAAATCAATCATTTACTGAAATTTGAGCTCGCTAATTTTAATCGAACTCAGGTTAACAGCCTGTCCCGATAATTTCGGGGAAAAAAGGAGTTTTCCTGCTGACACTAATTAAGGAAAATTTAGATTTGTAAATACAATTTTATATTTAGCGATTGTGAGTGTATGTTATTAAGATTGAAATTTCACCTGAAAACTACCTGTTTTTTGAGATGAATAAGTTTAAAAATTAGATTTTATTTTGAGTTGAAAAGTGTGTATATGTACTGATAACCAGAGTTATGTGGTTTGTTGTTTTTGATATGTCTCAAATTGAAACTCAAATATCCTATATCAAAAGTCTTTAAGATTAGTTGTACATATTTTTGAGTTGTTAATAATTAAAATTCGTTTCTAAGTGTTACGAAGATCTAATTTTATAATTCAATGATTGACTTAAAGACTAATAAGATGACAAAAAAATCCTGCATTTCGATCCTTACAGGAAGTGTGTTGATTTTAAGTTTTGTATTTACCATTATTTCATGTAATGACAGAGGTGTTAATAGAGATAAACTTAAGTTCGATTCAGATAGCTTAGTAGCACATTTTGATTATTTTACATATGAAGGTGATGATGATTTTTATAAATCAAATCCTTTACCGGGTGAAGACTATTATTATAACCCGATTCTGCCGGGATGGTATTCGGATCCTAGTGTATGTACAAATGGAGAAGATTTCTTTTTAGTAACATCAACCTTTTCTTATTTCCCGGGTGTACCATTGTTTCATAGTAAGGATTTGGTTAATTGGAAACAGATTGGTCATGTATTAAACAGACCAGAGCAATTACCATTAGAGGGGCAAAGAGTAAGTGAAGGAATTTTTGCTCCGGCAATAAGTTACAACCCTCGAAATAAAACATATTATATGATTACCACAAATATACGTCGTGGTAATTTTTTAGTAAAGACAAAAGATCCTTTCGGAGAATGGTCTGACCCGGTTTGGTTAAAAGATGTAAGAGGTATTGATCCGTCTTTGTTTTTTGATGATGATGGAAGAGCATATATAGTTAATAATGATGAACCAGATGGTGGTTCTGAATATGATGGCCATCGTGCTATCAGAGTGATAGAGTTTGACGTTGATAAAGAAACAACAGTCGGGAAAAGTATTATGCTGGTTAATGGAGGTGTGAATCTTTCTGAAAAACCAATATGGATTGAGGGACCTCATTTATATAAAATAAATGGTAGTTACTATTTAATGTGTGCTGAAGGTGGAACTTCAATTAATCATCGCGAAGTTATTTTCAAAGGAAATTCTCCTATCGGGAAATTCATCCCCTGGAATAAAAATCCCATTTTAACTCAAAAGCAACTGTCACCAGACAGGCCATTACCAATTACTTGCGCCGGTCATGCCGATTTAATTCAAAAATCTAATGGTCAATGGTGGTCCGTGTTTTTAGCATGTCGCCCTAATGAAAATCATTTTGAAAATCTTGGGAGAGAAACGTTTCTGATGCCGATAAGGTGGAGCGTGGATGGTTTTCCTTATATGACTAAAAGAGATGAAGTTATTCCTCGGATTATTCAGATGGAAGGATTAAAACGCGATTCGTTAACGACTTTTGGCAATTTTGCTACCAAGGATGAATTTGAATTGCCAAAACTTGGTTTGGAGTGGATGACCTTGCGCGGAGCTGCTAATGATTTATATTCATTAATTGATAACCCGGGGTTTTTATCTATTAAATGTGCAGATATTGCATCAAATGAATTACGGTCTCCAGCGTTTGTAAGCCGTCGTCTTCAACATCATAAGTTTGAATGTACTACAAAACTTTATTATAAGCCTCAAACAGAAACAGAAAAGGCTGGTATCTTAATGTTTAAAGATGAAACTCATCAATACTTAATGGATATCAGTAAAGATAAATCCGGTATTAAAGTCAGTCTGAGAAAAATCCGGAAGGAAGGAGAAGATGTGCTGGTTTCTAAATCAATAGAATCATCAAAGGACAATGTTATGTATTTAAAAGTCATTTCTGATGGTAAATACTTCAGTTTCTATTTTTCTGAAAATGAAGATTCCTGGACTCTGTTAACGGATGGAATTGATGCGTTTTATTTATCAACAGCTCAGTCATATGGATTCACAGGAACAAATATTGGCTTATATGCATCAAATAAATAGTAGCAATTTAAAAGAAGTATAGGATTCCCGTAAAATCAATTTATAGTAATAACAAATTTATGAAATTATGATTACTAAAAGCTTTAAAGAATTATTAATGTATAGCAGCTTTTTAAGCGAGTACCTAAGTAGAGGGAGGTATTTAAAATTTGATATTGATATCGGAATAAACAAAGGTTTATTTATCTCTCGGAATTTGGAATACTTAAGTGAATTTAAGCTGATTATGTAATGGAACGTACAATGTATTTATTAATTCAAAATTTATCCTTGCTTAATATATCAAGGGTTAAACTACACAAATATTTATTGCTTATTGCAATAGTTGTTTTTTGTTCTACTCATGTATTTTCTCAGAATTTAAGAGAGATTAGTGGTACAATAGTAGATGATACAAAAGAACCTGTTGTTGGAGCAACAATTATGGTTAAAGGTGATGTAAACCACGGTACTATTTCTGATATAGACGGTAGGTTTACCTTAAAAATTCCACAAGAAGCATCTATTGTAGTTGTTTCTTTTATTGGAATGGAAGCTCAGGAAATCAATGTTACAGGTAAAACTATGATCAATGTAAAATTGGCTCCTGAAGTGAATGTTCTGGCAGAGGCAGTAGTTGTTGGTTATGGTAAACAAAAAAAGGAAAGTATTGTAGGTGCCATAAGCCAGGCAAAAGGTGAAACACTTGAACGAACAGGTGGTGTTACGAGTGTAGGTGCAGCTTTAACTGGAAATTTGCCGGGAGTTATTACCGTAACTTCATCTGGTGCACCCGGAGGAGAAGATCCTACTATTTATATTCGGGGACAGAGCACATGGAACAATAGTTCGCCATTAATTTTAGTTGATGGAATTGAACGCTCGTTGGGAAGTGTGGATATTAGTGCTATTGAGAGTATATCTGTATTAAAAGATGCATCGGCAACGGCGGTATTTGGTGTGAAAGGTGCTAATGGAGTAATTTTAATTACAACAAAGCGTGGTAAAATAGGAAAAGCTGAAATACAAATAAATGCCAGTGCTACAATGAAAAGTCCATCTAAGATTCCAGGTAAATATGATTCTTATGATGCACTGAAGCTTCGTAATCAGATAATTGAGCGTGAATTAGGTTTGTATGAAAATTCATGGGAAGATTATACACCTCAGGACATTCTGGATAAGTATCGTAACCCTGCCAATCAGGAGGAAAAAGAAAGATATGTTAATGTTGATTGGGCTGATGCTTTAGTAAAAGACTATGCCATGTCATATAAAGCAAATATTAGTGCTTCAGGAGGAACGGAGTTCGTAAAGTATTTTACATCTGTAGATTATATTTCAGAGGGAGATATCTTAAAACACTATGACAATAATAAGGGATATAATCCAGGTTATGGATATGATCGTCTTAATGTGCGTAGTAATTTAGATTTCGATTTAAGCAAAACTACTTTATTTTCTGCTAGCCTTGCAGGGTCATATGGTGTAAAGCAGGATGTATACGGTCAGGATGATTGGGAATATCGGATATGGGAAGCTATTTATACTTCAGCTCCCGATAGTTACTTGCCTAATTATGAGGATGGTTCATGGGGGTATTATAAACCTGATGAGTTAGAGGCATATAACTCTGCTGCTACTTTAGCAAATAATGGTATACGTAAAACTGCAACAACTACAATTACAACCGACTTTAGTTTAAAGCAGGATCTAAGTATGTTATTAGATGGTTTAAGTGCAAAGGGATCACTTTCATTTGACAATAGATTTAAGACGGTAGGTGGAATATACGACGATGGTACTGTTCAAACAACATATGTTGATCCTAAAACCGGAGAAGTATCTCATTCTAGGTATTATAGGACTAATCAATTTGACTGGGTTCCAAGCAGATGGTCTATACGTCCTGATCAGGCATACAAAAATGCATGGGGGGGATCAGATGATTTTAGGAAATTGTATTATCAATTGCAGGCAGATTATGCTAAAAAGTTTGGTAATAACAATATAACTCTAATGGGATTATTTAGTCGCGATAGATATGCAACAGGCAGTGAGTTTGAAAATTTCCGCGAAGATTGGGTGTTTAGGGCAACTTATAATTTTGCATCTAAGTATTTCGCCGAATTCAACGGAGCATATAACGGATCGGAGAAATTCGGACCAGGATATCGTTTTGATTTTTTCCCTTCAGGAGCAATCGGCTGGATGCTTAGTGAAGAAAATTTTATGAATGGTATTTCTTTTCTGGATATGCTTAAGCTTAGAGCTTCTTATGGAGAAGTAGGAAGTGATAGTGGGGATCGTTTTCTTTATCTTACACAATGGAAGTATGGAGGCGAAGCAAGGTTAGGAGAAACGGATAGAGATGCCAGTCCTTACACATGGTGGAAAGAGGATAAAATCGGAAATCCTGATATACATTGGGAAAAAGTAGCAAAAACAAACTTTGGAGCTGATTTTGCCTTTTTAGATGGTTTATTTGCAGGTAGTGCGGATGTTTTTTACGATCATCGTACAGATGTTCTATTGGTAGGAGATCGTCGTGCTGTACCTTCTTATTTTGGTGGTACTCCTGCAATAGGAAACATTGGAGAAGTTGAGGTTAAAGGTTATGAATTTGAACTTCGTGTAAATAAAAAATTAGGCAATGGTATGCGTTTATGGGGAAACTTTAGCATGTCGCATGCAAAGGATAAAGTTATTGAAGCTGATGATGGAATATTGCTTGATGATTATAAAAAGACTGCAGGAAAACAAATAGGACAAACTAATTCTCAAATTAGTGATGGATTTTATAATACATGGGATGAAGTATATAGTAGTACAGAATTTGTTTCATGGGATAGCGATAAAATGCCGGGTAACCAATATATGGTTGACTATAATGGAGACGGAGTAATTAATGATTTCGATTCTGTACCATATGGTTATCCAGAACGACCACAAAATACATATAGCGGAAGTGTCGGTTTTGAATGGAAAGGGTTTAGCATTTTTGCACAATTATATGGCGTAAATAATACTAACCGGGGTGTGTGGTTCAGTAACTATAAAAATAATACCAATAAAGCTTATAATCTGGGTACATGGTGGACACCTGAGAATGCTGATAATGCTGAACTACCAATGCCACGTTGGAATTCTCATATGGATTATGCAGGTAATAATAATATTTATGATGGCTCATATATCAGATTAAAAAATGCTGAAATTGCATATACTTTCAATAAAAATGTAGTGTCAAGAATTGGTCTAAGTGCGCTTAAAGTTTATTTGAATGGTAATAATTTATGGATGTGGACCAATATGCCGGATGACCGGGAGATAAATGATGGTCGTAATAGTGCATATCCTACTATGAAACGTATAAACTTGGGTCTTAATATAACATTATAAAACGGATATGATGAAACGATATATAAATATATTATTAAGAGTATGGGTCTTTTTAATGATTATTGGCTTGTTCTCTTGTGAAGATTATTTAGATAAGTCACCAGACTCTGAGATATCCTCAACAGATGCATTTGTTAATTTTGATAATTTTCAGGGCTTTGTGGAAGAACTGTATAGTGCAGTGCCGGATATTACAACGGCAAACTGGGCTTGTGACTGGAATTTAGGAGATGAAGTACTTGAAAAAGAAGGTGGTGTTTGGTTAAACTCATCCTTTGATAAAGGAGATTATTGGTCATGGACTAAAGCCGGATGGATTTCCTATTTAGATGGAGATGGTGTTAAAACCGGAGCTTTGGACCGAGGTAAAAAGCTTTGGCCAAACGCCTGGTATGCCATAAGAAAAGCGAATCTGGGACTTGAAAATCTGGAAAATCTTGAGAATGCAACACAAGAGGAGAAAGATATAATTGAAGGACAGTTATTGTTTTTCCGTGCGTGGTATCATTTTGAACTCATGAGTTATTGGGGTGGTTTACCTTATGTAGATAGAGTGTTAGGTTCTAATGAGAAACTGGATTTACCTCGGTTATCCTGGCAGGAATGTGCAGATAAGGCAGGAGCTGATTTTGAAAGAGCTGCTGAATTATTGCCTGTAGATTGGGATGATGTAAAAGTAGTTGAATTGACTAAAGGTAAAAATCAAAATAGAATTACCAAAATAACAGCACTGGCATATGCCGGTAAAAATTACTTATACGCAGGTAGTCCATTAATGAACTTTGCAAGCACAGGATCAAAAACATTTGATACAGAGTATTGTAAAAAATCAGCTGATGTTTTCGGAGAATTGTTAAAATATGTAGATAGTGGAGAGACCTGGATAAAGCTGGTAGATTTTGCAGACTATAGCTCATTGTTTTATACAGACGGACGTCCTGGCATCCCCGGCTATCCGGAAACAATTTTTCAATGTGGAGTTGAATCAGCTTGGTTTAGTGGATGTCCTTGGGGGCCAAGTAGTTTGTGGTCTGAGCCAAATATTTCAGGAGGAGCTGTATCACCCAATGCAAGATTCGTTGAAAATTATGGTATGGCAAACGGTTTACCAATTGACGATCCAAATTCTGGATATGATCCAAATGATCCATGGACCAATAGGGAACCTCGTTTTTATCATGACATTGTTATTGATGGAGATCAGGTTATTCGAGGGTCGGCTCCTGCAGAGAAAGAAAAATTCAGGTATGCTCAATTATTTAATGGAGGAGACAGTAAGCAGAATTCAAAATCAGGTCGAACAGGCTACCTGTTGCGTAAAATTGTTCCGATGACAGCAAATGATATTGATGGTTTTTCAAATAATTATATGCATTTGTCGTACATGCGTTTGGCTGATGTTTACTTAATGTATGCAGAGGCTGTACTACAAGGATATGGATCATCAGCAAGTAATGCATCTGGTTATAGTTTAACGGCAGAAGCTGCCTTTAATAAGGTTCGTGTGCGTTCAGGTGCCGGAGCTTTATCTCCGGATTATACTTCTAAAGATAAATTTATGAGTGAAATTGTTCGGGAGCGGGCTGTGGAGTTAGGTTTTGAAGGTGATTTTCGCTTCAATGATTTAAGACGCTGGATGTTAGCTACAGAGCAAAAATACAAGGAAAAAACCGCTATTGATTTTGATAGAGGAAATGATGGTAAACCAATTAATATCTCAGAACGCGTTATTATTACGAGAGTGTTTGAGCAAAAGCATTATTGGCTACCATTAAAAATTTCCGATGTAACGCTTTACCCTTCATTTGGACAAAACCCGGGTTGGTAGTAATGGATGTTATTAATAAATAAATGGAAAAAATGATGAAACATATAAGAATAGGATTGACTTTATTCGGGATGTGCTTCTGCTTACTGATTGGTGCAAATGCCCAGACTGATAGCACAAAAGTTAAAGTCTCCGATGATGATACCTTAGTACGTGTGGCCTACAAATCCGTTAAAACAGGTGATTTGTTAAATGGTATTTCAGTATTAAATCCCAGTGATTATTTAGATAAAGATTATAGCTCTTATCCATTGGATGGTTCAGTTGCTTTTGTTGGTGGCGAAAATCTTTGGAAATTAGGTAATAGATTAATACTAATTGATGGGGTTCAACGAGAAGTTAGTGATATAACGGCTAGTGAGATTGAACAGATTACTTACTTAAAAGGAGCTAATGCCATTGTTTTATATGGTGCTCGCGCCTCTAATGGTGTAATATTAATTACTACCAAAAAAGGTAAAGCTGGCGCTAAGGAAATGAATGTACGTGTTAATTCAGGTATAGGTGTTCCTAAAGTTTATCCAAAGTACTTAGGTTCCGCTGATTATATGAAGTATTATAATCAAGCTGTTATAAATGATGGAATAACAGAACCAGCTTATACAGATGAGGAAATTGCTAATTATGAAAATAATACAAATCCTTATCGTTATAATGATGTGGATTATTATTCTTCAGATTACCTGAAGAAATATTATAATACGCATTCTGTAAATGCTGATTTTAACGGAGGAAATGAACGTGCTCAATTTTACGTTTTTAGTGGTTTTGAAACCAGTAATTCCCTGGTGAATATTGGAAATAATAAGGATGACCATAATTCTCGTTTTAATGTTCGCGGTAAAGTAAATTTGAATATAAATGATTTTATAAGTACGTATGTAGACATATCAACTGTGTTTAGATCTTATAAATCAGCCAATGGTTATTATTGGGGAAATGCAGCTACCGCAAAACCCAATAAGATTACACCACTTATTCCTTTGGATGCTATACAATCAACTGCTGAAGGTGCAGATGTTGCATTTGCCAGTAGTAATATAATTGATGGCAGATATCTATTAGGTGGTTCCTCTGAATTTGTTAAAACAGCTTTTGGAAATGCTTATGCTTCAGGTCATAGAACTCTTGTGCAGCGTAAATTTCAATATACAAGTGGAGTTGACGTTGACCTTCGTAATGTGTTAGAAGGCCTTTCTTTTCATGGACAATTGAGTATTGATTATTCAAATTTTTATAATCAATCGGTAGATAATGGCTATGAAGTATTTGAACCAACGTGGGAGTCATTTGCTGAGGGGGATTCTATTACTGTAATTAAGAGACACGGGGAGTATAAGAAAACAGGTAATCAGAACCTTGGAAACCAATGGAATGATCAGGCTAAAGAATATTTTGTTCATTTTGATTACAACAACACATTTAATGATAAGCATCATATTAATGCTATGTTGTTAGCTTCGGGAGCCAATCGTAGAGAAGTAGGTGTTTATCAGTCATATACCAATAGTAATTTAGGTATTCAATTGGATTATAATTTTGATCGAAGGTATTATGTAAACTTTGGTGGAGCTGTTGTTCATTCTACCAGATTGCCAAAAGAAACCCGTACTGCATTTTCTCCTACAATTGGCTTAGGCTGGGTTGTTAGTGAAGAGAACTTTTTGAAAGACGGATTTTTTGATCGTTTAAAATTATCAGCAACTGCAGGTATTATAAACACTGACTTAGATTTTAATCAGTATTACATGTATCGGGAAGTATATGAACAACAGGCTAATTTCTCATGGCAGGATGGTAATTTTACCAATCAAAGTATAAATCTCCAGCACGATGAAAATACCAGTTTAGAATTTGCTAAAAGAAAAGAATTGAGTTTTGGTATTGAAGCTTTAATGTTAAATAAAAAGATGGCATTTAATGCTAATGCTTTCTTTATTAAAAAAGACGGATTACCAGTTCAGCCTTATAATACTAAGTATCCTGGTTACTTCAGAACTTATTATCCCAGTAGTTCTATGGCACCTTTTGAAAATTATGGATCAAATAGCTATAAGGGATTTGATTTTCAGGTGAATTATTCTGAACAACTTGGCGAAGTTGGTTTAACAGTTGGTGTTGCAGGTACATATGTAAAAACTGAAGTGTTAAAACGAGATGAGTTTTTTGTGGATAAATATAGAAACCGTACAGGACAACCTGTTGATGCTATTTTTGGTCTGGTGAGCGACGGATTTTTCATGAGCGATGAAGAGGCTGCTAATGCTATAGAACAGGATTTTGCAGGAGATAGAAAAGGTGGAGATATCAAATATGTCGATCTGAATAACGACGATAAAATTGATTCTCGTGATGAAGTAAAATTAGGTACCTGGGGAAGTCCGTTTACATTTGGTGTTAATGTTACTGCGGAGTATAAAAACTTTACATTATTTGCTTTAGGAACAGGTTCTTTTGGAGGTACTTCAATTAAAAACAACGATTATTTTTGGGTATATGGAGATAAAAAATATTCAGAGGTAGTTCTGGATAGCTGGACCGAAGAGACTAAGAATACAGCCACTTATCCAAGGTTGACTACTCAAAGTGGTGACAATAACTTCAGAACATCTGATTTTTGGACGTATAGTACAGATCGTTTTGACTTAGCCAGAGTACAATTAACTTATACTTTACCAAAATCGGTATTAGGTAGTTCTTTTGTAAAAAACTTCAATATCTATGTTAGTGGAGCAAATCTTTTAACCATTGCTAAAAACAAAGATATTATGGAGTTAAATGTTGGTGGTGCTCCACTAACAAGGTTCTATAACGTTGGTATCAAAGCAGTATTTTAATTGTGATATCATTTAAAATGAATAGAAATATGAAGACAAATTTATTTATATTAATAGCTCTGGTTTTTTTGTTCTCCAGTTGTGAAGATTTATTGGAACCAAAAGATGAAAATCTGCTTAAGCTAGATGACATATATGATAATGCAGCATTAGCAGAAGGTTTGTTAATGAATGGTTATGTATATTTACCATCAGGAGGCTACTCTTTTAATGATGTGGCTACAGATGATGCAGTATCAAATGATCCTGACAATAATTACCTTGGTATTGCTACCGGAGGTTGGTCTGCAATTGAAAACCCAACCTCAAGGTGGACAAATGCTAATTCAGCCATTCAATATTTAAATGTATTTTTAGCTGAAGCCGACAAAGTTGAATGGGCTAAGTCCGGAGAGTATGTTAAAGAAATGTTTCTTGACAGACTTAAAGGCGAAGCTTACGGGTTAAGGGCTCTTTTTTTATATTACTTGTTAGAGGCCCATGCGGGTAAAGATGAGGCTGGAAACCTTTTAGGTGTACCTATTATTACTGAGCCTTTAGATAAAAATTCAAGTTTTGATAAACCACGTAATTCTTTTGCTGAATGTATTAATCAGATTAATACTGATTTATCAATTGCTGAAGATCTATTACCATTGGATTTTGAGGATGTCACAGAAGAAGAAATTCCATCTAAGTATGTTGGTAAAACTTCTGCACCGGATTACAACAGGGTATTTGGAGAAAAAAACAGGGAACGTTTAAGCAGACGTATTGTGAAAGGTATCAGAGCTAAAGTTGCTTTATTAGCAGCTAGTCCGGCTTTTGATGAAACAACCTCGTGGGCTGATGCTGCAAATGCAGCAGGAGAAGTTCTTGATTTAATCGGAGGTGTTAATGGTATGGATACTCGCGGAGGAACCTGGTACTCTAGAGAGAACGCAGATGTAACAAATGGGTTAGTTGCAGGTGTAAATCCACAAGAGATACTTTGGAGAACCAATATTGGAGAAAGTACTGGTTTAGAAGAACAGAATTATTCTCCTTCTCTTTATGGTAAAGGCCGGGTTAATCCAACTCAGAATCTTGTTGATGCTTTCCCAATGGCTAATGGCTATCCAATATCAGCTACAGGTAGCGGATATAATCCTAATAATCCATATGCAGGAAGAGATCCTCGTTTAAGTAAGTATATTGTATACAATGGGAGTAGTTTCGGGCCCGCATCAGCTATTATTTCAACAGATGTGAGTGATGAGGATGATGGTATCGGTGCTATTGCTACTTCAACACGAACAGGATATTATATGCGTAAGTTATTACGTGAAGATGTTAATATTGATCCGGCTAATGTTATTTCTCAAAAGCACTATGTGCCTCGTATTCGTTATACCGAGTTGTTTTTAGCTTATGCTGAAGCAGCTAATGAAGCCTGGGGACCAGAAGGAATGGGAACTCATGGTTATTCAGCTAGAGATGTAATTGCTGCCATACGAGAACGTGGTGGTATTAGTCAGCCGGATAACTATTTAGCATCCATTAACACTAAAGAGGATATGAGAACCTTAATTCGTAATGAAAGGCGTTTAGAACTTTGTTTTGAGGGATTCCGTTTTTGGGATGTTCGCAGATGGAATGAAAATTTAAATGTAACTGCTAAAGGAATGAGAATCTCTGCAACCGGAGAATATCAGGTAATAAATGTTGAGAATAGATCATATGGCCCTGATATGAACTATGGTCCAATACCCTATCAGGAAGTGATTAAGTGGGGATTTATTCAAAATGCGGGTTGGTAATTTCTAATAATTTAAATATAAGGAAATGAAAAAAATTGTTTTTATATCATTGATTGTGATTTCGTTGTTTAGCGCATGTCATAATCAGGATTGGGAATTTGATGATTATGATTATACTACTGTATATTTTGCATATCAAACCCCGGTAAGGACTATTGTTTTAGGAGATGATATCTATGACAATTCATTAGACAATGCTCATAAATGTAAAATTATGGCAACTATGGGAGGTGTTTATAACAATGAGATAGATCGTATTCTTGATCTGTCAGTAGATAACTCATTATGTGATAATCTTAAGTTCAAAGACACTGGTAAAGATGTAGAACCTATGCCATCAAACTATTATTCACTTGAAAATGACATGCAAATTGTTATTCCTAAGGGTTCAAGAGTTGGAGGTATTGAGGTTCAGTTAACCGATGCCTTCTTTGAAGATCTGGCTTCTTTATCTAATACATATGTGATTCCTTTACGTATTGCAAATGTTATAAATGCTGACTCTATATTATCAGGAGAACCTGCAGTAGATAATCCAGATCCGGTTAATGCCGAAGACTGGGGACTGTTACCTAAAAATTATGTTCTTTATTGTGTAAAGTATATAAACCCCTGGCATGCAAAATATCTAAGAAGAGGTCAGGATGTTGTTGTGGCAACAAATGGTGATAATTCATTAAATACTACTAATATTTATCATGCTGATTATATTGAGGGTGATGAGGTTGTATCAATGAATTCTGTTGCTTTTAATGAAGTTTCTTTAGCATTGAATACCAGAAATGGAGGTTCGGATGAAAATATTCCCTTTGAACTAAGGTTAGCATTTACAGATGAAGGAAGTTGTACAATAACTGCTCCGGCAGGTGCTGCATATACGCTAAGTGGAAGTGGTAAATATGTGGAAGATGCTGAAGAATGGGGTGATAAGGAAAGAAATGTAGTTTATCTTGATTATAATATTGATTTTGGTACAACTACTCATTCATTTAAAGATACACTTGTAATGCGTGACAGGGGAATTGTTCTTGAAAAGTTTGAACCTGAATTTGTGCAGTAATACCGATTAAATTTCAAGCTGCTTCTGGTTCACTTTGTTCCTGACGCAGCTTGAATTCAGCACGGTATTATACCGGCGCATTTAAAGTTTTAATTGGTATAATATATTATTCTGGTTAAATTTTAAGTTTAGCTTAATTACAATAAAGGAGGCTATCCTGTTGGATAGTCTTTTTTCTTATTTGATACTGTCTAGTCCCGAAATAGCGTTACAATAAAACAATGCCATGACAGATAAATCAAAGAGAGAGTATGTTAAGCGTACTCAGAAAGATTACTCAATGACTTTTAAGTTGCAGGTAGTTGAGGAAACAGAAAGAAGCGAAGTAAGTATTTATGCCGCAAAAAGGAAGCAGGGAATTCAAGGAGGGCATACCATTACTACCTGGTTAAGAAAATATGGTAACCTTGATTGGTAGAATCAAACACCATCAGATATGCCGGAATCAAACGACAAAAAAATACTCGAACCTGAACAAAAGATCAAGCTATTAGAAAAGCAAAAAGCATTTCTCGAGCATCGGTCAGATCTCGGACGTGGTTATTTTACATGGAATTATGCCCCTGTTAATAAGAAGCGTAATTCAGATGGAAGCACCTCTGATGGAGATCTTTACTATATTACCAGCCTTTTATCTGCCTCGAACCGATGGGGAAATAATAGTGGAATAGACAATTACGCTGAAGCCCGGACTATTCTTGATGCCATGTGGGAAAAAGATGATTCCGCCAATATTTATAATTTAATAAATACCAAACACAAGCAGATCACCTTTGCACCCGAAGGGCGAGCAGGTAACTTTACCGATCCCTCGTACCATTTGCCTGCATTTTACGAAATACGGGCTCAATATGCTAACGATGGACATGAACAGTTTTATCGCGATTGCGCCGATACTTCCCGTGTTTTCTTTCATCGGGCTTGTCATCCGGTAACAGGACTGAACTCCGATTATACTAATTTCGACGGTAGTCCGCATTCCACCCCCTGGATGTCGGTAGGTTTACGTTACGATTCGTGGCGTGTTTCCATGAATATTGCAATGGACTATTTAGTGTTCGTCTATAAAGTCCAACTACTGCGTTGTTGCTCAAAATCCAAATCCTCATATACCCTGGTATACTGCGGTTTGAATTTTTCACACGCCTTGTATTTAAACTTTATAATCCAAACACCCGACTTTATCGACAGGGACTATTTATGGTCTGGGAAGGATAAGAAATGGCAGCAGGAGTATTCACTAAAATTCCAGCAGTTTTTACGTTCCAAAGGAATTTCTACTTATAAAGATCAGTTTAATCCGGATGGTTCAGAACCTGAGTTTATTCTTCAGGCAGGTGGTTTCCAAAAGCTCCGCCACTCTCTTGGCTTGCTTTATCTATTCAGTCTGTTACACTTGAGTGGTAAATATCAAATTATTAACCTGAGTTCGATTAAAATTAGCGAGCTCAAATTTCAGTAAATGATTGATTTACAATATAAATTTTTGAGACATAGCGAGCTATGGTGATAAAATCTAGAGCCGTAAATCGATTATTTACTGAAAAGCTATGAATTTCACTTATAAATACCGATTTTCTGCGTCATATTTGCTTACCATAGCCCGCTATGCTTTCGCAAACATTCCTTGAAACTCAATATTTATAAGCGATTTGAGCCATTAATTTTATATCGAACTCTGGTTCTTAGTAAGGGTATCAGTGGGTGTGGTACTAATTATTGATGAAGTAGAGGGTGTTATAAGAAATAAATATCATAAGCACTTAAATATAGAATAGAAGTTTTTATCCATATATGCTAATGCATATAGATTTCTTAGGCTGAATTTAAGAGACCTTCTAATGAGTTCAGGCAGCCTCTTTCTGTGCACTCCACGTAATCAAATATCCGCTGCTGTCGAACGACTAATCATCAGGCAAATCCTATATTCGCAATCATTGTACGGCCTGTTTTCCGATACAGAAAGTGAAGGGTTTTGTATGTGCTTATATATTATAAATTGCAGAGGGTCAGGAATAATCTGAGACAAATGGGGGCAGGGAAGTTGGAAATAAAAAGGTAATGGTCCTACCTGAAATATCAAACGATGTTATTTATCCGCATATTTCTTTTCAGTGATATAAGAGTAAATCCGGAAGCACTATTGTGCTTCCTGGTTTGATTCTTTTTTTGAAATGGATTTCTCAATTTGTTTCTTTTTCGTTTCACTCTTTTAATTTCGTTATTCAGATGGCTTATACAATCATCGTTGTACGCTTCCAGCCTAGCCTCCCGGTACAATGAAAGAGCTTTTTCATAATCGTGCTGATATTCATAAATTAAGGCTTGTAGGCTATGGGTTTTTGACAAATCAGTCCCCTTAAGTTTATTGGTGTAAATAATTAATTTTTGTGCTTTATCGTATTCCTTAAGAATGATCAGCAACAAAATATAATCTATACAGACTTTCAAATCGTCAGGATTGCTTGCCAGTGCCTTTATATAATACTCTTCAGCTTTTTGAAAGTTATTTAGTTGCTCTTGATGCAACTTACCCATCAGGTAATTGGCACCGGAATGTTCACTATTGTGACTTAAGGCATAGCTCAGATTTTCAATGGCTTCTTCAAGGCTATAAGGATATTGATCGAGTGCTTTAATATAGTATTGATCTGCTAATGTGCTCATAATATTTTATTTATGCTTTATAAAGTTGGTCTCTCAGTTCATGCTTAAGAGATTGTCTTTGTGATTTGAAATTTTCATTGCTTTTCCGGACTTTAAAATCACTTCCTTCAAAGGTTTTTATTGGATTACCTCTTATTATTTCACTGTGATTCTGCCAATTCTCTTTAATTGTTGCTTTTTTCTGATTGATTTGCTCCAAGGTTAAAAGTTTGAAAAGTCGTTCTTTAGCAAGCTTCTTGTTTTGTAGCTGCGATCTGCTATCTGAACAAAGAACATGCAATCCCGTAGGGATATGTGTTGCTCTTATTGCAGTACTCACCTTATTCACATGCTGACCACCCGGGCCTCCTGAACGAATAGCCTGATAAGCAATATCTTTATCATTTATTTGAGTGACTTCTTTAACAAGGTTCAGCTCATTTATGGCTACATACCAATTCTTTCTTTTATGATATTTTCTGAATTCACTTTGACCAATCCATTGAATAGTACCAACCCATTGTTTTATGAAATCATTTACGTTGATACCTTCCATTTGAATCGTTGCTGAATGCAAGGTTCTATTCTCAATCCCTTCTTCTCGATGAAGGATTGTGTAACTTAAATCGCTGTTACTTGCCTCCTTTATTAGGATTTTAAGGATTTGAGCTACAACCCAGCAACATTCTGCCGGGCCTCTGCCAGATGTTATTTGTATAATTTTTTCCATTGTTTCATTATTTATCCATTCTTACAATTTGAGGGTAAAATTTCCCTTCAATATTCACTAAGCCTTTCTGACTCTGCATCACTTCTTCTATATTCTTATAGCTCATTGGTGCTTCATCAATACTTCCGCCAATAGTAGTAACTCCATTCTGTTTTAATCTCTTTTTAAGCTCACTACCTGTAATTGATTCTTTGGCTTTTTTTCTACTCATTTTTCTACCTGCTCCATGTGAAGCAGAGAAGAGAGAATCAGAGTCTCCCTTGCCGGATACAATGTATCCGGGATCAATCATGTTGGCGGGAATAATACCTGACTGTCCCTTGCGTGCAGGTGTCGCTCCTTTACGGTGAACAATTAATTCCTTACCATCATGTATTTCTTTCCACGCAAAATTGTGATGATTCTCAATTTTAGCGATAGCTTTTATACCAAGAGATTTTGCCAATTTGTTATGAATCACATCATGACAAGCCTTTGCATAGTCTCCTGCAAGATTCATAGATAACCAATATTCTTGCCCTGCTTCAGTATTTAAATCAAGCCATGCAAGGTGCTGGGCTTTTTTAGGGAGCAAGCAGGTTTTCATAGCAAGCTGCGTATAGTGACTTGCAATAGCAGCACCTAATCCCCGGGAACCGGAATGAGCTAATATGCCCATGTAATTTCCTGCAGGTATACTCAACGCGTTATTTTCATTCAATTCAACAATTCCTACTTCTACAAAGTGATTTCCCGAACCTGAGCTTCCCAATTGATTTTTCGCTTTCCCATGTAATTGTTTTAATAAAGCAGTTTCATGAAACTCTGATCGGTCTAACACTTCATGATCTTCAGTCTGTTTAAATGTTTTGCCTATCCCAAAGTGCGTATTCTCTTTAAGTGAAGTTTTAATATGATGGCTGTTTCGCTTTATAAACCCGGCCGGAACGTCAAAAATGCTTAACGACATACGACAACCGATATCCAGGCCGATACCATATGGCATTACAGCGTTTTCTGTAGTCAGTACACCACCAATGGGTAAGCCATATCCAACATGTGCATCCGGCATTAAAGCGCCACTAATACTTATTGGAAGTTGCATGGCAACCTTCATTTGTACAATGGTTTCAGGTGTTATAATTTTGCTTCCATAAACTTTAAATGGTTTTGCTGTTTCATTTAATTCATATTTAATACCTACTTCAGTATTTGATGTCCCAATAAATTCTTCTGCCAGTTTAGCAAACGATATATGATTCACATATTCTTTCGGATTTAAAATTACATTCTCAAGTAATTTTAGTTTGTCCGATTTTGATAGATGCTTAAAGTCTTTTTGCATGATATCGATGGCTAAACTTTTTGCTCTGTCAGACTCGTAATTTATTTGTTTAAGATCTTTGCCTTTTAACTTGTAATTGCCCATTGTGGTGCGTTTGATGTCTGATAATCAGAAGATTTTATTTTTATTTTCGTTTGATTTAGGAGCCGCTTTTATTAAAAGAGTCTCCTGAATTCAGCATGTGATACATGCGTTCGAAATTAAAATAGTCTAATCGATTACAGACGATGATGCAGAATTGTGATATGCATAGCTGCTAAAAATTTAATATAGAGCTGAACAAATCTATTCTGAAAAAAAATAATGTGATAGCAAACCGAAAGGGTATAAAAAATCCCGATCGATTGGATCAGGACGAAGTATATTGAAGGGTAGAAATCGTTCTATCCTTTCCTGATCGCTTGTTTTGTATGTGTAGTATATTCCAACATAATGCTTTCCCTTTCTTTGTAAATTATACTTAGGGCGAAATGCGTTGCAAAGATAAAATGAATTATTTCTTTTTTCCAAATGTTTAGTGAAATAATTTTTAAAATAATCTGGCATTAAAATATGCTGACCTTCGTTTAGGTAATGTTTTCGTTCTTCATCCTGAAAATTATAATATGCAGGAGATATACATGATTTTGTTTAGGGAACGGTTCTGATTTACAGCTTGCTGATAGAGAACCGTTCCTGGTTTTCGGTGTATGAGGAGTATTGGCTGTATCAGGTTTAACAATATCATGCAGGTAATGTCAGGTTGTAGTTTAACTCGTTTAGGTAATGTTTTCATTTTTGATTCTGAAAATTATAATGTGCAGGAGATATGCATGATGTTGTTTAGGGAACGGTTCCGATTTACAGCTTGCAGATAGAGAACCGTTCCTGGTTTTCGGTGTATGAGGAGTATTCGCTGTATCAGGTTTAACAATACCATGCAGATAATGTCGGGTTGTAGTTTAACTCGTTTAGGTAATGTTTTCATTTTTGATTCTGAAAATTATAATGTGCAGGAGATATGCATGATGTTGTTTAGGGAACGGTTCTGATTTACAGCTTGCCGATAGAGAACCGTTCCGGGTTTTCGGTGTATGAGGAGTATTCGCTGTATCAGGTTTAACAATACTATGCAGGTAATGTCAGGTTGTAGTTTTACTCGTTTAGGTAATGTTTTCGTTCTTCATCCTGAAAATTATAATATGGAAGAGATATGCATGATTTTGTTTAGGGAACGGTTCTGATTTACAGCTTGCTGATAGAGAACCGTTCTGGGTTTTCGGTAAATGAGGAGTGTTAGCTGTATCAGGTTTAACAATACCATGCAGGTAATGTCAGGTTGTAGTTTTACTCGTTTAGGTATTGTTTTCGTTCTTCATCCTGAAAATTATAATATGGAGGATATATACATGATTTTGTTTAGGGAACGGTTCTGATTTACAGCTTGCCGATAGAGAACCGTTCCAGGTTTTCGGTGTATGAGGAGTATTGGCTGTATCAGGTTTAACAATACCATGCAGGTAATGTCAGGTTGTAGTTTAACTCGTTTAGGTATTGTTTTCATTTTTGATTCTGAAAATTATAATATGTAGGAGATATGCATGATGTTGTTTAGGGAACGGTTCTGATTTACAGCTTGCTGATAGAGAACCGTTCCGGGTTTTCGGTTAATGAGGAGTATTCGCTGTATCAGGTTTAACAATACTATGCAGGTAATGTCAGGTTGTAGTTTTACTCGTTTAGGTAATGTTTTCATTTTTGATTCTGAAAATTATAATGTGCAGGAGATATGCATGATTTTGTTTAGGGAACGGTTCTGATTTACAGCTTGCCGATAGAGAACCGTTCCTGGTTTTCGAATAGTATTTTAAAACTTACAATTTTATTTTGTGGATGAGGTGGTTGCCTAGTTTGATGGTTAAATACAGGGTTCTTTTTAATAATTCTAAGGTATTATCAGTGTCTTTGGTGAGGATGCTTTTTAAAAAGGTGATTTTGCCGGACAGGCCTTTGGTGTTTTTTAATCGTTCTATAGCAATGGCATAACTATAATCGGTATTTTGTTGATCACTGGAATGTATAAGCTGAATTAATTCATTTTTTTCTTTTTGTGTTAATGGCTTACGAAAGCTTTCCGGAAGGAAGGAAAAGGGTGTATTGAAGAGATACTCGGTTTGGGCTGTTATTTGTTGGATGGGGGCAGTGAGTATAAGTTCTGTTATTATCTGAATAAATAATTCTGTGTTTATATGTTGCTTTTGAGATAGTAATAGCAAGTCTAAAAACCAGCTTAAACGAATTCCTCCTCTTCGCATGGTATGATAGGCATGCAGTGAGAAATATATAAAGTTTATTTCTGGTGTAAAGGTGGTAATGCCATTACTAGTGATGAGGTTCTTTTTTAAATAAGCGTTGGGAATGATGTATTGAAGATCTGTGTCAAAAAGACTGCGATGTATTTCAATCAAGATTCCCTTATAGGTGATTTCGGGTAACTGGTGACCTGTCTTTTTATCATGGTCGGCTTCTTCGTAATTACAAATACCACCATGGGCAATGAGTAATTCAAAGGCTTTTTGTGCCTGGTGATCCATAAAGAGTATATCTAAATCGCTCATGGGGCGAAGGGGAGGATCGGGATATACTTGCGTGGCTAATACAATGCCTTTTAAAGGAATTGGAGCCAGTCCGTTTTCCTCAAACAGGGTTTTGATTTCATGCCAGATGGCCAGCAACCGGGTGCTTCGCATCAAAGAGGTTAAATAATCTTTTTTGAGTTTAGCGATGATTTGTTCCGGTAGTGTTGCTTTTTTGTTTTTGTATTGGTTAAATAGATAGGGGGCCAGTCCGTTTTTTAAAGTAAATGCATGCATGTGTTCTATGTTCATGCTCAAATCATCAGAATCCTTTTTCCCGGAGATGGATTGCAGTACCCATTGTTCTTCCGGACTGAAAAGATATTTGTTCACTCTGTTTCCCATATGCTTTGCAAGATAATTATTTTTTAGTTTTCGTCTTTCTCTTGTACCCATGCCTTTGCATATGCATACATTGTTTCCTTATTCATTTTTTCAGTTAAAGGTAACCCTGCTGAACTTCATGTGAGATATGGATTAGTAGACGAGATACGATTAATTTGCATTCGTGACTTATTTTACAAATAAACATGGTTGATAGATAAGAGTTTCTGTTTTAATGTTTTATATGCTTAAGATTATATATATCAATGGAAAATGGCAGTTGAGGGATTTTTTTATATTTGTATTCTTTTAGCGACAAATGTATGAAATTAACCTATCATAAGAATCTAGATGGAATCAGAGCTATTGCTGCTTTAATGGTAATGATTTTTCATTTTTTTCTATCAACGCCAGTCAACTCTTCAATTTTAAAGTTATTTGCAAAGATTTCTATTTTTGGACAAACAGGTGTAACGTTGTTTTTTGTCCTGTCAGGCTTTTTAATTACGCGTATTTTAATTCATACAAAAAACAAAGAAGGATATTTTAAAAACTTTTATTTAAGAAGAACTCTGAGGATATTTCCTCTATATTATCTGTACTTATTACTCTCCTATTTTGTATTTCCTCTTCTTTTTTCACAAGTCAGACCGGCAATAGGAGAACAGGTGTTTTTTTATACCTATTTACAGAATTTTGCCATGACATTTAGTTGGAATGCTAGTGGACCAGGGCACTTTTGGTCATTAGCTGTTGAAGAACACTTTTATTTATTTTGGCCTCTTTTAGTGTATTTAGTAAGCAGAAAGAACTTACAAAGGATAATAATTGGAATTATATTATTTGCTCTCTTGTTAAGAGTTTACATGATAAATAATGGATATGAGGTATTTTATTTTACATTTACCAGATTTGATTCACTGGCTATAGGAGCTTTACTAGCTTTGATGGAATTGAAAAGTTTTTTCGTAAAGGAAAAAGCAAAGAGATTTTTATTACTTCTTGGTATTATTTTTATTCCTACCATTAGTATGTGGGTCTTTTTTACAGGAAAAGGGAATCATATGATTCAGATATTTAAATTTCTTTTATTAGGATTTACCTATTTTGCAATTTTAGGTTTTGTTTTGTGTCAGAATAAAAATAATTTCTTAAATAAAATCCTTGAATCTAAGTTTTTTTCATATACTGGTAGAATTAGTTATGGGTTATATGTATATCACCCATTTGCTTTTGAGTTGAGCAAAGAGTATATGGGAATAAGTAATTTCTGGATAGATTTAATATTCTCTTTTTGTTTAGCTTATTTGATATCAGCAATAAGTTTCCATTTATTTGAATCTGTATTCCTTAAATTAAAGAAGTATTTTGAATATAAAAAGTAATAGAGAACTTTATAGAGGAAGGTGAAATTATTTATCTGGAAGTTTAGTAAAAAGGTATTTACTATTGAAGCTTAGTTTACTTATCTGTTTTATCCAAATAATGGTTTGTAGTCTTCTTTGGGTGTATACGTCTTAAGATAATCGTTTAAATAATTTTGAGCGGATAGAGCCCATGTTTGATAGTTTGAATTATCCATTAGAGTTAAATTCTCTATGGTTTTGATCCAATGGTCTTCAATTAGTTCGAGATTATATCCACATTGATTTTCTTCTAATTTAGACCAGGGCGTAAAATGAGTAGTTATTACAGGTTTACCTGCAGTTAAGGCTTCGAAAATAACATGACCAAAATTCTCTCCTAAGGTGGGTAGAATAAAGAAATCATAAGGCACAAGCGTTTCCACAACTTGTTTTGGAGATACCTGGCCTTTGTAGTTTATGCGATCACCATTGCAATCAATTAGTTTTTTACATGCTAACCAATAATCATGGTCTTTTATGGGACCAATTACATCGAGTTGAACCTTTAGGTGTGGATTTTTATCTAATATTTCGAGTAAGAATAACAGGTTCTTTTTTTCTGTAATTAGAGATAGAAAAACCAGTTTTAATTGATTTTTCTCTTTTTTGTGAGTAAGGTTGGCAAAGTTTGGTTTAAGAGGTGGTGTATCCTGTGCCAGAATAACTTTAGAATTTGAGAACTTCTTTTGAATGTCTATTACTTCTTGTTGATCTGTAGCATGCCACGTAACATTTTTTGTTATGCCAGAAAATTTTAAAAATTGCAGGTATACTTTCTTTTTTAAAGGTTTTACTTTTAAGGCGCCTGTATGCAACATACCCCTCGGAGCTATAATTATTTCTCCTGAATACTTTGAAAGTTTAAATAGAGGCTTAAGAAAGAACTTTAATCCATATATCGCATTAAGGTATACTTTATCAGGTTTAATTTCGTTCAAATATCTTTCTAATTGGTTTTTATCCTCACTGTTTGAGTAATAAACAGATAAGTTTTCTTCTTTTTTAATCCATTGATTACATTCAAATGTATGTTGCGTACCATCTAAATCGTAACAGGAAGTGTATACATAGAAATGGTAATGGTCTAAATTGTACACTAAATTAACCAGAGAACTAACAATTCCACCTGCTTTTTCTGCAGGGGAGAAATAGGGGTATAGGATAAGGATTTTTTGCATGATTTAACGATTATACAATTCCTGATACATTTTTTTATACAAAGATTCATACATACCCGCTACAGTTTTGGGATTAAAGCGCTTTACATTTTCTAATCCTTTTACTATTAAATCTTCCCGGTAAACAGAATTATTGATTATTTTTTCTATCCCTGACTTTATAGACGATATATCATATGGATCAATTAAACAAGCAGCATTGCCTGCCACTTCAGGCATAGAGGAAATATTTGAAGTAATAACTGGACGTCCAATGGCTTGCGCTTCCAAAATGGGCATTCCAAAACCTTCGTTTAGAGAACAGAAGCTAAGCATATCACATTTTATGTACTCTTGTTTTAGAGCTTTATCACTAATCTGATATTTGTTGATGTAGTCAATTCTATTCTTCTTTAATAATGATTTATCTTCTTGCGATAATTTACCAATAAGAATTAATTGACAAGATAAATTATTGAGAGCATAGATCAAACGTTGAAGATTTTTATTAGGAGTTGTTCCAATATGTAGTATAATAGGTTTTTCCTGATTAAAATCTTTTCTTACATAATGAAAATCAGTGGAGATAATGTTTGGGATGACCAAAATCTTATCTTTTGGAAATTTAACTAATTGTATTAATTCTTTTTTAGTAACCTCAGAAATAACTGTAATATATGTAGATCGTTTTATAGGAATATATACCCAAAATAGCCATAATAAAAAGTGCTTTAAGCCACGACTATCTTTTAAAAATGTAAAATCGTGGTAAGTATTGATGGTTTTTCTTTTGGAAAGAAAAGGGGTTATAAAATGAATGTCACCTGTAATATGATTAATCTGACCTTGTTTTGCACGGGCGGCAAAACCACTTTTAAGCCTAGGAATAACTCCAGTACTTATATAAGGAAGAATATATGTCTGTAACTTTAGATTATTAGAGAAATTACTTTTAATTGTACTAAATAGTTTTTCAATACTAAAGTGGAAATCGTATGGTTTGCGTTGAAAGAAAGTAATTTTCATTAAGTTTTACGTTTATACCAGTTTGGATTCATAAATGGCTTTTCAATAAATAGGAACGTTATCGCACTCCCGAACCATATGATTATCATTAACAATAATATTGATAGGGCTAATAGTATACCAGAATTTGAATAATTGTAGAGTTTGAGTATTGGGATTCCAATAATGGCGATAATTTGAAAATGTATCAAATACATTGAATAAGACATGGTTCCTGTTTTACAGGCAATTTTTTGACTAAATATCTTTTTCCAGAAAGGATTAAGTAAAACCAATACAATAAGCACTCCTGTTGCAAACGGAATTAAGTACAGAGCAATTGCATAGTAAGATGATTGTGATATTAGTATGCTCAGTGCAACTATACCCATAATAATGTTAGTAAAGTGCTTTTTCTGCATAAAAGATATCGGAATCAAATATATATCTAAGACTAATAAACCCGTAAGGAAATAATGGTAATAATTAAGTAATGAGATAAATTGTAATTTATTAAAGAAAGGATTTAAGAAGCTACCACTAATAATACCTAATATTAGAACGACTCTTCTTAATTTCTTATTGAGCTTAAATATGAATGCAAGTATTGGTAATATTAAATAAAACTGAAATTCGACTTCGAGTGACCATGCCACATAATTGATTAAGCTACCAGTTTTAAAAACAATATTGTGCAGGTAAATATTACTCAAAGAAAAGCTTTCTATTAGGGTTGGTAAGCTATATTTATTATAAATCCAATAGGTAATGCCAAGTATGAATAAAACGATAAAATAGGTTGGTTGCAGCCGTGTAAAACGACGGATAAAGTATTTTTTTAAATTGACTTCTTTGTCTTTAAATATATAGTGTTTAGCAAACGGAATCCCCAGTACAAAGCTACTTATGGCAAAAAATAAGGGTACACCGTTATGTCCGTTATGCATTATGTTTGATAACCAATAAGGTACAATGTTTATGATTGCGGGTAAATGATGTTGTATAAAACCAAAAGTATGAAAATAGATCACCATAAAAATAGCTAATCCTCTTAGACCATCAATTTCATTGAGGACATTACCAGATGACGTTTGACGAGTTAAAAATTTTTTATTGTTCTTGTAATGTGAAAGCAACATTCTTCTTTATAGTTTTTGAATGGAATAAATAGTACTTGCACGAAAACTCAAGTGGCAGATAAGAAAGCTTCATTTTTGAGGCTTTCGAAGCTCGGGAAATATGAGTTTACTGCCGTAAATGATCATTTTGAGAATAAGAGTAACGAAAAAAATGGAGTTTTCTTGCTGACACTATTTAGGGTAGATTTTTTTTATATATACATGATGGATAATAATTAATACAATTGATGCTTTAAAAATATGATTTAAAGGCGTTAACAGGTCATCTTCTGCTTTGATGGTATAGATGAATATAAAGGGAATAAAGAAAAAGTAGATGGGGTATTTTTGTATGAGAGATGAAAAAATACGGTATGCCCAGGAATAAAAAGCCCCAACACAAAACATAAAAAGTAAACCTCCCCAATATCCGTAATTAGCCCAACCTTCTCCTAGTAAACTTAAGTTCATGGATGTATCATTCAACTGATATCCGGTGTATCTTTCAAAAAGTACTTTTCCTCCTGTTTGAGCTTTATTGGGCATTAAAAAGCGTGGGAAAATGGCAGCAATTACAGCATCCTTGATGGTTTCACCATTGCCAAAGGGCTGTTTTGCGGGTGTGTGCACCATTACCCAGGTTACTAATGCTCCCTGATTGGCTCTGGTAATACGAGCCGATACATTACTTTGGCTTGTTATGGTTTTAAAAGAAACATTATCAAAAAATAAGGTGGTAAAAAGTAAAGCTTTATCACCAATATTCAAGTTATATTTTTGTTCTCCTGTTATTGTTCTGTAATCTTTTTTTGCCGTATCTGTTACTATTACAATATACAAGCCTAATGCAATAATTAGCGCATTTGACCAGAAGGTCTTTTGCGCTTTAAATAAATAATAAATGGTAAAGTAAGCAATCCAAATCATGGCCAAAAAGAAGATACCGGCAAAAAGAGCATCTCTTACCACTGGCAAAAAGGCAATGCCAACCCAAATCCATTTCTTTTTTTGATCTAAAGAGGTAAAAAGCATTATTATTCCTCCGATATAGGATAGAAATACCAATAGGTTAACAAAGTAACCAAATACTCCGGGCGTATAAGGAAGTATAAAAAATGAAAACCACCCTGTTAAAATAAATTTTTTACTTATGTCAAATAGATCATAGTTTTGTATTTTATTGAGCAGATCTGCATCTAAATTTTGTTTTGGTTTAAAGGCAAATAGACCTATGCCAAATAGAATGATGCCCGGTACGGCAAAGTCAAAATAGGTCTCGGCTGGTATTTTAGGCATAAATATAGGATTGGGAGCCTGAATGTAGAAAGCCATAAACGAAGAAACCAACAATTGCAGACTGGCTACCACCAATGCTAACTCACGAAAGGGGATTGCCGTGGATAAATTGCGTACAAAAATAAACAAGGCAACAAAAAAGATGGGGAAGCATAAGGCGGAGGTAAGGTTAAAGCCATTTAGCCATATAATTAAAGTAATTATTGCCCCTATTAAGTATATAGTTTTTCTATTTTGCATGTAGAATTTCGCTGGTTATTGTATCTACTATTTTTTTAAACGACCATTCCTGAATATGATTTGAAATAATTTCGGATTTATAACTACCCAAATTTTTAATCATATCCTGTAATTTATTTGATAGGTCTTTTTCGTTGTTGGATTGAAAAATTAATCCGGTTTTATGAGTTATGAGGTCTTTAGCGCATCCCACCTTATTACTCACAAGTGCAGGGCGACCGCATGCCATGGCTTCATTTACTGCCAAGCCCCACGTTTCTCCCGGACCTTGTGATGGTAAACACAAAATGTTACCTAACCTGTAAGCAACAGGCATTATCGATTGATTTTGGAATGGTACAAATAGAATATTTTTATCCTCTTTGGTATTAGTTTTCAATTGTTTTTCTAAAAGACCATTACCTAAAAATACTAATTTTATATTTGAATGATTTTTAGCCAGTTGTTTAAATGCATTTAAGAGTAGCACAGGATTTTTTTTATGCTCAAATTTGCCTGCAAATAGTATTGTTATATCATCAGTCTGAATACCTAACTCTTTCCGCCAGTCTGATGCCTTTATTTCATATTTTTTCTTTTCACTATCATGGAAACGTTCGTTATCAATGGCATGAGGTGCAAATACAAGCTTTTTCTCTTTTAGTCCATGAGCTAGAAAATAGGCTTTGTTATTTTGACCTACGTACAAAGCAGTATCAATGTGTTTATAAACCCAGGAAAGAAAAAAAAATCTTACATTGAATTTAATAAATGATTTTAGAACATAGGATAAGTTTACTGATTTATTTCTGTTTGTAATATCTTTAATTGTCTGAAAATCATAATCAAGTAAGGTGCTATCTCCTCTAAAAAGTACAGGAATCTTTCCTTTAAAATAGCGCATAGCTTTTAAATGCGCCTGATAATTCCAACCAAAAATAATTAGGTGGGTTGCTGCCCATTGCTCTATTTCTGAAATTAGCGTTGGGCAATGTATACCCTTAAAATTACTTAGTTTGGGTGATTTTGAGCAGTTTTTTACAAAGGTATATTTATAACCTTCAAGCAAAGGAATATCCCATTTTACATCCATTCTGAAATCTTTATCTTTAATGGATTCCTGTCCTTGACTGTAGGTATAAAAAACTTTTAACTTACATTTTCCTGTTTTATTTAATAAAGAAAATATAGGAGCGTAATACTGAATAGGGTGAGAAAGGACTATGGCCAGACGATTCATTTGGAATTTAGAATTTTATTAAAAAAAGTTATTTGATTAATTGCCATTTGCTTATCAGAATATTTGTTGTAATAATTCCAATTAATCTCAGAAGAATATCTTTTATTTATGATGACATCTTTAATTTTAGCTTCCAGTTCTTTAGATTTAGATAAAAGCTCTTGTTCATTATTGAAGGTTATAACAGGCCCTGCATTACATCCTTTCAGGATGGCAGAAACGCTACTTAATTCATGAGTGAGAGCTATAATTGTTTTCTCAGATAAAATATACGGGTATATTTTTGAAGCAGTATAACCGGATTCCATAGATCCGGGTAATATAATTATATCAGCTTCTTGCATTATTTTGATAGCTTCAAAATATCCTACTCTTTCTGGTAATTCTGTAATATATTTTTCTATATCTACATTTTTAGCAATTGGTAAGGCTATAGATTTAGCTTTTGAGGCATAAGAAGAACCTACAAAATATATATGAATGTTTATGTTGTCTAAAGAAGAGATGACATGTTTAAATGCTTTAAACATAGTGTATAATGGTTTTGGCATCCCTGGTGTTACTGCACCTGTATATACAACATGTATTCTATTTTCTTTTCGTTTAAAAAGAGGATTTTTAACATTTAGCTTTTCTACAAGTTCGAAATCTGCTTTGCTAGAAGCAAAAGGAATCACACTTGATGGCAGTTTAGTGTTGTAGCGTTTATTAAGTGTAGATGGATAGGCATCGGAAACTGAAATTAATCCGTTAGCATGAGGTATAGTCCATTTTTCAAGTAGAGAATCTAAAAAATGAGCAATTTTATATTTGGGAGGTCTTTGATCCTTTGGTTTATCTAAATAAAAATCGTTACGCCAAGGGTCTTGTATATCAAGTATATATGGAATTTTAAACTTCTTTTTCCAGATACGACCCAATGTCATTATAGGAAATACAGTTGTACTAAAATAGATTAAATCGTAATTATTTCTCTTTATTAGCGACTCTCCCTCTGACTTAATATAGAACCATGAACGATAACCTAAATTTCCTAATCCAATTTTTCTTGTCCATTTTACAGGAAATGCATTTACTCTAATTGTTTCACATGGATCTCCTGCTTGCTGAAGTATAGGATCAAGTGGACATTCTGTAAATTCAGGTTTAACAGCTAATACAGTTACTTTCCATCCAAATTTCTGGAACCATGGAATGCTTAAACGAATTCTATGGTGATCAGGAGTGTTAAGAGGAGTAAATGTCGGGCAAATAATGAGAATATTGGGCATAATGATTAAAGTTTAGTCCAAATACAGTTTAATTTACTTTTCTCTTTCTCCCAACAAAATTTTTTACCTGTATTAAACCTTTCATCTTTATAACGATATACTTTATACGGGTATTCAATTATCTTCTCAAGGCATTCAGTAAGTTCCTGCTTTGATTGACCACACAATACACCAACGTTATGGTTTTGTACATTATACATGAACTGTTTTTGAGCATCAGTATCTGTTGCGAAAATAAACAAACCAGCTTGCAAGTATGAAATAATTTTGTTTGTTAAGCATATTTGTCTATTAAGTTCTGAGTTATTAAATTCTAATGCTAAGCCAATGTCGTAATTTGAAAGCTCCTTATGGAGTTGATCTTGTTGCAGAGGAGGCTTAATATTTAAGAATAATTGATTGTTGTCTTTAATTTTTTTCTGGAAAGATTGAATAATATTTTCATTGAAATTTAAATCTAGATTTCCAATTAATGTAATTTTAATTGTTGTAGATTGAGGGTTTTTTATTTGTAATATAGCCTCCAGGAATTGTTCTATTCCTCTGTTAAATGAAATAGTTTGTGAATACCAAACGAGATTTAAACTAGGTACTTGATTATTGGATTTTTTTATTGGAGGTGAGAATTCCTTCTGAGGGAAACTGTTAAGTATAACTTGATGACTTTTGTGGTTTCCTATAAGTTTTAATGTGTATTCTCCAATTAGTGGACTGGCACTTGTTAAACATGAGGCATGTGGTAATATGTTTTTAATGAGAAATTTTCTTCTTTTTATTTCATTTACAATATCATTATTTATGTTCTCTCCAGGATGAAAGTCTTCAATGTCAAAACAAAAAGGCACATTAAGCCTCTTACTAAGTTTCCATGTGGGATACAAACTTCCATAACTATGACCAATGATAAGACCTAAGTTTGACATATTATGAGACAGAAGGTATCTCCATAGGATTATAGAGCTTTTTTCACTAGCATACCCATTTATGTCTAACCGATTAGGAAAAATAGGGTAAAACAACCTAGCCAATTTATAAAAAATAGTTATAATCATCCATTTTAAAAGTGGTTTCCTAGTTAAATTTAGGGAGACAACGTCTAAATTATGTTGTTCTATTAAAGCCTTATCTTTTTCATTCCATCTATTATCTCTATTGATTAATACAATTCTAAATGAAATATTTTTCGGAGTAGATAAAATAACTTTAAGAGCTCTGGGAGTAGTAGATAAATTACCTGAAAGAATATATAATATATTTTTCATTTGAATAATTTAAGTTTTTGTGGATACTGTAGATTACATAAATTGGTAATTTCTATCCATTTATCTTTTCTTTAAATAATGATATGTACTGATTGGATATTGAATCTAAGGAGAATCTCTTTATGCTATCTTTTCTTACTTCAGAACGATCGATTTGGTCAATCATATTTACTGCTTTTGCCATACTTGAAACATCATTGACAATAAATCCAGTAACTCCATCTTTAACGACTTCAGGAACTGAACCCCTATCAAATCCAATTACAGGAACTCCACATGCCATCGCTTCTGCCATAACAATACCAAAAGGTTCTTCCCATTTTATAGGGAAAAGGAAAGCATAAGCATTATCTAGATATTTCTTTTTTTGTTCATCATCTATTGGGCCTATGTATTCAATCAAAGGATTATTTAAATGTTGTTTTATATATGTTTCAAAGTAACTTTCATGCCCTTTTTGAATATTACCTGCGATTATTAATTTTTTGTTTGATTTAATCGCTACCTCAATTGCTTCTTTTGTTCCTTTAATATCTTCAATCCTACCAAGAAAGAATAAGTATTCTTTGTTGGTATTTTCTTTATAAGAAAAAAAATCTGTATCAGTAAAATTATGTATTGGCGTACATTTTCTTTTAATTGGATGATCTTTTACCATATGGGCACCACAGCATGTAAAAGATAGTTTTTTCTGAGCAATTATAGAGGCCAATGAAGTTGAATATTTACTAATATACCTTTGGTATGTCTGAACTATAGGATTTTTAGTTGTAATAAATAACGGATATAGGTATAGTAATCTGCTAAAGCTATGTATAATATCAGGTTTAACTTTTTTGTATACAGATGATAGGAAGGTAGTATTTTTAATAATATTTAAGATACCTTTTGAATTACTAGAAGGCCATCCAAAAATCTTAGTTGCTTCCTTATTCGATGATTCTTTATTTGCTACAAGATATACTTCATGTCCTTCTTTCCTGTATGCTTTAATTAAGCTGTCAGCGATACGCTCAATACCTCCATAATTTGTTGGTGGTACTGGAATTTCAGGATCTACTGTAAGTAATATTTTCATGGAATTATTTGAATATTAGGTTGTCAATAAAGGATAAACTTATTTATTTTGAATATTATTAAATAACTTATCTATCTGTATAGCTATATTTTTAATGTCAAAGTTAGAATAAATATAATTTTTTTTTGAATCAAGATCATAAGTTTGAGGGTTTGAATTAAATTTAAAAATCATTTCTTCAAATTCTTCCTGATTGTTATAAATCCAATTTTTATTTTGGTCGTCAAGAATTGATTTAACCCATCCTACATTATTTGCTAAGACAGGAGTTCCTGCAACAATAGATTCAACAATAGTTCTTCCAAATGATTCATTAGTTATAGAAGAAAATATACTAAGATCAAACTTTGAGAAAAAATTATATGGATCATTTACATAGCCATAAAAAGAAACGTCATTTAACATTTTATTGTATGTAATATATTCAATAATATTTAATTTATATTTTTCTTGTGTGGCATTACTAGTTACTCCACCAATAGTAAAATGGAATTTTAGACCTTTGTCTTTACAATTTTTTAAACCTTTTACAGCTTCCAATATTCCTTTTGTCTCATCAATTCTACCTAAATAAGATATTTTTAATATATCAGATTTTGTTTCTTTTGTTTTGTTAATACTTTTTATTGGTAAAGATAATCCGTCATAAATAATACTTATTTTTTCCTTGGGAATTCCAGAGTTCGTATGAGCATTGTACATATTTTTGTTTGCTACAATAAATGCATCAATATATCTTAAGAAAAAACCTAATTGGTTATTTCTATTCTTTAAATTGTATTCTAAAGGAGGTAAACGAAGATGGCAAATTAGTTTTTTATTTTTAGATATCAATTTAATTATTGCAGCAATTGGCAAATCCATTATCTGATTAATATAAATAATATCAAATCTTGTAGAAAGTTTTATTTTAATAATGGAAAAAATAAAGTTAAACCATTCAAAAGGATTTAATTTATTTATTATCGAAAAAGACCTTATTTTATAAGTATTAATGTTACTTCTTGTATAATCGTCTAATAATTCACCCCTTACTACATAGGCTAAATTAATCCTATTAGATTTTTGGATATGAGAAAGAACCTCATATAGCGCGATTTCTTGTCCTCCCTTTTTTGAAGGGTTATAATCGAAACTTAATATTCTCATTTTATAAATATATACCTTAGGATTGCTTTGACATCAATGAATATATAAATAAATAAATGGTATATCTTAAGTTTTAGTAAGTTCTCTAAGTATACTGTTAAATTGGATTTGAGAAGTTTAAGAAACTTATAATATAAAGGGATGTTCGGATCAGATAAAATAAAAATGGTATTAGAATGCTTCTTCCATTTTTTTATTCTCCAATCATTACTCGAGCTTGTATTGCTATGATAATGTGCGGTTTTCGCATTTGGTGCTAAAACGATATTTTTTTTGTTAAAAATTATTTTGCGAGATAAAGCGGTATCCTCATAATACATTTTATATCTTTCGTCAAATAGACCATGTTTTAAAATAAATGAACTTCTTATTAGAAATGATGCGCCGCAAATTTCTTGAGTATTATAACCTTTTTTTACTTTATTATTTAATAAGTCTACAATAAGTTCAGGTGTATAAATTAAGTAAAATTTGACAAAAAAGGATTCAATTGCTTTAAGGTCATATGTGTATAACATAGAATTTGAAGCTACATTATTTTGATCATCTAATAATGCTTCAATTAAATATTTACTTGAATACTCTTCAAGGTACGCATCTTGATTTAAAAAAAGTATATAGTTTGCACCTAATTCAATAGCTTTTTTAGCACCTAAATTACAAGCTTTTCCAAATCCTATAGGACTGGATTTAATAGTTATGAGATTAGATAGAGAATAATGCTCTTTAGGGAATTCTTTTTCTTTTACACTACTATTATCTACAATAATAATATAATCTATATCAATTTCTTTTTGATTTAGTATTGAATCTAGTGTTTTATTTATGAAATTAGCTCCGTTATAATATGGAATAACTATCGATATCTTATTCATTATTTCTTTTTAATAGCCACATTAAACCTCTAGAAATATTATAGAAAGTACAATTGTATTTCATGCCAATATAAACTAATTCGATCAAACTTTTTTTGACAAGCTTTTTATGATAAAGGTTCATAAAATATGGAGTTGCAGCATCTTTTTTTAATAATGATCTGTTAATGGGTCTAAACTTGGTATATTTGTTAAATGTCGTTTTATCATGTTTTAATCTTAATTGAATTAGAGCTTTCTGCATTCTCAAATTATCATTCGACATACTTAAATTGTGAATTCTAATTAGGGGGTAGGAGTTTTTGTAGTTAATGTGTTTAAAAAGAGCTGATTCTGAAGCACATCTAATCCAATAATCCCAATCTTCTAATGCATTCATTTCTTCATCAAATAATCCAACTTTATTTATTAAGCCTTTTCTTAATAAAGCTGCATTTACTGGCATAATATTTTTTTCAACAAGACAATTTAGTATTTGTTCCTCTTTTCCGGTTATATTCGGAAATTTATTCACTTCATCCTTGCTCATAGAGCAAAATAGCTTATGCTCGTTATGACTTTCAAAATATTTACCTTCTGTATAAACAATGTCAACTGAAGGATTATCTTCTAATATTTTAACTTGATTAAGAAGTTTATCATTTTGAAGATAGTCATCAGAATCAAGAAATTGAATGTATTTCCCAGATGCATTTCGTATTCCAAAGTTTCTGGCAGAAGATAAGCCACCGTTACTCTTATAAAAATACTTGAATCGATGATCTTGTTTCAGGTAAGTTTTTATTTTAATCAGAGTGTTATCAGTTGAACCATCATCAACAATTATGCATTCCCAGTTTTCATAAGACTGTTCTAAAATATTTTCAAGGGTTTTACTGATTAAAGTTGAATTGTTGTAGGTTGGTACTATTATTGATACTTTACACATTTTTCTTTTATATCAGAGAGACTAGGGCTTTAGCTATATTGATTATCTCTTTTTTAAACTTTTAGTCTTCTAAATCTATTAATGACATTACAAATCTGTATGGTTAACCTCAAACATCTGCTATTTTTATATGTCTGAAGCTTATTCCATAATGTATTTCGTTCCATAACTAAATCTTCAACATAAGGAGGGACAATTTCCTGAATAACTTTTTTTCTTTCAAGTTCAATTAGCTTTTGAGAAGATTCATTGCTAGATAAACCATCAAAGATAAAGACTGATACTGTTAAATTTATTTTAGCAAACGAAGCTGAATTGCTAATAAACAGTCGAAAGTAAAATTCCCAATCAGATGCTATTTTATTTTGCTCATTGTAACCTCCTAGCTTTGTGAAAAGGTTTCTTTTAAAGAACATCGAAGGATGAGGTAATGAGTCATTGTACAAATAGGTCAGTGATGGTTTGGACGGATAAATTTTTTCCACAATGGTACCATGGTAGTCAACATTTAGGTTTCCATAAACTATATCAGCTGAAGCATTAAGGTTGACATACTTTGCAATAATATCGAAACTCGATAAATAGTCACCCGAATTTAGGAATAATACATAATCACCTGTGCTGTGCTTTATTCCTTTGTTCATTGCATTATAAATACCACTATCCGGTTCACTAATCCAAAAAGCTATTCTATTATGATAACTTTCTATTAACTTATCTGAATTATCTTTACTTGCGCCATCAATTATTATATATTCAATGTTTGAATATGTTTGCTCTATCACGCTTTTGATTGTTCTTTTAAGCCCTTCTTTGTTGTTTAAATTTATGGTAACAATGGATATTTTCATTATTTAATATTGTAGTCAAAAAGTCATGCTAGAAGACTATTAGTATATTTGTGATATAATTTGGTCGCTCCCCATTTGCGATGCATCATTTTCAATAATTTGGCAAGGTGTAATTGGAACTATTTTACTCTGTAAATAATTGGTATAATATTATACTACCAATCATTTTCAGAATAGAATTTCGTCCAGATTTGTCTAGTGCCTTCATTAATTCGCTTTATTTCATCTTGCGATAAACGATTCTTCCAAGATTTGATATTATTTGCGGAATTTCTTTTTAACTCAGATTTTTCGATAGCATTGGATGTTTCAATAATATAGTTTTGAACGTTTTGATCAAATGATAAATCTAAATGCTTGAATACTTTTTTGAACTCTTGTAAAGGATTCAAAGAAAGATCTTCGTGCCTAAGAAAAAGCCATTCATGACTATATCTGCTTTCGTAACTCAGTATTACATCATGAATAATATTCCACAGCAAAATACCTTGATCAATGATGTCTCTTTTTTTCTCAGCATAGTCATATATTTCAGCTTGATACTTTTTTAAGGACGTCTCAAGTAATTCTTGTTGATTGATAAGATGGTTATAATCAAACTGCCAGTCTTTTACTTTCAAACTTGCGATAAAAGCAGCAGGGTGCCGAATTAGAATTAATATATTCCAGTTATATTTTTTGTAGATCCATTCTGCTGACATTATAGCTAAAGGGTCTTTTATTATTGCTCTATATTTTATTCGACTTTTTATATCAGTAATTAAGAATGAAAAGTCATTTATAGATCGGACTAACAATAGCTGCTTTAACATGTATTTGTTAAATGTGCCAATAAATGAGTTTAAATACCTTATTATGCTTTTTTGACTTTTATGCTTTTTACTGATATATTCAAACCAATATCGAAGTGGAGAATTGCTTCTTGGTATTCCAATATTAAATGGCTCATGAACATACCTAACATTCGAAGCTTGTGCCAAAACGTTACCTGCCCATGTTGAACCAGAGCGATGCGATCCTGATATTAGTATATGCTTTTTCATTTCCTTGTTGACAAAAAGATATAAGTAACTGGTAATTGTAGTTAGTGAATTTCTTTGGTATGTTTTAAGATCAAATCATTAACATATGAGTAATCCATTTCATGGTTAAAATTTACCTTATCAGAATGATATGTTCTTTTGAGAATAATGTCTTGAAGTTGGGAATAAGTCCTGAATATACTAATGTTGGGTTGATTGTAATAATTACGTGATGCGTTATTATTAGCAATAACTGGTATGCCTGCTGTTAATAATTCCGGTATCTTAGTTAAAGCTCCTGTAGAAGGAAGTTGATCGATTATCGCAGCATCAACAATCTTATAGAGTTGGTATAATTTATCCAAAGGAATAGGTCCATGAAATTTAAAATTATTTGGAAACTTTTCAATATTGATTGTGTTGGTTCCATAGCCTGCCACATGAATTTTATAGTTTTTAAAGTCTTTTGCCGATAAAAACGTCAGGAGATTAAGCATTCCTCCCTTGGTTGGTGGATTACCTGCGGATCCCATTATTAGTAACTGATTATTGTCAGTTATTTTTTGTCTATGCACTCCAATATTCTTAAGTTCTTTAACTTCAGTTTCATCTGGTAAGTATGGATAGTAGTAAGCATTGATGCCATTTAGTCTCATAAACCATTCTTCTTCTTTCGAGATAGGTAATACAAGGTCAGCATTTTTATAAATAGCCATTTCAAGTGCATAATTCTGTTTTTGGGATAGAAATTCATACCTTAACCCTTGATTTGGAACCAAAGACTCCAAGTTATGTGGTACAACAATAATGTTATCAAATATTTCTATTGTAACCAATGGAGCAAGCCAGTTTGTAGTACCCCCATGTTCATAGAATAGGGTAGTAGTCTCTATGTTAGGAGGTAGTTGTAATTTTGTATAATATATGTAATTTGATAACAGTCGATATTGATTAAATTTTAAATCTGGTAGATCTAGTTTTTTGATTAACTTATAGTTTGTAAATAATCTAAGTATTTTTATGAATCTACTTCCGAGTTTAAATTGGCTTAACTCAAAAGGTATAACATGAAAACCTAATTGATTAAGAAGTTGATTAATCTGAAAAGCTCTTTTCTTACCTCCATTACCATTTCGATCTGGACAAAATGCTGCATAGTGATATACTTTCATCAATATTTGGATTTAAGTTTATTAATCACTTCATCTAATTCATCATACTTTTGCTGAAGTATAGCATCATTAGAAAGATAATATTGAATGGAGTTATTATGTAAAAGTTTCTTAAATAGAAAGCTTTGTACTCTCTTTTTAAGAACGGAACTCAAATTTTTAGAATAGCGCGTTTCATAAAAGTTAATTCTGCTTTCATATGTATCATTAATTCCAATAGAACTCAACCAATCAGTCCATTTTATTTCCGAAACAACTTCTCCTTCATAGAAATGACTATAGTATTTATATCTATGCCATGGTACTCTTAAGAAATCTGCAATGATCGCACCATGCATAGCTTCAGTTAAAACTTGCTCACAGCTTGCAATATCTTCAATAATTTGTTCCACATTTTTAGTGGGATCTATAAAATAAGCATTATTCTTATTACAAATACTCTCCCAATTTAAATGTGGTAAGGATAAGAAATGGGGAATTATTCCAATTTTATGTTTTTTTGTTGTTAGGTTTAAAAAGTATTCCCCTTTTGGATGAAATTTCAAGCAATATGCAGAGTCTGTTATATATTTTGCACCTCCTAATATGTTAGATGAAATTGGACCTCTAACAAAGAAAATATCCCATAGCTTTGTATCATATTTATAAGTAGCGTTTCTAATACCCGTGCCAAATATTATATTCTTTTTTTGGGGCGCAATTCTTTGATCTATTATTGTACCAATTCCATAAAACGGAATTTCATCAATTTTATTATCAAATTGTTTCTTGAATATATTTGGCCATAAGTATGCATTCAAATCATCTCCAAAATTTGGTATTTTTCCTTTGTAGTATTCTAATTTCATTTATTCTAAGATATTAGGAAAAGGATTTTTGTTTAGATCAGCTTCAAAAAAACTTTTATTACGAGCAATTTTATTATGGCTCCAATTCCACCATTTTAATTTCTTCATTATATCAATCGTGTTGTCATTATATCGCTTTTTTAATTGTTTTGCAGGCACCCCAGCCGCTATCGAATAATCTTGAATGTCTTTATTAACAACGCTTCCGGAAGCAATACAGCAACCGTCTCCAATTGTTACACCAGAGAGAATGATGACGTTATCTCCTATCCAAACATCATTTCCTATTGTTACATGACCTTTTGTACGTTCTTTATTAGGCGGAGTTTTAACTTCTCCTGGATGACGTATGTCGAAGTGTGTATTATAAAACCACCCTTGTATTGCAGGATAATTATAATCATGGTTGGAAGTAATAATTTTTACATTTTCTCCAATGGCACAGTATGCTCCAATTTGAACAAATTCATCGCCCTTAATTTTAAAATTGCCGTTGTGATACGATTCTTTATCAACCATGATTCTTTTTGAGCTTTGGATTAAGGTTGCATATGGATTTTTCTTTATCTCATTTTCGTTATGAAAGCCAATTTTAAGTTGATTTGCATAATATCTTTCATTCCAAATAGGACTTTTGGTTAATTCCTCTAACTTGGGATTATCTTTTTCTATTTCTACTTCTATACCACATGCTCGTGCCTCTAAAACAGCTCTTTCTCCACCTCCATGAAGTGAAGCAGGAATGTATAATCGCTTGCTTTGTAATAAATATTTTTTTAGTTCTTTATAATTAATAAACGGAATTACTTCCACATCATTAGCCTCTAAACTTGAAATGATCTCTTGTGAGTCTTTATAATGCATTTCTCCAATGGCAACTTTTTTCCCCTTTCTTTTAAGAAAAAGATCATGTCTTTTATATGATGTAAATGCACCAATAGTAATCCAGTCATATATTTTCTGATTGGAGTTATCATGTCTCATGATCGAAGTGTCTATGCCAAATGCATGAATTGCTCTTGGATGATCTTTTATTTGAGGATAGTACCAAAAAGTTTCGTAGTATAATACATCATAAAAAAGCATCTCTCTTATGGAAGGTGGCGGATTTATACCAGAAATCATTAAGCCTGTGCGAGCGGTAGTTTTTTTTATTTTTTTTCTTAAGTAATTATCTGGAATCCAATTCCAATTACTTTTAATTAAAATAAAGTCGTATGAGTTTAAGTCTCTCTGTGTTGGCTGTTCTTGCGCAAGATTAATCATTGAAATACAGTAATCATCTGATAAGATCTCGATTGCTCTTGTAAAACCATCATGCCACGAGCTGGCTTTAGGAGAATCTTGTGGTACATAGTATAGTACAGCTATGTTTTCTAGCTTAAATTCTCTATTGGTTTTGAATTGCCTGAAAGTGCCTTTAATTTTTTTTAAGATATTATCCATTCTGACGGTGTGTAAATGATATTATTAGTTTTTGATACAACTTTCAGAAAGGCATTAACTTTCATAGCAGTAATTTCAAATGATACTGCATTTTCTATGAAGTCCAAAATAATTCCATTTTGCGCTATTCCTATTGAAAAATAATATAGCCCATCAAACACATTGAGGTCTTTTACTCTTAAGGTGATTTTACCTTCTTTTTTTAGATTAACGGGGCTTTCAAATTGTTCATTAGTTCTCCATGCTGCAATTTTATTGTTAAACGCATCATTTAATCTAATATTAACATCTGTATTTTTTCGTTCGATATTCGAGATGGTATCAATTTCTATAACAATATCATCTCCCATTTTAAAGTTCGATGAGAGTTTCATTGTTTCTGGGTCTAATAATGTAATTCTCTTGATTTGAAAGTCATTGGGCTTTTGTGGAAATTCTATTTGAGCGACCGAAGGATGCTCAATTATATATTTTTCAATAGTTTGATGAATTGTATCTTCGAAAATTTTCTGTCCATTTTTTAATAGTATTCCATTGCTACAAAGATTTTGTAATGTCGCCATATTATGACTCACAAACAATACCGTCCTACCATCATTGGTGCTCACATCCTGCATTTTACCAATGGCTTTTTTCTGGAACTCTGCATCACCTACTGCCAGTACTTCATCCACTACTAAGATTTCAGGTTCCAGATGAGCTGCAATGGCAAAGCCCAATCTAACTGTCATACCAGATGAGTACCGTTTGGTGGGGGTATCCAGATATTTAGCCACACCCGCAAAGTCAACAATTTCATCTAATTTTCGGTCTATTTCCCATTTGCGCATTCCCATAATGGTGCCGTTCATATAGATGTTCTCACGGCCTGTCATCTCGGGGTGGAAACCTGTACCCACTTCTAATAAGGAAGCCATACGGCCTTTTATCTTAATGTTTCCGGAAGTGGGGGAGGTTACTCTAGAGAGGAGCTTTAAAAGCGTACTTTTTCCTGCACCGTTTTTTCCAATGATACCCAGAACTTCACCTTCTTTTACTTCGAGATTAATATCCCGCAGGGCAGCTACTAGTTCTCCTTTTTCTGCTTTTTGGGTACGGTCGTTTACATGACCTATCTTGGCGTAGGGGTCGTCCTGTCCCAGGAGGTTCATGCGAACCCAACGGTTTAAGTCATGGGAGAGGGTGCCGGTTCCTACTTCGCCGAGGCGGTAGATCTTTGAGAGGTTTTCTATTTTAATGACTGTCTTCGACATGTGTTTTTCAACGAGTTTTTTAATATTTTGTTACTGCTTTGCAGTTTTTTCTGTCAACGAATTATCACGAATTAACGTGAATTAGATTGCTTCGCAATTTCTTTTCTGTCAACGAATTATCACGAATTAACGCGAATTAGATTGCTTCGCAATTTCTTTCTTGTCAACGAATTAATACGAATTAACGCGAATTAGATTGCTTCGCAATTTCTTTTCTGTCAACGAATTATCACGAATTAACGTGAATTAGATTGCTTCTCAATTTCTTTCTTGTCAACGAATTAATACGAATTGGAACTGCTTGCGCAGTTGGAAATGTTAAAATAATTCGATTTAATTCGTACAAATTGGTTGACTAGATAAGTTCTTTGTTTATTATTCTTTTGTATTGAAGGCTTGGTTTTCCGAAATTAATTAGGATTCCAAGTTTCTTATTTGTTGCTTTTAAATAGTTAATAAGTTGAGATTCATGTTCACTTGTTAATTCATTTAACGCTTTTAATTCTATAATGATGTCGTTGTAACAAATAAAATCTGCTTTATAATACTTATCAAGCTTTTCTCCTTTATAGAATATATTTATTAATGATTCTTTTTGAGCAGGAATATCCTGTAAGTTAAATTCTTTTTGAAGTGCCTCTTGATAGACCGGTTCAAGAAATCCATTTTTTAATTCATTGTGTACTTCGAAGGCTGCATTGATTATTAAGTATGATTCGTCTTTAAATAGTACTTTATTATTAGAAAGAAGGTTTGGCATAATGGTTTGGTTAAGAAATAATTCGTTTTAATTCGTGTCAATTCGTTGACCTATATTTGGTGACTTACACAGTATCAATGAAGTTTCTTTCGGTTTTGTGAAAGATAACTATTCCGCTTACTAGAAGTACAATAGCTACTACTATACTATATATTAGATTCATCCAGCTAAAATGACCTGCTCCTAAAAAGGCGTATTTAAAGCCTTCTAAAATAGGGGTGAAGGGGTTGTATAGGGCAAGCATCTTCATTTTTTCGCTTTCGATAGTGCTAACCGGGTAAATTACAGGGCTGGCATACATTAATAGTTGTACACCAAATGTTAGTAAGAAGGTTAAGTCGCGGTATTTGGTGGTTAAACTGGTAAATATGATGCCTGCACCTAATCCGTAGGAGGCCATTAGTAATAAATAAACAGGTAATAAGGCGATGTTCCAGTTTGGGTTTACACTGGCGTCTCCTGAGAAAATATAGTATAAATAAACACCCATAAAGAGCACAAACTGTATCCCGAATTTAATGAGCCCACTGGTTACCTTGGCAAAGGGCATGATGAGTCGAGGAAAATATACCTTACCAAATATATTGGCATTTTCAGTAAAGGTTTTGGCTGTAGTATTAAAGCTTTCGGCAAAATAGTTCCAGATAGTGATACCTGCTAAATAGAATAATGGTTGTGGTACACCGTCGGTGGAAATTTTAGCGATTCCTCCAAAAACTACCATGTAAATTAAGGTAGTCAGAACAGGTTGTACAATAAACCAGATGGGGCCTAATACCGTTTGTTTATATACGGTGATAATATCGCGCTTAACGAACATCTTGAGTAAGTCGCGATAAGCCCAAATTTCTTTAAAGTTAATATCGAACGCGTGGCGTTTAGGTCGTATGATTAAGTCGTAATCTTTCATTTGTAGTCAACTAATTTTATTTTTTTTGCTGTGCAAAATTTTAGCTCATCGAATTTTTCGAATCTATTTATCTTTTTTATCCACAGATTAAGTGGATTTATAATTGATTCGCAATTTATTTGTTTACAAATCCTTCAGTAGCCGGACAGGTTACACTAATTAAATCGAATTGATTAGCTTCGCTGTTTGGTTTGTAGATATAGGTTTAATTTAATTCGTTTAATTAGAGAAATTCGTGGGTGATACATTTTTATTTTTTAATCCGTTTAATTTGTGCAATCTGTGGATGAAATTTTTTATTATATTTTTTCAAACTCAGGAATGTCGGCCTCTTTTAGATTCTTTAATACTTTATCCTTTTCTGATAAGATGATATCACTTATTGGAATTTTCCAGTCAATATTTAATTCAGGATCGTTCCATATAATACCAGAATCATGATCAGGTGCATATTTATTATCTACCATATAACTGAAAATGGCAGTTTCACTTAGTACCACAAAGCCATGGGCAAAACCGCGAGGGACAAAAAGCTGGTGTTTGTTTTCACCTGACAATATAAAACCCTGGTGCTGTCCATATGTAGGAGAGTCCTTTCTGATATCTACCACCACATCATACACTTCACCTTCTACGCATCTTACTAATTTTGCCTGATTGAATGGAGGATTCTGAAAGTGTAAGCCTCTCAATACACCATAAGAAGACTTTGACTCATTAACCTGAATAAAGGTTACTTTTCCGATATGCTTTTCAAAGCTTTCCTGATTAAATGACTCTAAAAAATAACCTCTTTGGTCACCAAATACTTTGGGTTCAATGAGGATGAGGTCTTTTATTTTGGTTTTTAGATAGTTCATTTGTTGCATTGATATTTTTAAGTTGGCCTCGCCAATTTTTTCTTTTGTTCACGAATTAGGTAACAGTATTGCTGTTTTGTGGTTGTGGATTTATAATTGTTATTCGTCTTTAATATATATGGTTTTTCCAATACGGTGGATATGTTCAATAAGTTCTTGGTTTTTTATAGTTTTATAGAGACTTATATCCGTTTTGTAAGGGAGCATCAAATCATCTATTTTAATTTTTACATTCAATAGCTCATCCATATTCAGGTTGTTGCCAAATAATGTCAGATCAATATCCGAACCCGGTTTGTAATTTCCTTTAGCTCTGGAACCATATAATACTGCTTTTTCAATAGCGTTGAACTGAGCAAAAAGAGTTTTCAATTTTTCAAGGGTTTCAGTATCCAGTCCGAACATTAAAGATTTTTCAGGGTTAGTATTAGTTGTTCAAAGAGCTTAAAATAGTTATGTACTACATTTTCAACGATATCTTCAGATATTTCATTGTTATAAGTATGTGAGCTGAGGTTACGGCTCTCAATCATCTTCATCCAAACAGAACCATTGTTGATAAGTCCGGATTCAAACGCTTCTCTGGTAGCATCTTTAGATCCGTATATATTATTATTTCCCTTTTCGATAAAAAAATCTTTCAGTGTTTTCCATGCTAATTCATGAGTGAATTCAAACCCTTGTATCATACCTTGTTTTTCAAGTTTTGAAAGTGGACGTTCCTGATATAAAAGAACTGCTTCTTCTAAAGATTTGAAAGCTTTTTCAAAATTAGAGAGGCGTTGCTTCCAACGTATGTCTTTGTCTTTAGTCATTGATTTGCTTCAAATTTATGTCCTTATAGTTTTATGGAATCACAAAGATGATTTTTTCGTTGTGTTTTTATCCGCTAATTACACTAATTGTGCGAATCTTTTAACAATATTGGCGTTTTCTGTAAAAGTTTTTGCTGTGGTATTAAAGCTTTCGGCAAAATAGTTCCAGATAGTGATACCTGCTAAATAGAATAATGGTTGAGGTACTCCGTCGGTGGAAATTTTAGCGATTCCTCCAAAAACTACTATGTAAATTAAGGTAGTCAGAACAGGTTGTACAATAAACCAGATGGGGCCTAATACCGTTTGTTTATATACGGTGATAATATCGCGCTTAACAAACATCTTGAGTAAGTCGCGATAAGCCCAAATTTCTTTAAAGTTAATATCGAACGCGTGGCGTTTGGGTCGTATGATTAAGTCGTAATCTTTCATTTGTAGTCAACTACTTTTATTTTTTTGCTGTGCAAAATTCTAGCTTATCGAATTTTTTCGAATTTATTTATCTTTTTTATCCGCAGATTAAGTGGATTTATAATTGATTCGCAATTTGTTTACAAATCCTTCAGTAGCCGGACAGGTTATACTAATTAAATCGAATTGAATAGCTTCGCTGTTTGGTTTGTAGATATAGGTTTAATTTAATTCGTTTAATTAGAGAAATTCATGGTTTACTTATTTGTTTTTAATCGTGGATGATACCTTTTAATCACTGATTTACTCTTTACCCACTTTACTCAACACCACCTCCAGCGCTTTCTCAATTCCTTCTTCAATGCTCAATTTATCCGTATTTATGGTGAGTTCTGCGTCATCGGGTACGTCAAAAGGAGCATCCAGACCGGTAAAGTTTTTGATTTCTCCGGCCATAGCTTTTTTGTAAAGTCCTTTGGGATCGCGCTGTGCGCAAGTGTTAAAACTGGCATCCACAAATATTTCTATAAAATCCTCAGTACCTACAATCTCACGAGCCATATGGCGAATATCGTTGGTAGGGGAGACGAAGGCATTGATGGTAATGATACCGCAGTTGAGGAATAGTTTATTTACTTCTGCAATACGACGTATGTTCTCGGTACGATCTTCATCCGTGAAGCCCAGGTTTTTATTGATACCAGTGCGGATGTTATCTCCATCGAGCACTTGAGTTAAATAACCAGCTTCAGCTAATTTTTTTTCCAGTCCACTGGCTAAAGTACTTTTTCCGGAACCACTCAACCCGGTTATCCAGATTACCTTGGCGTTTTGGTTGAGGTATTGTTCTTTATCGGAACGAGTTAGGTATATGTCGGTTGGATGGATGTTCATGATTATTTTCTGTTTATTTGTTCACCTACTGGTTTGTTTATATGTAAAATTAGTGAATGTGCTAATTACCTGTAAGTTCACTGTCACTGGTTACTGGGTTCAGGCTTGTTGACAACGTACAAATTGTTGCTCAAGGCCAATTTAGTTTTGGTTATTAAGTGGTTTTTACGATCCACTTTTACTTTAGTAGGTTTCTGTCCTGGTTTTTTTATTAAAATCGGATTATTAATGGTTTGCTGCTTATCATTTACAATACCAAATTTTGAGTGATACCATATTCTTTCATGAAAATAGTATAAGGCTATTTTAATAACAACATCTGCGGCTCCTATAGCCATACCAAAGTTTAAATCCCCGGTTACAATCCAACCAATAATAAATGTGGTAAGCGAGGCTATTAATCTCCATGTAATTGCTTTTGCAAGATGACGTTTTGGTTTTACTGACATATTTTAATTTTTTTCAATCGGCTTCATCTGTTAAATAGCTGGATGATACTATTTTTCTTTTTTGTAGTTCACGAATTACACTAATTACGCGAATTGTTTTATTACTTAGCAATGTCATTTTTTGTCCACGAATTACACTATTTTTTTTCAGCTTCGCTGTTTTGTGATTATTATTTAATGATTCGTTGATATTTTAATGATGGTTCGCCGAAGTTTATTAGTATTCCTAATTTGTGCCCTGATGCTTTTAGGTAGTTTAATACTTGTGCTTCGTGAACACTTGCTAAACAACTAACCGCTTTTAATTCGACGATTATTTTATCGTAACAAATATAGTCTGCTTTGTATGTTTTGTTTAATGGTTGTCCTTTATATTCAATTGGCAGGGCTATTTCTCTTTGATAGGGGATGCCTTGTGTTTTAAATTCTATTTCTAAAGTCTCTGCATAGACTGCTTCCAGAAAGCCACATCCTAATTCCCTGTGGACTTCCATTGCTACACCAATGATCTTATATGCTTCTGTTTTGTAAATTAATTCATTTTGTTTTTCGAGGAGGTAAGGCATAATGGTTTGGTTTGATTTGTCCACGAATTACACTAATTGCACTAATTTTTTTCAGCTTCGCTGTTTTGTGATTATCATTTAATGATTCGTGAAATTCGTGTAATTGGTGGATTAATATTTTTCAATCTTTTTAATCTGCGGACTCTGAATAGGTGTGTTTGCAAAAATCTACTTTACAGAGTTCGCTGAATAATTCTTTTTCGCTGAATGCATCTGCCATTTCGGGGAAGAGCATATTGGTGGCGTATATGAATGAATCTAATGCTAACAAATCCTGTTTCGAGATCAAATGTTCAAACAGGGCAGAGTGAAAGGCCATAAATTCCATGGAATGAATACTGGTTCTGTTGCCAAATAGTTTGGATAGTGATGATTCGTTGATGAGCTTGTCGTTTACTAACTGTGTTTCTTTCTCAAGGAGACTTAGGAATTGGTCGTTTTCTATCTTTAGCATGAGGTAGTTTGGGTAGATAGACTGGTAATTATTAATTTGCTTGGCAATTTTTTTGATATCTACCTGGTTTATGCTCATTTCTACAATATGCATGTAGCTGTAAAAAGGTATTTCGGGGAAACGATTGACTAGTTTTTTTAGTCCTAGCTTTTTCAGGTCGTCGCCAAAATCCAGTGCATCTAATATTTCTTCAATTTTTTCGTCGTGCTCCAATGATTGTGTCCCTCGTAATGAGGCAGGGATGCCTTCATCGTTCAATTCCACATCCAGGAATTTCATAAACTGATTTCGTGAAGCTTCAATTTTAATGATATCGTAATAGTTATAAAACAACCTTTTGCTGATGAATAACAATTCAACGGCTTCATCGTCACTAGTGTGTTTTTCGACATCCACTAACTCCTTAAATCTATTGATATCTTCGATTCTTTGGCTTAGTGGTTGATCGTAAAGGTATTCTTCAATTGGCAGATCTTCTACGTAATCGTCCTCATCAAGATCCTCATCATCAAAAAATAGGTCATCTTCCATGTCTCCGCCCATAACTTGCATGTCAGAGTATAGGAATCCATCTACTCCTACTGTTTTCACAAGGTGGTCATGTACTTTTGTTGCTTCTTCTCTGTTTTCATCGGCATTAATCACATAGGGCATATTGTTTTTACCGCATTCAATTTCGATTAATTCAATGTCATCGGTATCTTCCTCCAGAATATACTGACCGCGTAAACCAAATTCTTTGCAGGGATGAAAACCATAGTCCTCAGCAAACTCTATTCCTGCATAAATAATGTTGTGAGCCAGGGTGTAGTCAATTTCTTCAAAGATGTCTTCAGGAAAGTATTTATCTTTGAAATCTTTGTATTGATTAGGTGTTTCATTAAAGGTGCATTCTGCTTCTTTTACTCCTAAGCAAAAAATATCGACTAAGTAAATACCACTGGTGAAATTCCCATTACTGTGTTGGCGAGTTACCAATATGCTGCACATACCTGTTGTTTTCCAGCCGGTATTGATGAGGCATTGGTGAATGGGTAATTTACGAGCCTGAGTTTTAATGTATTTCTCAGGAGACATAGGTGGTGTTTGTGCTTGTGGTTTTCTTTTTTTTGACACTTATTTCTTCTTTTTTTGGATCCTTTAAACTCTTTATTTCTTGGCAATTTCTTTGTCCGCTAATTACGCTAATTAAACGAATTGTTAACAGCTACGCTGTTTTGTAATAAATGGTATATGAAATTTTAAATTCGTTTAATTCGATAGATTCGTGGTTTACTTTTTCGTATTTAATCGTGTTTTGTTTTTCCTTTCAGGATTAGTTTATTGCCGGTTAAATACAGCTTCGCCTCCCTCAGTCCCGTTTAATGAGTTGAGCAGGTACAATAAAATATGTAACACTTTGTATTAAAGTGCTGATAATTAAACTTATAAAATCAGAGTTGTTTTTTTTCTACCGTCGCCTCCTCTAAATCTATCACCAACGTATAACCTATGTTCGAAATATTTAAATATAGTTTTTTTGTACCCTGAATTGTTTTAACTATTCCCTTTATACCTTTTAACGGTCCAGAGGTTACTGTTATTTCTTCTCCTTTTTTAATATTTGTAGCCTCAACATTGAAAGCGATTTTATTTTCAATGGTTTGGCGCATGGCTTCAATTTCATGGTCGGGTATGGTAACGGCTTTTCCTTTGTAGGATACATAGGCTACAACGCCGGTAACTTCGAACACTTGTTTGTATTGTTCAGGAGTAATTTGTATGAATATATAGGAACTAATGGCTGGTACTTCAACCCATTTTTTTCGATCACTCCATTGTCTGAGTTCACGTTTAATGGGTAAGTAATTGATAATCCCCCTCTTTTTAAATTCCTGAGCCACTTTTTTCTCTGCTCTTGATTTGGTATATAAGGCATACCACCTCATTGTTGTTGTGTTTTCTTTCAAAACTCTTTAGGTTTTATAAGTCACACAAAAATATAATTTTTTTTGAATGAAGGGTGCTTGTTTGGATAAAAATCCGTATTGTTCGCATAATGGGATATTATGGTCGGATGTTTTAAGGAGAAAGAATATAGTTTTTAGTAGTAGTAGGCCGACTTCAGTACTCAGTTTTCAGCGATTCTCAGCTGTGGTGAATTTTCTTTGTTATCTTTCTTTATTATCTTTCTTTATTTATTTAGCAGACATAGAAAGTAAGGGCTTGAAGGTTTTAGATTGGGGAGAAGTGTAGCTTTCGATGAGACTTTGATGAAAAAATCAGAAGTATTAAAACCACCTCCCTGTTCGTACCTCACCGTACTCCTTCTTATTAATGAGTAGAGCTAATTCGCGATAGGTATTAAGATTTTAACTCTGTTTTGAGATATACTATTCAGGTAATGTTTTAGTCGTTCATCCTGAAAATTATCACTACGAGTTGTGTATGTAGAGGTTAGGGAACGGTTCTGATTTACAGCTTGCTGATAGAGAACCGTTCCGGGTTTTCGATATTGTTTAGGTTCTTTACCTGTTAATTATAGAATGAAGGGGAATCGTTATTGTTTGTGGGAGTGTCTCTTTGGGAGTGAGATAATAATTGGAGTAAAAAGTATTCTTAAAACATCCAGTAACCATCAGTAAAAAACCATTTTCTGCTTAAAAACACAAATATTATTAAAGACTACCTCTTATTCGACAAGCAATCTTTGTTATCTTTGGGTTTTATTTTTTTGAGGGGCTACCTTCTGATAATAGTAACCATAAAACATTTAGATCATCATGTCTGAATTTAATTATCAAAAACCATTTCCTTTACAGGGAGATACTACAGAATACCGTTTATTAACAAAGGATTATGTGTCAACCATTGAGTTGGATGGGCGAAAAATATTAAAGGTGGATCCTAAAGGATTACAGCTTTTGGCTAAGGAAGCTATTGGTGATGTATCTTTTTATCTACGACCGGCTCACTTGCAAAAACTAGCAGATATTTTAGCAGACGAAGAGGCTTCGGATAATGATAAGTTTGTGGCTCATACCATGTTAATGAATCAGGTGGTTGCTGCTGAAGGAGATTTACCTACTTGTCAGGATACCGGTACCGCCATTGTGGTGGGTAAAAAGGGTGAGGATGTGTATACCGGAGCTTGTGATGCCGAATATTTGTCGAAAGGTGTTTTCGATACTTACCAGGAACGCAACCTGAGATTTTCGCAGGTGGTGGCAAAAAATATGTTTGAAGAGAAGAATACCGGGAATAATCTTCCGGCACAGATTGATATTTACGCCGAGCAAGGTAATAAATATGAGTTTTTGTTTGTAACTAAAGGTGGTGGCTCTGGTAATAAAACATTTTTATACCAGCAGACTAAGAGTCTTTTAACAGAAGAAAACCTGACTGAATTTGTAAAAGATAAGATCAAAGATTTAGGTACTTCTGCTTGTCCGCCTTACCATTTAGCTTTGGTAATTGGAGGAACATCAGCAGAAGCTACACTGGCTACCGTAAAAAAGGCATCAACAGGTTATCTGGATCATTTGCCTACTGAAGGTAACGATGGTGGACAGGCTTTTCGTGATTTAGAGTGGGAAAAGAAAGTGCTGGATATTTGTCGCAACAGCGAAATAGGTGCCCAGTTTGGTGGTAAGTATTTTGTGCATGATGTACGTGTGATTCGTTTGCCACGCCATGCAGCTTCTTGTCCTGTAGGATTAGGAGTGAGCTGTAGTGCTGATAGAAATGTAAAAGCCAAAATTACCGAAGATGGTATTTTTATTGAACAACTGGAAAAGCAACCATCACGCTTTGTGCCGGAAAGAGCGCCTGAGCTTGCACCTGCTGTGGATATTGATTTGGATCAGCCCATGGAAGATGTGTTAAAAGAGCTGACTAAATATCCTATTAAAACACGTTTAAACCTATCCGGAACATTAATAGTGGCTCGTGATATTGCGCATGCTAATATTAAAAAGATGTTGGATGAGGGTAAAGAGATGCCTGAGTATTTAAAGAATCATCCCGTTTATTATGCCGGGCCTGCTAAAACTCCGGAAGGTATGCCGTCAGGTAGTTTCGGGCCAACAACAGCCGGGCGTATGGATCCTTATGTTGAACTATTCCAGAGTAAAGGAGGTTCAATGATTATGGTAGCTAAAGGCAACAGATATCAAACGGTTACCGATGCCTGTAAAAAGTATGGTGGTTTTTATTTGGGTTCTATTGGCGGTCCTGCTGCAATATTAGCTAAAACAAGCATTAAATCAGTTGAAGTGGTTGATTTCCCTGAATTGGGTATGGAAGCCGTTAGAAAGATCAGGGTAGAGAATTTTCCTGCTTTTATTATTGTTGATGATAAGGGTAATGACTTTTTTGCTGATATGAAGTAAAAATTAGCTTTTAGAGAATAGGTGTAAGTATCAAGTATCAAGATTGAATTACAATCGTTTTCTGTTTTTTAATTTTGATATGATAGTTAGATCGTACTTGCACGGAACCTCAGGTGGCAGATAAGAATGCTTCATTCATTAGGCTTTTTAAGGTCGAAAAATATGAGTTTACTGCTGTAAATGATCATTTTGAGAGCAATAGTAACGTAAAAAATGGAGTTTTTCCTGCTGACACTAGATACGGGTTTCTGATTAATAGTTTCTGATGATATTTTAGCCGCGCTTTCTTTTTTAGAGAGTGCGGCTTTTAATTTATGCAGGTGTTTGAATATCGGTTGGTAGATTTCAACAGGAGCATTGTTTATTTGGAATGGAAGTATAAAAACCACCTCTCGGTTCGTATTTCACTGTACACCTCCTTATTAAAGAGGAGAGTGAGATTATAATATAGATCATATGTGATATTGTTTAGGGAACGGTTCTGATTTGCAGCTTGCTTATAGAGAATCGTTCCTGGTTTTCTGGTATCTGAGAGTATTCCTTGTAATAAGTTTAAACATACCATCTTGTAAATCGATTCTACTCCTTGTCGAGGAAGGAGTGCCTCTAAGAATGAGAGGGAGGTGGTTTTGTGTCTACATGTAATATGAGTGAGAATATTTTTTCACAGGTAAATACTCTAATGGATCTTGATTCCTGGTTAAGATGTTTTTACAACGTAAATAATTATTCATAAACATTAGTGTCCGGAATAAACTATTTAACCTTAGCATAATCTTTATTTCTAACGGGTTATAAGGTATCTTTCAAATGTCAGGGTAGTATTTCCGCCTTCATGAAAAAGCGTTAAAAAAATCAGTAAACGAAACGTTAAGAAAGAAAAGCTGTTTGAACGCAGTGAGTTCTTTTTTTTAGTGAAGTGCACTGATTTTTAGGTTTTTCATGTCAGCAGCGGCTCTTTTTGTTTACTTTTTCGAGCTGTAGCGAAAAAGTAAAAGCCTGTCTGGCTCGAAGACAAAGGTTAACAAATAATTAAAATCGAATATTTACCGGACAATAGTGATTCATAAAAAAAAGCGAATGTAATAGGGGTAAATATTGTGAGTATTGTCTTTAATATAGAAACATGAAGTATAACCAAAAACATAAAGTCATGAAAACAATAAATAATAATCATCGGATTTATGTCATCCTGATAGCTATTTTTTTAATGGCAGGAATTATACCCGGAATCATAAATGCCAATCCGGTACCAGAAGATGAGGTATTACCGGATACTTTAAATACAGTTCAGTATCGGGGTAAAATTGTAGACAGTAAAAGTGGTGACCCACTGGTATTTGCAACCTTAACAATTGAAGGTACTAATATTGCTACGGTATCTAATTCTGAGGGTAAATTTTTATTGAAGGTACCTAAGGATATGTCATTGAACACACAAATTAATGTTTCGTTTTTGGGTTATAATACCAGATCTTATGTATTGTCTGATCTTAAAGCGGAAAGAAATCGTTTGGAATTGGATTTGCTTACCATATCTCTTTCTGAAATTAATGTAGTACCCAAAGATGCCAATCAAATTATCAGGGAAGTCATTGCCAGAAAGAAAGATAATTATGTGCAGGAACCATTAAGGATGACTACTTTTTATAGGGAAACCATAAAAAGAAGAAGGAATTATGTATCATTAGCGGAGGCTGTAATAGATGTGCATAAACAACCCTACTCCAACTATCGTTTGGATGGTTTGAGGCTTTATAAGGCTCGTAAAGATGCGGATTACAGTAAGATGGATACCCTAACTTTTAAATTACAGGGAGGGCCTTATTCAACATTGATGATTGATATCATGAAAGAACCATACTCTATAATCAGTGCGGAAGAAATGGATTATTATGATTTTGCAATGGAGAATATTACTAAAGTTAATGATAAGATCATTTACGTCATCAAATTTAAACAGAAGCCTTATATAGAAGATCCATTGTTCTATGGTTTATTGTATGTGGATATTGAAACCATGGCTATTTCCAGTGCGAATTATAGTATTAACATTGAAGATAAAGATAAGGCTTCATCCATTTTTATTAAGCGTAAGCCTGTAGGTGCAGTTGTATATCCAACAGAGGCCAGTTATCTTGTTAATTACCGTCAGCAGGATGGAAAGTGGTTGTATTCCTATTCCAGGGGTCAGATTACCTTTAAGATTAACTGGAAGAAAAAATTGTTTAATACGACTTACACCTCAACAATAGAAATGGCTGCAACCAATTGGCGTAAAGCCACTGAAAAACCGTTTAAAGTGGGAGAAAGAATTAAGCAGAATATTATATTACAGGATCAGGTGGAAGGATTTACAGATCCTCTGTTCTGGGGAGATTATAATGTGATTGAACCTGAATCTTCCATTGAATCTGTTATTAAAAAGATTAAAAAACGGTTGGATCGAAGAGGAGAGTAGAGGGCGTTTTTAGCAGTGTTTTAAATTTTCAGTCAACAGTCCGCAGTCAACAGTCCGCAGTATTTTATCTGTGAATAATAGCTAACTGACAACAGTTGACAGTCTACTGCTAATTAAAGCTATTCGATTTTAATAACAGAAATTAAGGAACGGTTCTGATTTGCAGGGTGCTTATAGAGAACCGTTCCGGTTGCAGGAGATTTGCCAACTGCCGACTGCTGCTTCCTGTCGCTGACTTTTTTGCATTATCTTCTAAAAACGAGAAAAAACTGTTGTTTTAGCTGTAAAATTACTCTAAATTCGCTGCCTGAAATGGTGATAACGATTTGCCATATTTTACTTACTAAATATTTACTACATTGAAGCTGATTGCAAAAACTTTTCATGGGCTGGAAGGTGTTCTGGCTGAGGAACTAAAGGGAATAGGGGCTCAGGATATTAAAGAGGTTAACAGAGCTGTGGAGTTTGAAGGGAACAAGGAGATTTTATATAAGTCGAACTTACTTTTACGTACCGCAATCAGGGTGCTTCATCCTATTCACATTTTTGAAGCAAAAAACGAAAAAGAATTATATGATGGGGTTCAATCCTTTGATTGGACTACAATCATGGATGTAATGAATACTCTTGCCATTGATCCGGTTGTTTATTCAGAAATTTTCACACATTCAAAATATGTTGCGTTAAAGGCTAAAGATGCTATTGTGGATCAGTTCCGTGATAAGTTCGGTAAGCGTCCTTCTGTTGATGTTGAAAACCCCAATGTTAGATTGGTAATTCATGTGGCTAAGGATAAGGTGACTATGTCAATGGATAGTTCAGGAGATTCACTGCATAAACGTGGTTACAGAGTCGGAATGCATAAAGCACCTTTAAACGAAGTGCTGGCAGCAGGTATGGTTATGCTTTCAGGATGGGATAAAAAGATGGCGTTGATTGATCCTATGTGTGGATCAGGAACCATTTTAATGGAAGCTGTAATGTATGCCAGAAATTATCCTCCGGGTCTTCATAAGAAGTCTTTTGGCTTTATGGGATGGCAGGATTATGATGAGGCACTATGGAATAAAGTGGTGGAAGACGCAAAGGCAAATATTGAAGAACCTCGCTTAAAAATATTCGGAAGTGATGCTTCTATAAAGGCTATTGATATTGCCCGGGAGTCGGCACTTCAGTTTAGATTTAACAGAGATATTAATTTCTCGGTGTCGACTTATGAAAAATTAGAGCCTCATTATCCTAAAGGAATGATCATCATGAATCCTCCATACGGAGAGCGATTAATGAAGGATAAGGATATGGTTGATTTTTACAGGATGATCGGTAACCAGTTAAAGCATACTTTTATTGGTTATGATGCCTGGATTATTACTTCCAATAAAGAAGCACTGAAAAATGTAGGTCTTAAACCACTTGAGAAATTAAGGTTATATAATGGTGCGCTTGAATGTGGATTTCATAAGTTCAACATTTATGATGGTACAATGAAAAAGATTATTAAGTTTAGATAGTGTCAGCAAAATTGCTCCATTTTTTTCTCCGAAATAATCGGGGCAGGCTGTTACTCTTGCTCTCAAAAATGAAGCTTTCTTATCTGTCACTTGAGTTGCTGAGTAAGTACTAGATGGTGCCTGTCCATAAAGTCGGGTGTTTGGATTATATAGTTTAAATTCAAGGCGTGTGAAAAATTCAAACCGGAGTATACCAGCGTATATGAGGATTTGGATTTTGAGCAACAACGCAGTAGTTGGACTTTATAGACGAACACTAGATAGGTAGTTGCTATCTGAATACACCATACAAAAAAACTCTTCCTTGAAAAAGGAGGAGTTTTTTTGTATGGTGATTCCTATTCGGAAGCTCTGGTGCAGTCGCAAAATTGGAGTTTAAAGGTGTATTGACAATATCCTAATGGTATTGCTTTGTAATTTCATTCTATTCAATTATTCTACGTTACAAAATATTGTCGTAACTATAGTATTCCTCTATTTATTTTATGATTATTGCGATAAACTTAATATCTCTAAAATTATTTAACGTCAACCTCATAGTAAAATGGGTATAGGAAGTTTTAATGACTTGTATCATTTAGTATTAATATCAGTTGAAGTAGCAATTCTTTAGCTAATCATTTAATGCAGAAAATAAAGGAATTCAGGGGGTGAATACTTAAAGCGATGGGGATAGAGATTTTAGAACCACCTCCCTGACCTTATCTCATTGTACTCCTTCTTGTTAAGAGGAAGAGCCTATTATCAATATGTATTAAGATATTGACTCAGGAGATAGTTCTCTTATTTCATGTAACGTGTTAGATTTTCTACTATAAATCATAATATGAATGAGATGTGTGTTGTGGCGATTAGGGAACGGTTCTGATTTACAGCTTGTTTATAGAGAACCGTTCCGGGTTTCCGGTATATGAGAAATATTAGTTGTATCAGGTTTAAAAATACCATCCGGTAATTCGATTCCTCTCCTTTACAAAGGAGGAGTTACTTGGAAGACTGAGTGAAAAAATGGTTTTATTCGTAAATGTTTTATGAGAGTGCTTATATCACTGGTAATTATTACAATTTACTCAAGCTGCAAGGGCTTATTTTATTAAGATTATTGCTTCGCTCAACATAGTCAGAGCAGGTCTGATTCAACTCTCACATATAGCAATAATTAGAGCACAAGTGTATGTTTTTTGTGTTCGAGATTTCCGTTTTACTCCAATTTTAACTAAAGCTGCAGAAAGTAAACGAAGAGGCTGTTAGTTGGGGAGAATTATTACTAATTGATGAGAGGTTTTTTTATGAACATGTAAGGAGCCGATCTTTACATACTTAACGTTAATAAAGGTCGGTTCCTTAATGAATGATTACAAACTTTAGGTTCGAAAAATTTTAGAATTTATCTCATTAATTACAATTTATTGATGAACATGAAGAGCAAGAATCTGATGAACAAGAGTTTTTGCTTTCAATCATTGCCTCGGTAAAGTCTCTCAATAAACCTCTTTTAAGTAAAGCTATATTTTCATCCACCATAGAACTGGATGCTTTATAGACTTCAATTTCGTTTTCAAAAAGTATTTTGGCAGCCATAGGACGAAGGTTGGGGGTAATGATACTGGTGATTTCCAGTTTCTTAATCTCACTGATAGAAAGATAAATGCTATTGGAATCATTCAACGCAAATATACTTGATTGCTCTGATTCAGTATCGTAAATACAATAGTACTGTGCTTTGTAAAAATCGCTGGCGACAAGTTCCTTCTTAAGGTTGCTTTCGCCTAAAATAGGTAGGCATACTTTCATTGTTCAATTTTTTTAAAGTTTGTGTGTAACCAAATTGTAGTTCAAAAACACTGTATTCTACATTTATGTAGGATTGTGTTTAACTAATAAAACAGTATCATGTTGTTTTTGAGCTAAATAGGGTAATTTGCTCATCTCCCTTAAGTTATATAGCACAAACCCTGAGCCATTTTTTCAGTCCTTAGTCCTTAGTTCTCAGTTGGGAGTTTGGGTGATTGATTACTTCTAACATTTGAAGGGTTTCTTCCTATTGAAGTTTCAAAATGTAATCTGCAACTCTTAAACTTCAGGGGAATAGTACTGCCTACTGCTAACTGCCTACTGCCAATTCCTCTATATTATGCTGCAGATAATAATTGTTGATTGATTTTTTCTGATCTTCGGACTGCAATTTTGTAGTAAATTCTTTTGGGAATTATTTTGGTTAGAAAATAGATGAAGCGATTTACAAATCCCGGGATTACGATAATTTTTCCATTACGGAGGGCATTTAAACTCTTGTTAACTACTTGATCGGCTGATAACCACATTAATCTGTTAATGAAGTTGTTATCAATGTTATGTATACCTTGCTTACTGTGGAACTCTGTTTTGGTTAGTCCCGGACATAGCACTTGTACTTTGATGTTTTTACTGGATAAATCCAGGTAAAGACATTCTGAAAAGGTCACCAAAAAGGCTTTAGATGCATTATAGCAGTAACTCAAAGGTGCGGGCAAAAAGGCAGATAAGGAAGCTATATTGATGATGTTTCCTTTTCCGTTTTTTATCATATGAGGAACCACATGATGAACTATTTTTGTGGTAGCATTAATATGAATTTGCATCATACTAAGTTGAATGTCGTATTCATTTTCAAAGAAATTACGATTAAAACCGAAGCCGGCACTATTTATAAGTAATTCAATATGATCGGTTTGGTCTATTACTTGCAGAAAATGATTGATATCATCGGGGTTTAATAAGTCTGCTTTCACGGTTTGTATGTGAATAGGGTATAAATCAGATAGATCTTTTTTTATGGTTTTTAGTCTGTTTTCTCTTCTTCCTGTTATAATAAGATTCCATCCTTTTTGAGCTAAGGCTTTAGCGTATGCAGCTCCAATTCCACTGGTCGCTCCAGTAATAATCGCTGTTGGGGTAGTCATGTTAGTCTTCTTTTCGTCTTCAGGTACATCCATCACACAAATATAGTTTTTTAACCTTACTATCTGACTCAGGTAATATTTTGTTTTATAATTATTAAGAAGAAGGTGGGAAGCTTTTACTAAAGAGTCTTTGTTTGGAGTCTCAAATTTACAGAAAATGCACATCTGTTTACTGTCAGAAATCAGAAACCGTTAATTAGAGTCAGCTAAAGTTACAAGGATTTTCATTTTTTTACGATTATTGCTTCGCTCGGTATAGCTCAAGAGAACTTGATTCAGTGCTCGTTTAACGCCTTAATGGAATTATCAATAGTTAAACGATAATATCTTGAAATATTGGTATTAAAGATAAATACGATAGAAGAAAAGAGTAAATTTTAAAAAATAAAAAAGCCCGACTGACAAAGCCGGGCTGTTAAATATAAATTCTTAGGATATCTTTTAGATTAATAACCTGAGCTCGCTAATTTTAATCGAACTCAAGTTAATAATTGATTTCTCTATCGCGGAAACCAAGCATGTACAAAATAGCATCAAGGCCAATAGTAGAAATAGAGTTATCTGCTCCTGCTTTCACTTTAGGTTTAGCGTGGAAAGCAATACCTAACCCTGCAAGTTGAAGCATTGGCAGGTCGTTAGAACCATCTCCTACTGAAATTACCTGATCTAAATGAATATCTTCTTTAAAGGCTAATAATTTTAGTAGTTCGGCTTTACGGTTGCCGTCAACAATATCACCAATGTGCTTTCCTGTTAGTTTTCCTTTTTTAATCTCCAGCTCATTTGAAAATACATAATCAACACCAAGCTTGGCTTTTAAATAGTTACCAAAGTAATTAAAGCCTCCGGAAAGTATAGCTGTTTTGTAACCATACTTATTCAATGTTTTCATCAGTCGCTCAGCACCTTCTGTAATAGGTAGGTTTTCAGCAACTTCTTTCATCACATTTTCACTTAGCCCTTTTAGTAATGAAACTCTTTTAATAAAGCTTTCATTAAAGTCCAGTTCTCCTCTCATGGCAGCTTCTGTAATTTTTCTTACTTTTTCACCAACACCGGCTCTGTCTGCCAATTCATCAATAACCTCAGTCTGAATTAATGTGGAGTCCATATCGAAACAAACTAACCTACGGTTTCTGCGGAAAATATTATCTTCCTGAAAAGCAATATCAACACCAATTTTTCCTGAAAGCTCCATGAAATCACTTTTCATGATCTCTGCATCAATAGGTGTACCACGAACAGAAAATTCGACCACAGCCTTATTATGGGTTGATTCTGTATTTAAATCAATTCTTCCGGATAATCGGGTGATGGTATCAATATTCAGTTGTTGTGAAGATATGATTCGTGTTACCTTGGCTAAATGTTCAGCTGTCATTTTACGAGCTAATAAGGTAATTATATATCTTTCTTTACCCTGATGAGATACCCACTCGGCATAGCGTTCTTCAGATATGGGTGTAAATTTAATTTTTACTCCAATCTCATACGATTTAAATAATAAATCTTTTAAAATAGGTGCAGATTCATAGGCCTGCGGTACTTCAAATAAAATACCCAAACCTAAATCATCATGAATTACAGCCTGACCAATATCTAATATCTGAACATTATAGTGTGAAAGTATTTCAGTTAAGGATGACGTTAATCCGGGTTTATCATCTCCGGAAATATTTACAAGAATAATTTCTCTTTGCGTAGCCATGTATATTAAAGTATTTTCGATGAACAAAAATAACAAATCATCATTAACAGCTTATTTATATAAGGTAAAATAATGACGAATTTCATGTTTTTTAACATCGAGTACATTGAAAATATTACAATTTGATGTATTCAGGGGTGTTAGGTTGCGTAAATTACGATTGTTATGTTTTAACGTAAGGGTTTTAAAAGATACTCTAAGCCATTTAGTTTTATTTCATATAATGTAGAAAGTAACATCCCAAGTTTGCCTTCAGGAAAACCTTTTTGGTGATACCACGATAAATAAAACTCAGGTAAATCACATATAATAGTTCCTTTATATTTGCCATATGGCATGCGGGTTTTTACTAATTCAACTAATATATATTTATCCATTGATATTAAAAGTTTTTGAAAGTTACAATTGATTGATCTCTGTCGAATCAGCCCTAAAGGTATAGTTTATTTTATATTGTACTAGTTAGAATTCTCGTCTTTTTTCTCAATTGTACAAAAGAAAAAAAGGTGCTCCAAAGTGGAAAGCACCTTTCAAATTCCCATTTTATGTTTTTTCTGATTGGGTATTAGATACATTTATTCTGGTGGGGTATATCAAATATATAAAATTTATATGAGTAATAAAAATCATTGTATTAATATTCTATAGCGTATAATATATAATGAGGAGGGTGAGGGGGATGGCTTTTCAGATCTCAGTCTTCAGTAGGCAGTATGGATGTTGAATTTCTGCGTTTTGTTGAAGAATAACTTCCAATTGAATTTTTCAATATTTAATTTGTAACTGTACTACTTCAGGGGAAATAGTACTGCCCACTGTTGACTGCTTACTGCCAACTGTAAATTGCCTGAAACGCACTGCCTGCTATCCATAGCAGATTGCCTTAAAAATTTCCTGTCATGTTAAAAACATGCCGTACAAAAAATTAAAACTAATGAATAATAAACCTTATAGCGGTTTAATGTGTTTCAGATACAAAAGTCCTTATTTTTTGTTTAGATAGGACTTGTAAATGTGGTTACAGATAATACTGCATTAAATTTTAAATTAAAAGACAAATAATTTGTACACAAATATGATTGCACAAGCCAATGCACTAATTGGAGAGACAAGTCCGTATTTATTAATGCATTCTAAAAATCCGGTTTATTGGTATCCATGGAGTAATGAAGCTCTTGATAAAGCAAAAAGAGAAAATAAGCTTTTGGTTATATCAATAGGATATGCGGCCTGTCATTGGTGTCATGTGATGGAGCAGGAAAGCTTTAGCAACAATGAAGTGGCTGATCTGATGAACAGCTCCTTTGTTTCCATAAAAATAGATAGAGAGGAAAGGCCGGATTTGGATAATGTTTTTATGGATGTGGCACATCTTACCACCGGAAAAGGAGGATGGCCATTAAATATCATTGCTTTACCAAATGGGAGGCCTGTTTTTGCAGGAACCTATTTTCAAAAAAGGCAATGGATGAACCTACTCAATGAAATACAGCATATTTTTGAACAGGAACCGCACAAACTGGAAGATTTAGCCTTGCAGATAAAATCAGGCATTGAGCGAATGGATTTTGTAGGACTGGTGAAAGATTCTGCATTGTTCACCAATGATATGATGAATAAAACAGTAGAATTGTGGAAGGGTAATTTTGATTATGAATGGGGAGGCAATATAGGTGCTCCTAAGTTTCCTATGCCTGTGGAATTTAATTTTTTACTCTCATACCTATATAAAAACAATAATAGCGGCATAAAGGAATACATCGATATTTCGTTGAAAAGAATGGCTCGGGGAGGTATTTATGATCACCTAGGAGGCGGGTTTTCAAGGTATTCGGTGGATAGGTATTGGAAGGTACCTCACTTTGAAAAAATGCTGTATGATCAGGGACAATTGATTGAGGTATATTCAAAAGCTTATAAAATGTCCAAAGATCCTATATATAAAGGTGTTGTTGAGGAAACAATAGCTTTTGTTAACAGGGAATTAAAATCAGTTAATGGCGGCTATTTTTCATCGTTAGATGCTGACAGTGAAGGCGAAGAGGGTAAATTTTATGTATGGAGTAAGGATGAGCTGTTTGATCTGTTGGGAGCTGATGCTCAGGTGTTTTGTGATTTTTACAATATTAATGAGGCAGGAAACTGGGAATATGGTAAAAATGTACTTTTCCAAACCGAATCCATTGCAGCATTTGCAACACAGAATGGATTCAACGAGACTGAATTGCAAGAAATAATTACCCGATGTAAAAACATCTTATTTAAAGTCCGCTCAAAAAGAGAAAGACCATTGCTTGATAACAAAATCCTGACTTCATGGAATGCCATCATGATTAAAGGATTAGTGCAGGCTTATATGGCTTTTGGTGATGATAATTACCTGAATGATGCTATTGCTGCTTCTGAATATATTAAGGGTAAGGCTTTACGAAAAGGTGGAGGATTGTGGCGTAGTTTAAAAGGAGAAAAAGGTGCCATTAATGGCTTTTTAGATGATTATGCTTTGTTAATTGATGCCTGGATAGATTTGTATCAGGCGACCTTTGATCAGCAATGGATTGATTTGGCCAGTGGTTTATGTGAGTATGTATCAGCTTACTTTTTTAATGACGATAACCAATTGTTTTATTATACATCTGCGGAGGATGATCCATTATTAGTACGAAAAACAGAGATCTCGGATAACGTTATTCCAGCCTCAAATTCAGTGATGGCCTTTAATCTGTACAGATTGAGTAAGTATTATTTAAATAAAGAGGCGTATCATACAGCTTTTCAGATGCTCAAAAATTTGAGCGGTCGCATTGACGAACATGGTAAGTATTATGCCAATTGGCAAAGGCTGAAATTGTTTTTTATCTATCAGAATTTTGAGTTGGTGATAGCTGGAAAAGATGATCAGAGTGCTCAGAAAAGCTTTTTAGCGAATTTTCATCCCTTTGTATTTTTAGCTTCCGGGGCAGATTCATTACCTATATCGGAAAATAAAGATAGTGAGGATTTTCTTTTACATCTTTGTCAAAACAACACTTGTCATCTTCCAATGAACTCACTGGAAGAAGTATTTGAAAAGTTATATTATTCTAATGGACATTGAAAATAGCTTGCTAGCCCTGCAGAAAAACACTATGGATATTAGCTTTTATAACATTATAAAACATTGTTCTATTGAATGACTTGTAAAATATATTTAATGAGGTAAATGCTGAAAATTTCAATCTGGATTAAGGATAATTAAATATGCATTTTATGGTTTCAATAAGGGAAATATAGAGGTTGTATATCTTTATGTTTTGTGATTACTTTGTAAAATTATCAATATACCTTATTTAGTTAATGAAAATTATTATATTTTTGTCCCTCTATGAAACCTGATTCTAAAGATCCTGATAATAGAAATAGATGGCTTAGTGTCAATGAACTTACAGAAAGTGAGATTGATACAGTAGTTTGTTATGGGGGGGTAGAAACAAAACAAATAAATTCTTCCAGACAAAATAAGGTGTCAGGCCTCAATTTACGGAATCTTCTGCCTGTATTTGAATTATCCAATTATTTTCTTTCCCTGATAAAACTTTATCCCAATAATTTATGGATTAAAAGTGGATTATTATTGCTGATTTTTTGTTTCTCAACAGGTATATTATGTAGTAAGAATAAAGAATCCATCGGTTCAACAAGTATTCATGGGAGAATACTTAATAAAAATACAGGTAAGGGGATTGAATATGTTACTATAGCTGTATACAGTACATTAAACAATGAACTGATTACTGGTACCATAACTAATGTTGAGGGTGAATTTACAGTTACAGGTTTGTCTCCCGGTGTGTATTATATGGATTTAAGTTTTATTGGTTATGATGCTTATAGGGTGGATGAAATTCAGATAACTAGTAACCGTACTAAGGTGGATTTAGGTGTAATTTATCTAAACAAATTAAACAAAGCTATTCAAGAGATTGAGGTTAGTGTAGAAAAACCCAATGTTGAATTTAAGTTGGATAAGAAAGTGGTGAATGTGAGTAATCAATTTATTTTTGCATCCGGATCAGCAGTAGATGTATTACGTAATGTACCATCAGTCACGGTTGATGTTGAAGGTGGAGTATTACTAAGAGGCAGTGCTGATTTTAAAGTACTTATTAATGGAATACCATCTGTTCTTGAATCTTCCGATGCACTGGAGCAGATTCCTGCATCCAGCATTGAGAATATAGAAATTATAACCAATCCATCTGCCCAATACAATCCTGAAGGTACTGCAGGCATCATCAACATCATTACAAAAAAAGGAAAGTTTGAAGGGGGCAATGGTATTTTTAACTTAAATGCAGGTACCAATGCCGTTGGCGGAGATGTGTTAGTCAACTTTAAAAGCAATAAGCTGAGGTATTTTGTGGCTGCAGATTATAATTATAGAGATTACTCTGGAAAACGAAACGGATTTAGGTATTCAACAGTGAGCGATATTGATTATAATATTGAATATCAGGGAAATATTGCGACTCGTTTTGATAGGATGAATATTAGGGGAGGACTGGATTATACCTTTGATAGTCTCAATATCATTAATCTGGATATGAATTATGGAAATCGTAACAGGTTCCATATATCAGACCTGAATTATTCAAAAAATAATAATTACGAACCTGATGAGTTTCATTACAGAGATTATGAAAAAGGATACCGTGGAGGAGACAGGTATTCTGCAAATATGGTGTTTTTGCATAGCTTTATTCCTCATCATCATGATTTAAAAGCTACTTTTGTTTTTCGCTATGGTGATGGTAATGAATATAGCAGGAGTTTATTGTTTGATGCAAATAATATTAAAACGGAGGGAAAAGAGAATGTTGAAAAAGGTCCTTCAAGAACCTGGCAAAGCAATATAGATTACTCGCTGAGTAAGGGAAAAAGTATGTTTGAAGCAGGTTATCAGGGTTTATTCACTCGAAGTGAAGATGAAACAGCATTACTAACTGACAATAATGGGGATGGTTTTTATATGAACGATATTTTATATAATAATTTAACCACTTATATTCAGGATATCTACAGTGTTTATGCCATTTTTGGAAATGAATGCAATAAAATCAACTATAAGATTGGACTTCGTGGAGAATTTGTGAACCGGCAAATAGATTTTGAGAATAGTGTAACTGCTATTACTAAAGGAGAAACTAAGTTTAAGCAGGAGCGCTTTGATATTTTTCCATCGGTGCATGCTTCATATCATTTGCCTTCAGAACAAGAGCTTGTTGTAAGTTATTCTCGTAGGATTGACAGGTTAAGAAGTTATTATCTGGAGCCATTTTATACTTGGATGGATGCTTATAATATAAGAAAGGGTAATCCGGATTTAATGCCTGAATATACAGATTCGTATGAGTTGAATTATCTGAAAAAATTCAGTGAAACACTTATTTCTTTAGAGAGCTATTACCGGGTAACGCATGATAAGGTGGAGTGGGTTCGGCGAGTTTATGATAAAAATACGATTCAACGCTCCCCTGAGAACGTAGGTAATGATTATTTTCTGGGTATGGATGCTACTTTTAGTTTTAAAATGGTAAAATGGTGGAGAGTTGATTTAACGGGGAGTTTATACAATTATAAAGTTACCGGAAGTACCGATAGCCTGGATTTTAGTGCTGAAAATATAACATGGAAATATTTATTTAATAATACTTATAAAATCAACAAATCTACGCAGGTTCAAGCTTATTGGCGATATTATAGTAAAAGAGTCACTTCGCAAGGGTACTACGAACCTGTTTATACACTTGACCTGGCATTGCGTAAGGAGTTTTTTGATAGAAAACTTACCGGAGTGGTTCAGGTTAGAGATGTTTTTTCAACCAATAATAGAGAGACAAAGAATATTGGATTAAATTTTATTGACTACTATTACCAGAAATATGATACACCAATAGTTACATTTACCTTCACATACAAGTTTAACAATTACAAACCAGGTAAAAGATCAGTAAATAGTAACAAGGGAGCTATTTTTGGAGATGAGGGTGAGGTTGAGTAATTGCTTTGACTATTGATTTCTTAAATACGGAGTTAAGAAGTTATCATGCTTCTGTTTTTACTATAATTTTGTAATGACCTTTAGGGTGATGAAAATGTAAAATCATTTATCCGGCTTTAGCCATGAAGGTTTACCTCTCAGTTTGTAACTTACCGTATTCCTCCTTATTTGAAATGAGGAGAGCCTAATTTCAACATGTATTAACCTGAGTTCGATATAAAATTAATGGCTCAAATCGCTTATAAATATTGAGTTTCAAGGAATGTTTGCGAAAGCATAGCGGGCTATGGTAAGCAAATATGACGCAGAAAATCGGTATTTATAAGTGAAATTCATA
>JBNKRV010000103.1:0-3705 GCA_050296935.1 Marinilabiliaceae bacterium | reverse complement strand
GGTTGTAAACTTCTTTACATACCTTTCACTACCATGTTTCTTCGCTATTTTCCTAATCTCACTTTTATCAATGAACGTTAACAACTGATTAAATATTGGCTGTCCGCTAAAATTTGTACTTTTGCCCATGTCTAACTTTTTTGTGTGGTAACTCAAAAGTAGACAAACCGGGTTGGGTATGAAAATGTTCGACCCGGTTACTTTTTACCGGACACTTGTGATTTCTAAATAATAAAAACTTAAAGAATGATTACACGACTTTACTCAATTTTAAATAAGATGTTCATCTTAGGATTTTTTCTATTTAATACATTAACTAGCTTTGGACAATGGCAAAATGTTGGTTATTCAGGAATTTCGGATGGCACTGCCATATATAATAATTTAAAATTTCACAATAACGAACCTTATGTTGCTTTTAAAGACTGGTCTAACAATTATGGCGTAACAGTTTTAAAATATAATGGTACTAATTGGGAAAATATTGGAAATTCTGGATTTTCTAATGAAGTAGGTACTTTTCTAGATTTTGTATTCCATAATAATCAGCCGTATGTAGCATTTGATGACAATGATAACTCTAGAGTACCTGCAATTATGACATTTAATGGTTCCTCCTGGGTGTCTTTACCTTCACCATCAACCAATGTTGCCTATGATATTAATCTTAAATCCAATAATGGTAACCTTTATATCGCTTATAAGGATTTTGATGCCCAATTCAAAATAACCGTGAAAAAATTCAATGGATATGACTGGGAAATTGTTGGAAACCAAGGATTTTCTGCTGTTGGAACCTTTTGGCTTGATTTAGAATTTTACAATGATGTTCCATATGTGGCCTATAAAGAAGGGTATGATGGAGTTGATGGTGGTTATAAAGCTACAGTAATGAAATTTAATGGTGTTAGTTGGGAAGAAGTTGGTAGTAGAGGGTTTTCTCCAGGTCAAATTACTTATTCAGATTTAGCCTTTTATAATGGTCAACCTTGTATTGCATTTAGAGATGAATCAAATAATCAAAGATTAGCTGTAATGACTTTTAATGGTGAAAATTGGATTGATCTGTCTAGCCAAGATTTCACCAATGACTATGCTTCAACACCTGACCTAAAAGTTTACAACAACGAATTGTATGTTTTATACGTAACAGGAGGTTTAGGTAACTCTTTTGCAAGACTAAAAAAATATAATGGAACAAATTGGGAAAATGTAAGTGGAGACCTAATTACAAATTCTGTTGTATTCAATACTTGTTTAAATTTTTTAGATAATGAAATTTATGTTGCTATGGAAAATCAAAGTAATTCTAGAAAGCTAGATGTTATAAAACACACCTCGTTAACCGTGAGTGTTTATGATGCAGACATTGTTAACACAATTAATTCTAAGATTTATCCAATTCCAGCAGGAGATTTTTTAAATATAAGTACGGATCGAAATGTAAATATTTATATCTATGATATTTCTGGTAAGATAATTCATTCATCAATAGTTAATGGATATTCTAAAATCAATGTTTCTCTATTAAATAGAGGTGTTTATTTAATTAAATTTGTTTTCGAAAATAAAATTACCTGTAAGAAGTTTATTAAGGAATAAATGAATCTATTAACAGATTTGTAAAATATAAAATGATTTAACAAGGATATGTGATTAAATAGCCAACCGCTAACAATAAGAATATAATTAATCAATAACTGCCCTCAAAAGTCCCTGCAAGGACTCAAAGTGATTAAATATATTCGTTGTTGAACGGAACCGGGAGGAATTCACCTTATTATATGGGGATTGCTTTAAAATGAGGTGTAACTGCCATAATCACAAATTAATACGGTGCTTTTTGTAATTAAAGCCAATTGTTTGGTTATTAAAAAAGGGCTAAAAATGAGGTTCTTTGATATAATTCTTCCGTACACTGTTGGCGAGTTTCCGTGTATTGCCAGGGAGTTCACTTTTAAAACCTACATTTAAAACCTGAAAACCATATGTAAAGAACGAAACAGCAACAGTCGGATTTGATGATGACTTACTCTATCACGGGTCTAAGTCACAAATGTAGTCTAAATAATATTAATGGCTATCTTTGATCTACCGACGAAGGAGGTTTAGTTCAACACGCGGTATATACAAAATGGGCGAGATAGTCGTAAATTCAAGGGCTGTAGCCTGCTTTAATTTATCACGGTTTGATAAATTTGAAGCCCGCAATCGCCCACATTTGCATATACTTGTCTGTTAGCAACCATAAACCAATTTTGCCCAACAGAAACAAACTATTAATTGAAAAATTTTAAGTTTGTATTGAATTAAAAAAGGATACCATGTTGAGCGAGGAATATAAGAAGACACTTGAATTGATTAGAGCGGAAATTCAAACTGCTAGAATTAGTGTTGTTAAGAAAATCACAAGGGAACATATTGCTCATTACTTCAATATTGGAAGAATAATCGTAGAGAAGCAAGGAGAACTGGAATGGGGAAAATCTGTTGTAGAGAAATTGTCTAAAGATTTACAAGATGGTTATCCAGATAGTAATGGATATTCTGCTAGGAATTTATGGGATATGAGACGTTTTTATACTCGGTATGCCGAAAATGAAAAACTGCGACAGCTTGTCGCAGAAATTCCTTGGGGACAAAATTTGGTAATCCTTTCAAAAATAAAAGATGATAAAGAGGCCGAGTTTTATTTGAAAGCGACATCCGAATATGGTTGGAGCCGAAATGTGTTATTAAATCAGATTAAAGCTCAGGCATATAGAAGAGCACTAAGTGAAAATAAATCCCATAATTTTGATAGCGCACTACCCGAATATTTATCAGAACAAGCTGATGAAGCACTAAAAAGTGAATATAATTTGGAATTCCTTGGTTTACAGGAAGGTGTAAAGGAAAGGGAGCTTGAAAGTCGCATGATAGAACGAATTCGTGATGTTATAATGGAGTTTGGTTCTGGATTTGCATTCTTAGGAAATCAATATAAAGTTTCATTAGGAGATAAAGATTACTATATCGACTTATTGTTTTATCACAGGAAATTACAGTGTTTAGTTGCTATTGAATTGAAAACAGGGGAGTTTAAACCTGAGTATGCAGGGAAATTAAATTTCTACTTAGAAGTATTAGACAATACAGAGCGTACGGAAAATGAGAATCCTTCAATTGGTATTTTATTATGTGCAGAGAAAGATTCATTAGAAGTTGAGTATGCATTAAGAATTACGAATAAACCAATTGGAGTTGCTGAATATCAGTTGACAAGAGATTTGCCAGAAGAGTTTCAAGAGTATTTGCCAGATGAAGAAGTAATAGCAAAGAAATTGAAAGAATAAATTACGGTTGGCAATAATACATATAAGTCATGTGGGGTGCAGGTGATTCGCGAAGTGTGGAGTTTTCAATTTGTCCGCCCATTGCTTTTAAATCGACACTTTCTTATTAATTTAGCCTATTGAAAAGCAATGAGCTAAGTGCGATTTTAAGAAGTTTGTCTATTTCAATCCCCACACGCCTCATATGCGGTTCGTTAGTGTGCCACGAGGCTGTGGTAATCCAGTAGGTGCAAATCCTACCTGAATAATTTGCTGTTCATTTAGAAGAACTGCCGACAGTTCTGTCCGTGAGGATATCGCTGAAGCTCGGTATGTTCAAATGACCAAGCCGTAATGCGCAAGCGTGAACCCGAGGTAGCTTCGAGAAGTG
>JBNKRV010000102.1:0-12063 GCA_050296935.1 Marinilabiliaceae bacterium | reverse complement strand
TATGAATGTCACTTATAAATACCGATTTTCTGCGTCATATTTGCTTACCATAGCCCGCTATGCTTTCGCAAACATTCCTTAAAACTCAATATTTATAAGCGATTTGAGCCATTAATTTTATATCGAACTCAGGTTATTACTCATCTGTTTTACCTCCATAGAACAACAAAAAGAATTTAATTTTCTATATTTTAATTCATAAACCTTATTTTTGCTCAGAAATTTGTTTTTATTTCATTTAAACCTAAAGTATGCATTAGAAACTCTATTACGCATTGAAATTACTTCAAAAAGATTCTTCGTTGCTTCACTCAAATTACGGGAACGGTGTTCCTGACAATTGAATCGGGACAAATTATGCATCGTTTCTGTGAAGCCTTGTTTTTATCGTACTTTCAAAATTTCTAATACATAATCCGGGTTAAAACGATAGTATTAAAGCTTATAAAGTAACAATAACAAATGAAACACCTAATTGCACCTTCACTTTTAGCTGCAGATTTCAGTCAAATGGAATCTCAAATTGAAATCATTAATAAAAGTGAAGCTGACTGGCTACATCTGGACATTATGGATGGTGTATTTGTACCTAATATTTCATTTGGTTTTCCAATAATTGAGTCATTACGACCAAAAATTGAGAAACCTTTTGATGTTCACTTAATGATTGTAAATCCGGACAAATATATTACTGATTTTAAAAACGCCGGTGCAGATCTATTAAACGTACATTACGAGGTATGTAACCACCTTCACAGAACTATTGATGCTATAAAAAAAGAAGGTATGCAAGCTGGTGTAACTTTAAATCCGCATACACCCGTTTTTCTATTAGAAGAAATTATTACGGAAGTTGATTTAGTATTATTAATGTCTGTAAATCCTGGTTTTGGAGGTCAGAAATTCATTGAAAACACGTACAAGAAGATTGCAGATTTAAAAAACTTAATAGAAAGAAAAGGCAGCAGAGCCTTAATAGAAGTTGATGGTGGTGTAACTATTGCAAATGCTCAAATGCTGATTAATGCAGGAGCAGATGTATTAGTTGCCGGAAGTTCTGTATTCAGAGCACCAAACCCTATTGAGGCAGTTAAAGAACTAAAGCACTTTTTACCTTCTCCACCTACAGGTAGAATCGTTTAGCATATTTAAAAAATATGGATATCAATAAAAAAGCCGGCAATTTACTTACCGGCTTTTACTATATTATTAACATACTTAGATAAACATTTTTCGAAAACACCTTTTCCTTTTGTGTTGTATATGGTCAAAAGATTTCCATATTTGAATCGCAACATTATTATCCTCAAGCATTCCTGTTGTTTCTACAAACTTAATCCCATCTGCATTTGCAGTATTCCAAAGTTCATTTGTCAATAATGCTGCCAATCCTAACTTCTGGAATTCAGGACGAACTCCCGTTAACATTAAATCCATTTCTTCAGGTTTTTCTAAAGCATTTTTAAGATGCCACCACCCAAAAGGCAACAACTTTCCTTTTGCCTTTTGAAGCGCCTTTGATAAAGAGGGTAGTGCTACCAGAAATCCAGCCAATTCATTATCCTTATCTAAAATAATTTTGACATACCTGGCATTAATGGCAGGGAAAAATTTGTCTATATAAAATTTGATTAGATTATCAGGTAATCTAAAAGTTGCAAATAGATTAGCAAATGCATCATTAAATACATTAAAAATCTTTTCTCTATAGGGCTCAAGTTCTTTGCTATTCTTAAAGCTAACAGCTGTAAGATTATAACGCTTCTTTATCATTTCAGCTACTTTAACTGATTTTTCAGGCAAAGCATCCGGAAATGTAATTCTAAACTCAAGCCAATCCCTTTCCTTAGTGTAACCAAGATTTTCGATATGTTTTTGATAATAGTCCCAATGATAATCACTGGCCATACATGGCATCCAATCAAAACCTTCAATAAGCATTCCTGAATGATCAAGATTTGAAAACCCTAATGGTCCGAAAACACCAACCATACCTTCCGACTTCAAATAATCTTCAGCAACTTTAAAAAGCGCTTCCACAACTTCAGCATCATCTATAAATTCTATTCGGGTAATTCGCCCAATATTTTCCCCGATCTTTTCAATCCACAATTTATTAACTATAGCACCAATCCGTCCCACAACATTCCCATCTTTTTCAGCAATCCAAAATTTAGCTTTACAGAAATCAAAAGATGGATTTTTATCTGGAGTAATAGAACTGAGCTCATCACTTTTTATTGGGGGAACCCAATATTTATTAGTCTTATATAATTGATAAGGAAAGTTTACAAATTTTTTTCTTTGTCCTTGGGTTAAAACCTCTTCTATCTGAATACTCATATTTAATAATTGAATTTCGAGACGAAAATAAACAAAAAATACACTTATCGCAGAATTTTATTTCAATGATTAAATCTTTTTACAATTATCTAAATAAAATCCAGATAAATAAAACCTCAGGATTAAAGAAATAATTGTTAGACGTTCTCTAACATTGACTTAAATATTACTTAACCATACTGCCAGATTTTAAAGGGTTTCATTCTATCTCCAGATACAATTATATCTTGTTCTTTGATTCCATTCAAGTGTATTTATCATTTGGAAGGTATTAGAGATAGACCCGAACCACCCTCATTAGGTTTAGCTGTATATTTTGAAATCATTTTTTTAAACCAGATTTCATGAACGTAAAAATTGATCCCTCAATACGAATCAATATACTTTATATCTATAAGATGTACTTCAATATTGCATATCAAAACTACTCATCTTCTTTACATTGCTTCAACATTAACAGATTGTGATCTGCACCCCAGGCAGGCCAAAAATCCTGTGGAGATACCCATTTTTCATAAAGTTCCTTTGCTTTTTCAAAGAATGGTAAGGCTTTATCTTTTCCTCCTCCTAAAAACGAAGGTGTATGAAAAAGATTATTTCCCCTGCAGTAAAACACCCTTGGATTTGAGGCATTCATCTCCTCTGCTACTTCTAATGCATTATTAGATAAAAACGAATATTTTATACCTCGTGCGGGACCTGTTATTTTCATTGCGTATAATAAAGATTGAAGGACAAAAACCTCTGACTCCGCGGGTTGCTTTTCTTTCAGCATATCCATATATACCTGAGCCTCATCTAAGTATTTATCAATTAAATCGGCATCTTTTGTAAAAAAGGCTATCCTTACTAAGGAATATGTTGCATAATACAAAGGTAACCAACCATTTTGCTCCTTTTCTGAAATACGTAAAAAAACCCCTGAAATACCAATCAATTCTTCAACAGAGTTCGTTTTATACATTTTATCCAGTTGCTCAGTTATGACCTTATGGTAGGGATCTGATGCCATACATAAATTAGTTATGGATACTATAATAAAAATCACTACTAAAATTATTGATTGCTTTTTCATGATAATAGCATTATTATAGTTGTGCATTACAAAACTCAATAAGGCATTGCCAGCAATAGCTCCAAACGGCATAAGCAAAAACCTTTTCTACAAACTATCTTCGGTTAAGAATATCAGGAACGTAATCATCAAAGAGTTTGAATACTTCCGCATTAACATCCTCCTTTTTCATATGACATTTTAATAATATTCAGAATAGGAAATGGACTTTTACCTAAAATTAAAACCCTGAGAATCATCAATGTTTATAATATTTTCAATGAAACATTTTAGTGTATCATTAGTTTTCCTGTTGTCAAAACTCCATCTGCATTCTGAATTTTATATAAATAAGTTGACGAAGGAAGCTTACTAATATTAATTTTATTAATAGAATTTGCAAATAACTCAACTTGCAGCACTTTAGATCCTAACAAGTTAAATATTAACATCTGATATGTATTCTGAGAAAAAGCTGAACCTAAATCAATATTAATATAATCATAAGCTGGCTGCGGGTAAATTAAAACTCCAGAATCATTGGTGCTTCTATCTCCAATAAAAGTCGGTGTATTTACTGTTATCATACCTGTCATACCACCACTTAAATGAATATCACATTGATAATCATAACTACCTGCCACGTTAAAAATATGACTATACTCCCAAGGCGCATTCTGAGCACTATTACCAAAAGACTCTGGATTATCAGGGTAGGTTTCGATGGTTCCATTCACATTATGAAAACCACCAGTATTACTCCAAACAACCTTATCTCCTGTATTGATTACCAGATTTGAAGGGGTAAATGAAAATCCACTTACATTCACTTGATGAGTGGTTTGGGCATTAACGGAAATTCCTATTATACAAATAGAAAACAATAATAAACAGACTATAGTAAAACACTTTTTCATAAGGCATTATTTTTATTATTTCGGAAATATCTGATCCTTGAAAAAGAAACACTTTAAATTAGTAAATGTTTGAAATTCGTACCCGATTTAACTTCATTTGATTAATGCGTATATTTTTAATCATAATCCGTTTTTTTTTCAGACTCAATCTTTTTGAGTTTCTTGTTCATTCCAAAGGTCATTAAAGCCCTAACACCATTTTTTCGATTTTTGATTAAATATGTGAATGTAGAATAAAGTCCGCTTGAATTTTTAATCAATTAATTCAGCTTTTCATTTATCATATTTCATTATTATCTTACATTGATGATTTACTGTGAAAAAAGTTGATTTTTTTCAAAACATTAAGATTTCAGATTTTTATAATCAGTCCTACCCCCTTTAGAAACCTGCCAAGCAGTAAAAATACATCATAGAACAGCTATGATTTCATTGATTCATAAAATTGCCATTTTAATCCATATGAATTAATTTATCTGTTGTTTTTTTTAAACATTTTTTATAATTTAGGTATAGTATGACAATCTAAGGATCAAGCTATAATGACATTATCATTAAATACATATATTCTATTAACCTAAAAAAAACCAAACATGAACTTAAAAAGTAAATTCAACTTCTCCATTGCAGAACTTTCTGATCGAATCGAAAAATCACTTATTGACTTTGATCGTGATGCTCCAGAATTTGAAGAGTATGGACTTGACTCTTATTTCAAGGAAGTAGTTGTTACAAAAAATGAACAATTAAAAAACATTCCTTATGATGCATTTTATGAATCAATTGAAAAGGTGAAAACTAAATTTAAAAATGAAATGCGTGAGTCTTTAATAAAGGAGATACATAACATTTGTAACAAAATAAAGCCTGCTTTAGATTTAAAATCTATAGATTCAAGTTATTTATCATTTGAAGAATCTGAATCTCAAAATGATTCCTACACACTTTCAATGGCAAATAATATCATTGATAAAACTAAATCAATAATAAATCAACCAATTGCACAAAATATAACAAAATCTGATCTTAATAGGATTACCAAAAGCACGGATCTTTTTAAATCAGCTATTAATGACCTGTCATTATCTATAACAAAACGAAAACAAAAATCCGCTGAACGCATTCAATTGGCAAACGAATTGTACGGTTTACTCGGGGAAATCTGTGAAGTTGGAAAAATAATCTGGAACAATAAGAATGAAATATATTATATGGACTTTGTAATATACGCATCTACAAAATCAATTGCCTAAATGTAAATATCTCAAAGTCATTATTTAAATAAAAATAAGAGGCTATCCTTGATATCAATGGGGTAGCCTTTCTTTATTTAAAAGATATCCATAACAAATTAATAATGCATTAATCCGGATTTAAGAAACCAAATGAAATAGAAAAAGGATCAATCCTGATTATAATCAGAATTAATCCTTTTTCATTATTAAAATTTCAATTATCAAACTTAGTTCAAGGTTCTTTAGATTTTCAATAACTGTTTTCTTGCAGAACATGTAATTTCTTAATCAATCTAATTCTCTCTCTCCTTACAATTATTATTCCTGCTATCACAATAACAATACCAATTACACTAGTCATAAGCATACTTTTTAATGTTAATTATTAGATCCTCGCAAGTAAAAGTATTAATTTATTCTTAATTGTGTATATTTTTGTTAATTTTATTTTCGATTTTAACATTTTTCTTCCTGACAAATAACATAACGGGAACAATAAAAATCGTAATATTTACACCTATACAGCTATTATCCTGCACCTTACAAAACTACAAACATTTAAAAGAACTGCAATCTCATCCGTTAACATTTTTTATGTTTTTTTATATGGAATTCCAATTTTTCACTTACTGAGACCGTAATCTTCAAATAAAAAATCATTATAGAATAAGTGTGAATATTAGTGAATTGGCTGATTAATAACACGTAGCAACTAACTTAAGCATTATATAGAATGAAAAATCCAAGGGGTCAACATCAACGGAATATCTATATTGACAAAGAACCCGCCAAAATCCGGATTCATATTGTAGAAGGAAATGATTGGATTAAAGTAAACATCAAAAACAATAATCCTGGTATTAACATTAAAGATCAAACAAAAATTTGTGATTTTCTTACCTCTACCAGTAATATAGACACCAATGGATTTCAAGGTACCGGAATTGGCATAGCCATAGTAAAATCTCTCATTGAGAGTCTGGGAGGAAAAACATCTGTTCAATCAGAAAATGGAAACGGTGGGAATTCTGAATTGTATATAGCGAAATAGCACCTTCAAATATAAAAAACGATATAACTACTGAACATACCCTTCTTTTATCAATATTCTAGATATTTTTCTGGCCAGGTGATTATTTAAAGTTTTATAACCTGAATAAAATCCACGTACATCTATTTTACCTAACCAAATGTATTCCGTAGAGTTTATTAAATCATATAAGTATACAAAATTATTAGAATTTTGCTCTCCTGCATATTCTGTAATGGATATATTATTCTGATGAGAAGTAGTAATTTTTGCAGATTGCCAAAGGTCTGTTGTATTAATCAACAGTACGGACTGACACCCACTTTTATTCATGATATCTTTAAATGATTGATAGGAATAATCCAGATTTGATTCAAATACTTCATTAGCACCAACTATTCTGGGAAAACCATTAGTCATCATTGTACGTTTTAACAGGACTTCAAGGTTTTCAGTAGCTTCACGATTATCAATATGATTAAATTCTTTACGAATGTATCGATTATAGTTTTCTTCATTAAATCTACCTATACTGCCAGGTTCTTGTATACAAATCACCAAAATTGAAGATAGTGTTGTATTTAACTTTTTAACAGGAACTGATGTTACCGAAGTTGAGGCACAACTATATAAGAACAAAACAATTAAAGCGTATAAATCCAGTTTCAGGTATTCTCATTGGGATAAATCCGATTGAATTGAAGAAATATTTTATACAAAAAAAAGCATTTTAGATTAGAAATCAATCCAAAATGCTTTTTATATATTTTATTAATGATAAGAATAAATTACACTCCTCTTACCGAAATGCTAACTTTATCCTGTAAAATCAGTTTCAAACCATCTGTCGTAATGGCAACCGCAACTACATTAAAGGTCTTATTTAAAACATATCCGTTGGGAACTCCAAAACTAAGTTCCCCTGTTTTTGCAGAAGTTGGCTTTGCTTCTATCATATTTTTATGAAAATATTTACCTTCAATTAAATCACCATTATAATACTTTACAGATTTGATTCTGTTTAAGTTTTCACCTGTTAAGGATAATTTCAATTTATACTTATTTGCAGTTCTGACCTGATCTATTTTCTGAATGTGCAGCTTAGGCATTTCTCTTTCAACTCCCAGATTTGTATATTCTTTTAATCCAATCCCAGGATAACCATTTTTATATGGATACTCTGCTGTGATTCGTCCTTCACGATCATACCTTTTACAAATACCATCCAACTTACCATTATTGTAAACTTGCTCTTTCCAGACTTTTCCATTACCATGATAAGTTAAACGTGTACCTTGTTTCAAATTATTTTCATAATTTACTTCCTCATAAACTTTACCTGATTTTGAATAACGAATACTTACACCCTGTCGCACTGTTTCACCATCTTCATTCTTCTTTAAACTCACCTTCCATTCAACAGGTGCCGAAGGATCATTATAATAATGCTGCTTGCGATAAAATATTCCATCAGCATTTACTTCATTCGCGTCACTATTTTTTCCGGAATTCGATGAGCCAAAAAAATCACAACTTGTAAGTCCTAAAGTTACAGACAATAAAAGAACTAATATATATTTCATTTTTTAAAAGTTTTAATCATATAGTAAATCCTGTATTCGTTCAGTGTGTTGATCGTAATTGTTATGTTACAGCTAACAATTTTACATTCACAATATGATTTTGATTATAGAAATTTAATAATTTTACTATAGGTTATTGCTACTACAAATTTTATCAAAAAAAATGATTCATTCACAGTTTTACGGACACATTTTCAATCAATCATTTTAAAAATAATATAAATTTTTCGCTTTCATATCATGAATTAATTGAGTTAGAAACATTTTATACTTTTCTCTAAAATACGTTTTTTAATCAATATTAATTACCTTAATAAATATAAAAAATTAATTAGTGCCTGTCCATAAAGTCAGGTGCTTGGAGTATTAAGTTTAAATACTAGGCGTGTGAAAAATACTAGGCGTGTGAAAAATTCAAACCGCAGTATACCAGCGTATATGAGGAATTTTGAGCAACAACGCAGTAGTTGGACTTTATAGACGTACATTAATTAACGAGGTAAATCCAAAATCTTATATCGTCCTCTATTCTTCAATAATTATTAATCTTTTTATCCTGAAAATCTAAAAAGAACAATCTAAATTATTGTTACACAAAATGAAATTGCATTTAAAAGGGGTTGCATCATTTAATTAAGATACAACCCCTCTTTGTATGATATAAATTCTATAGTGATAACTACTGAACTAATGTTCTGAAATTTATTGAGTCTTGCGCTAAGGTTATAATACCTTCACCTAATACGTTTCTTGTAACTTCTACCACCACTTTATATTCGGTATCGGAATTTAAATCGTCAAAACCATCACTTGTAGCTACTCCGTCAACCACTTCCATGTCAAGAATGGAATCCACATCCACCCATTCACCATCAACATCATAAAGTTTTAGTGTATAATTATGTGCTTTTTCTACTTCAGGAAACGTGATAATAACAGACGAACTTGTAATTTCAGAAACTGTAATGTCAATGGACTGAATTTCAGATGGCGATTCTGTACCTGAATCTTCAGAACAAGACACATATAAAATTGAAATTAATAATAATACAATTGAGATTTTTGTTTTCATAAATATAGTTTAATTTTTAAAAATATAATTTAAGTTTCTAAAGATCTGAATTTCGTAAAACGCAGAAAACAGATCGATAAACAGTATACAATTGGCTAAGTTAATCTCACAAATTAAAACAAACCATGCAAATATAAGTAATAATAAATTTACCTACACGTATCTGGTAAATTTTATACATCTGTACATTCTTAATAAAAAACGGGGAACTACTTTACCAATCTGATTCCCTTATCTTCAATCGTAATCATCCTTTGCTTGTAAAGTGAGCCAACAGCTTTCTTAAAATTCTTTTTACTGATTCCTAATCTTCGGGATATTTCATCTGCCGGACTCTTATCCGTTAAATCCAAAAATCCATTTAAATCATTAAGCTTATCCAGAATTGATTGCGCAATACTATCCACCTTTTTATAACCTGGTTTATCAAGCATCAGGTCTATTTTGTCATCCTCCCTAACTTTTTTTATATACCCCTTTACTTTCTCTCCCCTATTTAATTTTCGAAATACCTCGTTTGCATATAAAATACCTGTATGTGTATTATTAACAATAGCTTTGTAACCCAGGTCTGACTCACCATATATCATTAAGTCCACCTCCTGCCCCTCCTCATATTCAGGTGGCAGATTGTCTAAATATTTTTCAATTTTTGATGTAGCTGCAATCCTTCTGCTTTCATCATCCAAATAAACATAAACTACATAATTTTTTCCTTTTTCAATATCTACTTTTTGCTCCCGAAAAGGAACCAACAAATCTTTTGGTAATCCCCAATCTAAAAATGCACCTACTTTTCCTACCTCAACGGCAGTTAAACAAGCAAATTCACCTACTATAGCATCAGGCATTTCTGTTGTTGCTATTAATCGATCTTCTGAATCCAGATAAATAAAAACCTCTAATTCATCATCTACTGTACAATTCACAGGAACATATCGCCGGGGTAAAAGTATTTCTCCCAACTCCTCACCTCCATCAAGGTATAATCCAAAATCTAAATCCTTAACTACTTTTAATATATTGTATTTGCCTATTTCTGCCATGCTTTTAATATTTATTGCGTAAAGATAGTATTAGATGAATACAGGAACACGGGATCCATCGTTTTTTTCAATTTAAGTATGCATTCCCTATTAAAGGATTAACAATTCATAGCTATCATAAAACATACATCTCATTCCACAATCTGGTAAATTCATCTGAAAACTGTTCTACAATAGAACTATTAGTTGTTACAATCAAATTTTCCTGATTATGCTTTGATGCCGTATAAGTCCAGTTAAAACTCCCACTAAAGACAATTCTATTGTCAACAATACCAAATTTATTATGCATATGATATTGAGAATGATCAATTTTCACATCTATACCTTTACTTTTTAAACTCTGAATTTCCGAACCTTTATCAAATATTTTTCGATCATCAGTGATAATTTCTACCTCCAGTCCCCTCTGGTGACAATGAATAATTTCATGCGCTAACCGGTTATCTGTGATAGAAAACACACATAGCTTCACTGATTTTTCAGCATTTCTGAGCAACTCTTTCAATGTATCGCCAATTTCTGTTCCCGGACTAAACAACACCTTGTGAACTCTAAAGGAATATCTATCAATATTTTCGAAACAACCTTTTAACCAATTAATTAAATGCTTACTATCCTCAATAGATAATGACTCCTTCAATAATCTATCCCTCAATTCTTTTCTTCCGGAATGAGTTAAATCAGAAAGCTGTTGAATGATATCTCTATTTTTAAGAACGAATGTTTTATCCTCAATAAACAAACGAAAATGATCAACGATGTTTTTCAAACCAATAGCTTTAATTTACAACTGAATTACATATATAATCAGGATGAATTCCCTTATCCTGAATTAAATTTTTTGCTTGTTTTTTCAGAGTACTTCCTGACAATACAAGGGCTGTATCACAACCAAAATTATTCCCCCCGAAAATATCTGTATCCAAAGTATCTCCAACCATTAAAATCTCTCTTTTTGAAATTGTACGGTTTTTATTAATTTTTTTAAATGCATATTCAAATACATTTACATCCGGCTTCCCAAATCTGAAAAATTTCCGATTCGCCACAGCTTCAAACATATTTGCAATACTACCTATTGCAATAGCTGTTTCCCCGTTACTAACAGGATAGATCAGATCCGGATTAGCTACAATTACAGGAACATCCGTTCCCCTGATAATATTCAATGTTTTAATTTATGCAAGGATGAAATTCATAGCCCCCGTCATCAAAAAGCATCACTGCTTCAATATCCGGATAATCCTGTGAAGTAACATTTTCGACTCTTACCGGTAATAAATCCGCCTCCCGGATAAAAAATTCAGATGTTTCTCTACCAAGATAGGCTACTGTTGATCCCGGATGAATATTCTCCTTCAGAAACTCCATACTCATCATGGCCGATGAAACCATATTATCAGGTTGAATAATGCTCACTCCAGCATCATGATATGCATTTGCCAGTAATTCAGGAGAACGTGATGCATCGTTTGTAATAATGTAAAACTCAATCCCCTCATCTTTCAAAAAGTCAAGCATTTCTTTCACGCCACTCATCATTCCGTTATGCGTTTTTAAAACCCCGTAGGCATCAAAAAAAATGACTTTATATTGTTTCGCCAGTTCCCTAAAATCGTGTATATGCATATTTTAAAATCACTAGTGTCCGGTAAAAAGTAACCGGGTCGAACATTTTCATACCCAACCCGGTTTGTCTACTTTTGAGTTACCACACAAAAAAGTTAGACATGGGCAAAAGTACAAATTTTAGCGGACAGCCAATATTTAATCAGTTGTT
>JBNKRV010000101.1:0-3145 GCA_050296935.1 Marinilabiliaceae bacterium | reverse complement strand
ATTACTAGGTATGCCCTTACGAGAAATAGCGAATCTCATTATCCCATGGGAAAATAAAGAGATTAGCAATCAAGATAAAGTTGAAATATTTAAAATACAACTTAATAAAGTAGACAACAAAATAAATGCTCTGCTACAAATGAAGAAACACTTACAAATGAAACTTGAACAAATAGAAGAACTCATTTCCGAGTGAAATATAACGACAGCGCTCACCCGAGTGGAAGGAGCGCAGCGACTGGAGCGTCGGGTGCAGCGCATGGTTAGCCATTTTACGCCAAATCCCATGTAGCTCTCTTGGCTCCACATTGTTTACACTCGAAAACATAAATTGTAAGAATATTTCTCATAGCATCCCTTTTTTCTTCCCTGAGTTTAGCTTTTTTTATTTCTTCCTCGAAGCCCTTTAAATCTAGCGGATCATTATCGGATTCTTTGTTCATATATGCTCACTCTTATACATAACGATTGAAGTTAATGGAGCAAAACCCAGAACGAAGTGGCGAGTTTTGCATCCTGTTGACTGACTTGTTAGCAGTGCTCATGAAACTTCGTATCTGATCTTGATGATACAAAAGTCTTTGTTTTAGCCCCACAGGTTATATCATTAGCCCCGACCTTTGCGAATACATCCTGAACCCATCTAATGCAAGATTCTGGTGTGATCTCTTCATTTGCAGGAGCAACATAAGGTTCAATAATTGCTTCTTTTTTGAGTTTTTCATATGTTTTACTGCCTGATCCAGATGTAAATATTTGCACAATATCTTTTGCTCGATGCAGTCGGTTCTGGTTGTGCACAGGGCTAAACAGGAATGTATATGTGTAGTAAGACTCCATGTTTTTATCATAGAATGAGACTATTCCATCGTTTACTTCGAACGACTCTAATGAACTCAAGCTAGGACGGTTATGTACACGTAAATATTCTTCCATGTGTTTTCGTATTTTTAGAATCACTTCATCAATGCTTGTGTATGGAAATAGCGTTGGATGGTAATAATGGTCTTGTGAATTACCCGCCATACCAAGCGCTAGATTTTCACCGGCATGCAGACTGATTTTGTTGAAATCATAAACAGCATTAGATTCAGGTGCTTTTATGTTGTAACCGCCAGCAAAAGCCTTGTCATCTGAAGCCACTATAGAAATTTCCTTGTGCAGGATATTTAGTATGAAAGTCACTTTGACCTCTAGCTGCTAACAGTATGTTTATGTGACACGCACAAATATTGACTTATGTTGCATTATATTCTCAATCATAGGTTAGACAATCAATGGCCGCTCCTGGCACAGGCTGTGTGAAAACTATTTTCCAATTTTTCAAGTGGAATATGGGATCTTATATAGAATCAATTTCGTGTATTTTGTAGTAATTGAACTCTAAATATTTCTGAAAAATTACCCCGTAGTGGGAAATATTGTTGGTGTCATCAGTTTGAAGCGAGTTTTCACACAGCCTGGGCACACCAGAGACAATCACTCATTAACCCGGAATGACCGCTTCATGGAAGGAGCCTTTCACTTACTAACCTTAAATGACTACTGACGAACCTATGCTGTCTTAACGCATGAAAAATTAAGGCCCGAAGCATTGACTCCGAGGCCTGATCGCTCAGATAGTTGCTTTACGTTTGTTTTGGGTAAAGATAAGGCTAAGCAACCCGATAGCCAATAGAGCAGAGGTCATAGGCTCAGGAATAGAAACTAAGCTCCATTTAGCATAGACAGCGCTTTTATCAGTATCGCCAGAAAAAGTAGTGAGGGTATCTTCCCATGTAACAACTAAGTCATTATTGCTTACGTCTGAGCTATAATTTACAGCAACTGCAGCGTCAAATGTTGGTAAGAGATTTCCATCACCTACTGCATAAGGTGTAATAATTAGGCTCCAAAAAATGTTTTCAATACCTGAAATCATTTCTGGATTTGAATCATACTTTGATGGGTATTGAGGTGGTAATATATCAATTAATACTTGATCAAGAAGTGCTTGTGAAGCGAGTCTAGCAAAATGACGGCTATTAAAGGTAAAGTAACTATCTTGATCACAACCTGAAAATACTTCGGCACATGTGCCATCTTCAAAACTAACATTCCAGATAGTTGAATCAATTACGACATTTTTTGCACCTAATAACTGCCATTGATCTGGGTTTGGATCTGGGCTTAGATTAATATCCAGTATGGCTGCAAAAGAGCTGTTTGATGCTGCTATCAAAAATATGCATAAAATTATTCCAGTGACTTGATGGAATATTTTGTGGTTGAGACGCTGTGCTTTTTGATATTGAAAATCCATGATATTGCTCCCTTTATTGTTGAATCACGTTGTTCTATCAAGCATATTTTACGCCTCATTGAATAAATTATATTTTTTCAACTGACTATATCAATCTCAACTAATTGCGCTGTTGATAACTACAGAAGTTGTAAAAATAAATGACACTATTGCAATAGAGAGGTGTTTTATCACTGTTTGTATTCAAACTGTTGTTTTATCTTAATTATTTCGTTTATTTCACTATATTTATACAGATAAATGACTGATCTTTTAAATTGTCTGAGTGTAAAAAAAACTGACGCTGTTACGTTCTGCAGTTCTGCGTCAGCCATTAGCAGCTCCCCGTCGATAGGCAACAGTATATTTTTACAACTTTCTCAATTATAAAATTTTTGCCGTTGATCATTCTATAAATAATCGTTGTGCATCTAAGAAGGTTTCTAAATAAAATCACCCTACGAATGATATTATTCGTTTATATAATTTAGATACTAGACCGCCGTCTTAGGAGAATTGAATATCTAAAAAAAAAATTTTAAATGGCCATTTAGCGTACGACACTCATGATCATCTCTGCCATATTGGGTGTTTTATCTCTGACTGACTTTTCAGAGCAAAGTGATCCTGGAACATGTGATATAAGGTTAGTGTTTGAAAGAATTATTAGCGGGTAGTTTAGGTTATGTGTATAGATGAATTGGAGACACCCATCTATTAGATGAATTGGAGACACCCATCTATTGAACATTGACAAGTGCAGGTAAAAGTCGTAGTTTTTAAACCCTCATCAAATCGCATGGAGCGCATTATGCCTAAAGCCAGGAAAACCCAGGTTTCTATCGAAGCCACCCCTTATTACCA
>JBNKRV010000100.1:0-4590 GCA_050296935.1 Marinilabiliaceae bacterium | reverse complement strand
ATTATAAAATGTAGCTGGTGCAAATCCTTGGTTTGAACAAAAATCTCTAACACTTAACCCTGACTGTTCTTGTTCTTCTATTAACTTTCGGTAACTTGATGCTTTCATGTTTGTTTTTTGAATCAAAGCTAAGTTATCAGGTCTTCGTTAACAATATGTAGCAGACCGCATGGATACCTTAAAACTCAATATTTATAAGCGATTTGAGCCATTAATTTTATATCGAACTCAGGTTATGAGGTTGACGTTAAATAATTTTAGAGATAGTAAGTTTATACAAGACACAAATTATTGCGATAAACGAGAGCAGAGCCAATCTGATTAGGTTGCTCTTTTCCGGATGTATGGTTAACCTATACTTACCCAATCGCTTTGGTAGTTGGTTATTTAATAAACACCTCTATGGGTGTAATGGAAAAGGAATGCACTGATGTCAATAAAAAAAGACAGATCAACTGTCTTTTGGTGATCCGAAGATGATTTACCTTTAAATCTCACGACTTAACTAAACTAAATACTGACTTGTCCTTTTGCTTTATTATACCAACAGGCTTAATGCCAATCGGATTTCCATATCAATCCCCATATATGGAGAATGTTTCTCCCGGTTCCGTTCAACAACGAAACGCAGTTCTTAATGTCCATTAAGAAAACACACCTTACATTAAAATATATTTAATCAATTTAAAAGTCTGTGAGGATTCAGTTAGGTAGCTTGTGATTTATTATATTCTTATTGTTGATAGCAGTGTTCTCTTAATAAGTTTGAATTCTCTTTGAATCTTATGAATCATTCAATAATTCCAAAAGATCCTTCGCCTTCATTTTCTTAAAGGAATAAAATCCCATTTTCCAACGAATTCTATTCATTATGGATCTTGGATTATCATAACAAATATCATAACCACAGATCAAGCAAAACATAGGCTTATCGTCCTTAAATATTATATAATCTTCAGACTGACAACAAGGACAATATTTATTCATTGGGGTTTCAAAAAATCTGATACTTCTATATAATTTCAAAACAGTTCCTTTATTAAATTTTCTATCAGAAACTTCTTTTAGAATAAGATTTCCTATTTTTTCATCAAGTCTATTGTATCTATTGACCAATAAAATTATCAGTTCATTATCTGACAATTGAGGTAAAGCATTAACTAATAATTTATCATGTTTAGGAGTATGTTTGGGCCGAGATTGTAAATCTTGCAGTGTTAATATTGATGTCATTATAATAATTCTTCAAATGTTATTGGCAACCATAATAAAACAAACATATTAAATAATACATAATTCATTAGTTACCTTCACTCTAGCATTGCTACCAGCCTGAATATGAGGCGGGGTGTATATTTAAAAAACTAATCATCCAAACTAGCACATAGCCGAAGCTTTTGTTTGGATTATATATAAATTTTGCTCTTTGAATTATTCGAAACAAAAGTTTCGGAGGAGATCAAACAATCAGCTAAATCTTTTTGAAACTGTTGGCTGCACTTTGCCCTATATTTATTGTTAACCTTTATTATTTTATAAGATTATATGTTATACTTTCACAACTACAGAACCTACTAAAGAATCATGAATAGATTGCTTTTTCTCACTTCCTGTTACAGTAAGCAAAGATACCCAACCAAGACATACCTTAACAATAAACCTAAGAATTGCTAATGGTAGAACAATTTTTTTTGCATGGTCTTTGGCATTTTTTACGCGTAAACCCATAGTTAAATGCCCTAAAGTCCCACCCAAAACATTAGTGAAAATTGGGTCATAAAATAGAAATATAAATATAAATGGAACTGCTCTATAATAGTCAGGAATATCCTGTAAGTCCCTTAAAAGTGTCGAAGTCAATACTCCGAATAACGCTATAACTATTGAATCCACAAATAGAGCTTTTACTCTGCTTCCCAGCGTTCCATATACAAAAGATTCTTCTTGTCTCATTTTCTTGTTTTATTTCTAGTTTAAATTAATAATTCTAATCATTCAATTCTCAATATGTCTTTTTAAAATTCCTATACTCGAAATGTTATTTCTGTTCTGGATTTTCTTAATAAAGGCCAATGGCACTTGACAATATGGCCAGTAAGAGACTCCTGGAGATTTTCTATCAAGGTACACGAAAAACTGAAGCGGACTACAAACCATCGCATACTACTGAAACCCTTATTATTGGCTATATTGTATGTGTGTGCCCTTTTTTATTTCTTTTTATATTTTCCATCGAATGGGCATCTCATTCCATGTAAATCACAATTAGTCTCAGATACTGTCAATTCATTGGTTGAAAGTTTAAATTCTAATTTGTCACATGAATCGCCAGAATAGATTCCATTTTTCCAATCTACCAATTTTATCAATCCTTTTAAGTATCCAACACAACCTGATTCAGTACCATTTGAAATCTCAAAACAAAACAAATCATCTGTAATGTTTTTTAAGTCAACTGAACTAAGAAACTGATCTGAACTACGAATATACTCATAAGTCCCTTCTATATTACTAATCTTATTGGAGATTGCTATCAAGTTATCGGAATCCATAAATATTTTAAAATTAAATGTTTTATTTTTGTCTTTATCAATCCACACACCAGAAAAGGAATCACCTTTTAAATCACCAATAAATCCAATTTTAAAATTAGACTCATAATCCGGAGATTCATTTAAAGTAATCTTATCTTCTTTAATTTGACCTTCCAATAAGATCTTTGTCTTAAACTTTTCATAAAAATAAAATCCAAGAACTTTATCACCTTTGAAAGTCAAGGTCATTTTAACTTGATATTTGTCCGAAATTGTACCCGATAATTGTATTGTTCTCCTAGTTGTCTGAGCTGAAAAATTAATTGTAATTATCAATCCCAATAATATCAAATTTATGTTTTTCATTGTCTGAAGTTTTTCTTTCTGGGTTGCTCAGTAGAGTAGAGCCTGATAGCCTACTTTAATTATTGAGACTAAAATAACAATAATTAACAGACTATCAGCGCCCTCTTCATCAAACCGTACGTGAAGTTTTATTCTCGTTATATTATTTCAATAAGGCGTTCATAATTCTCAATTCCCTCATACGGCTTACCGATAGAGTTCATCATTGAGCTTTATGTACTAAATCTGTTTATTTTAAAGTGTGCATGATTTTCAATTCGCAAGGGTTTTCAAGCGTGCATACTTTTCTAAGTCAAACAGCCTGATTTGAGGTATATTCTATATGATACCAAATATTTATTCCCTTTCTCTAAAAAACAACCAAATACCTTCGTTAAGTGCATAGTGTCTGGATGGATGTAGTTCAATCGGGAATAACCGCTGTGTCTTGCTGACCGCTTTTATTGCTATTTATAAGAGCTGGTGTTTATTCCTTTATTTCCCATTTGGGAGTAACCCCAATTCTTTTCCCATCATCCGTTGTATATTCTTCTAATGAGTTTTCTTTTGCCTGTATACAAATATACACCATACTTTCTTCTGAGGTGTTGCATAAACTTCTAACTCCCTCAGGTGCAACTCTTATTACACTACCTTCTTGAATCGGAAAACAATCATCATCTACTTGATAATAACCTGAACCTTTAAGAATGATGTATGTTTCTTCGTCTTTGTAATGTATATGGAAATATCCCAATTCTGATTTTGGTGGTATTGTAGTAAAAGATATTTCTGTTCCCGTTGATTTGGTTGGATCCTTTAAAAACACTTTTCCTTTAATATCTGTTTTTAGTTTTGGATGAATAAGTGAATACTTTTCTATATCTTCTAATCTACCAACATTTACCGCAGTATAATTCTTGTTTTCTGAAATCTTTTCTACTTTTTTCATTTTCTTATATTTTTTTCCCGGACAATAATTGAATTATTTCTTTTTATCTCTTTCTTGCTTATGCTATACCTATTTTTCCTTTAATCAGTTATATTATTTGCTATACGGACACACTTGCCCCGAATCGGGATAGAATGGCGGATTACTCCGGCCTATCCCCCCCGCAGATCCGGACGTACAGATTTCCCTTATCCGGCTCCTTAGCTAATATGTTTTAATATCTGAAATAAATATACAACCAAATTTCGCATACCTGATGGCGATTTCTCCGAGTAAATCCATGCTCTCTGTTTAGTTGAACCATATTAACTGACAATCCCCCTTCCCTCCTCAATGTCATTAAGTTAGTGTGTAAGATATTGAAATACAATACTATGAGTTTGCTATCTGAAATATTTTTACTATCTTAGCTGGGTCAAATAATTAAAAAACAACCTGTTATGAAAGCTAGCGCTCAAACCTAAAAATCGTGCCAAACTATTAGAATTCATCCTAAATCTCATAGAAAACAACGACTTTTGTTCTAAGCATAAGACAGATAAAAAGCACTTTACCAGAGATCGAATATGGAATTTCAAGACGACCTTCCTATTTATTTGTAATATGCTAAACAAACGTTCTCAATCTGAAATTGACAACTTCTTTTCAAAATTATATAATGCTCCAGAAGAAATAAGGCAAGCAACCACCTCTTCATTAACACAATGCAGAGCAAAGCTAAGCTTTACAGCCTTTAAAGATGCAATGGAGCAACTTACC
>JBNKRV010000099.1:0-24194 GCA_050296935.1 Marinilabiliaceae bacterium | reverse complement strand
TTTTAGAGAAAGGGAATAAAAGTATTGGTATTGTATAAAGTATACCTCAAATCACTATTCAAAATAATCGATTTACGGCTCTAAATTTTATCACCATAGCTCGCTATGTCTCAAAAATTTATATTGTAAATCAATCATTTAGTGAATTTTGAGCTCGCTAATTTTAATCGAACTCAGGTTGATAATTTAGAAAAGCACTAAAACACAACAAACCGCAATAGAGTATAAAGGGTGTAGTGCATTTTTGTAGGCCCGTGGCTTCGTCCACCATCGCCAAATCGCAGATTTGGCTTAAAAATAAAAAGTTAAATCAAAATCTGCGCTTTGGCTCCGCTCCATTTGGAAAGTTTGTAAGGTTAAATTCCTTTACGCTCCATGCGGCAGGCCGTTATCCTTTATTAAACCATGATGAAAACAACCGATAAAATTAAATATATAAGGAAAGAAATTCCTGTTGGTGTTGCTGAAGCTAAACAGTTACTTGACAAATTTAGTAAAGTGGAAGATGCTATTTCATATTGGAAAGAAAAAGTTGAGAGACAGGAACGATTTGAAAGAGCAAAGAAATATATAGACATAAATGAACTATATGAATTCAGCCCAGAATATTGTAAAGATATTAAAACAGAACATAAAGCAAAGTTAAAACCATTAGCTACAAATTATTGCAATCAACTTTGGAATGAATATGTAACGGAAGAACATAGACATTTAATGCTGATTAGGGATAATGAAGAATTAAAATTTAAAGAATTAAGAAAATGTGATTTTAATTGGCAAGATCACTGGGATTCTAATAACTATGATGCATTTACAAACGAATTAGCACCTATTGTTGATTGGAATCTGAAAGATACAGTGTACTTTTTCTGGGGCAGATATAATGGACTTGAAACTACTTGGGAGGTGATGTGTGAATATTGGATTCCATTCTTATATGAAGAAGAAAAAAATATAATCATTAATCCACAAAGTGAATTAGTTGTAGTATTATCAGTTCATGGTATGGTTGAAATAGGAAAAAGAATAATAAAGCCTAACACGTGCTCATAAATCATTTGGCAATCAGTAATTTGTGAATATTTTAGCTTTTGTTTATGTTTGGTTCAAATATGAATGGGAGTGGGGTAAAGTGCCAAGCTATTCATAGCACCAACGTTATGCTTTATTAAAATAGCCCGCAAAATGACAAGATTAGAATTTATTGATCTTCTCTAAGAATCTGCAGCTGATATTGAACAGGACAGGACGAAATGGGAAAATGCAAATTTATCAGTCTTTATTGAGAGTATGATTGCATATCCCGAAGATGTTCAAGGTTATTATGGAAATATTTATAAAAATGTCCTGAGTGGGATCCCATTTTGCATCCAATTGCCAGGATAGCCATAATTGGGAGTCATCCGATTATTGAAGATGAGTAGTAAAAGCTTATTTAAAGTTCTTCTAAATTTTGTAAGAAATTGCTAGCCCCAATGGCAAAAATAGTAATCAGGTTCAACCGTGCAGGATTGACTTTGTAAGGGCTTACTGGCGATTTTGAGGTTCACCCCGGCTGTATGTTTTCTTCATGATTTCATGTTAACATTGCTTTAGTTTTATATTTAACCGATTTTCCAAATTTGTAAGGTGCTATAATTTATCTATTTTTGGCTCGATTTACTAAAATTATGATATAAATCACATAACATAGAGAGTAGTCACTTTTCAATATGAAGATAGAAAATAAGTTTACCGCAATGAGAATGATGAATGGTAACGAAGCAGTTGCCAGAGGTGCTTTTGAAGCAGGAGTGAAAGTTGCCGCCGGATTTCCGGGGACACCTTCCACTGAGGTAATGGATTATACCCATCTAAAATACCCGGAAATATATTGTGAATGGTCGACAAATGAGAAAGTAGCTTTAGAAGTAGCCATCGGAGCTTCATTTGCAGGTTATCGCAGTATGACAATAATGAAAACGGTTGGTTTGCACGTGGCAGCTGATGCATTAGGTGGAGCAGCTGGTAGTCAGATTAACGGCGGGTTGGTTTTAGTGGTTGGTGATGATGTTGGTCGTATTGCGGGTGACGATTATAATGATTGTCGTCATTATGGAAATATGTTTGGCATCCCGGTATTGGAGCCAAGTGACAGTCAGGAAGCCAAAGATCTTATGGTTAAGGCATTCGAAATAAGTGAAGAATACTGTACTCCTGTTATACTTAAAATTACATCTGTCATCTGTAAAACAACCAGTAAGGTTGCTATTGATGAAGAATTTAAATACAATGTAAAAGTCCGGGAAAAATATCCTATTAGTTTCAGTAAGGTAATCATGACCACCATTATGGTAAAGGCAAAAGGCTCAGAGCATCCTAAACTGACCAAATGCTTTAACGATTTTCCGGCGCATATGAAACGTCTGACTAAGGATAGCAATGACTTTGATTGTAACAAACTAGAGCTAAACGATAAAAAAATCGGTATCATTACTGCAGGTACTCCTTACTATTACGTAAAAGAAGTACTACCCGAAGCTTCAGTTTTAAAACTGGGACTTGTAATGCCGCTTCCGGAAAAGATGATACGCCAATTGGCTGAGCATGTAGAGGAACTTTATGTGATTGAAGATGGACATGATGTGATGGAAAAGAACATCAAGGATTTGGGAATTTCAGTTATTGGAAAAGAATTATTTCCAAAATTCCCTGAAATGATGCGCTTCACTCCGGATATCATTGAGGAAAAATTGGTTCCGGGAGCACCTAAGAGAACAGCTATGGAAGGCGTTCCATTCAGACTTCCGGTGAGTTGTGCAGGTTGTTCTCATCTATTTATTTCAAGAGTATTAAAGAAGCATAAAATTAAGGCGGCTGCCGATGTTACCTGTGGGTTAATTGGTTGCTTTCCGCATATGGAGTCCTATTCTCTTCAAAAATGTATGGGTTCAAGTATTTCGCTGGCCCATGGTTACAACATTGCTAAAAATAATCAGGAAAACTTTGTTGCCATGATAGGCGATGGCGGTTTTTGGTCAACCGGAATTAGTGGACTGACCAATCTGATATTCAATAACAGTCAATCAACAGTGATTATTGTTGATAATAGCTGTTTGGCTATGACAGGTGGCCAGCATGTAGCTTCCAGTGAGTTTGGGTTTAATTTTAAACCGGAAAATAAACTGGATATCGCCAAAATCTGCGAAGCCATCGGCGTTAAAGATATTGTAACCGTAGATGCATACGAATTTGAAAATCTGGAGGAATCGATCCTCAATGCGGTCAATTCAAAAACAAATTCGGTTGTTATTGTTAAAAAACCATGTGTTACAAAATTTAAACTACCTAAAGACACTACATATTCTATTGATAAGGATAAGTGTACTAAATGTAGAAAATGTATTGATGTGGGATGTTTAGCTATTGAAAGCAAAAGAGCAAAAGATGGAGCGGTTGAAATAGTGATCAACCAGGATATTTGTACCGGCTGCGGATTATGTAGTAGAACATGTAAATTTGAAGCCATAAAAAATTAAAAATGCAGGACACAGGAAAAAATATCATAATTGCTGGTGTGGGAGGACAAGGAATACTCCTTTTTAGTAACCTTTTAAGTAAGTTTTACATTAAACAAGGGTACGATTTAAAAATATCAGATGTGATTGGCTTAGGTCAACGAGGAGGAGGTGTTGAAAGTCATTTCCGTTATTCAAACCAAGCTGTGCTGTCACCTTTTATTAAAGCTGGAGATGTGGATTATGTGATATCTTTTGAACAAACAGAAACACTCCGTCATTTACATAGCCTGAAAGATGACGGTGTCATATTTTCAAGCACCTATGAATTAACCTCTACCAGCGTAAATGCCAGACTGGAAAAACCGATGTCTGAAAGTAAAACAGAGATAATAAAAAGAGCAAAGAACCAGAAATTTATTATCGATCCGGAAGAGCATAAAAGCCCGGAATTTAATATCAGCAAAATGATGAATGTTGTTATGCTTGGGTATTATGTTGAGTTTAGAGGTTATTCACATGATGACATGATTCAGATCGTGAGGGAAAATGTTCCTGAAAAGTTTGTTGAAGGAAATTTAAAAGCCTACGAAAAGGGAGCAGCCATTGCACGTGCAGAACTCGCAACTGTGTAGTAAGTATTTTATAATTGTTAAGCTATAACGGAAATAACATGGAATTACCTGGAGGAGTAGTACTGCTGGATAGTTTAGGTGATTTACAACCAGGAAATACAAGTCCGGTTCTTGTTTGCGGATCTCATTGCGGAGGCAATACGGAGCTTGCCCGAAACGTAAAAAACTGTGGTGTTAAAGCTGTTTTTCTTAACAATGCAGGTATAGGCAAAAATCAGGCTGGGATTAGAGGTCTCACTTACTACGAGGCAGAGAATATCCTCGCCTGCGCAGTTGATCATGATAGCGCAGAAATTGGGATTGCCCGAGATACCTGGGAGAACGGAATCATTAGTCACATCAGCAGCCAGGCGGAATCTGTCGGAATTCAAATCGGTGATTCTGTGAAAGATGCCGTTTCCAGAATAAATGCGATCAATTACCCCTGGTTGACTCAAAAGAGTGAGAGCCTTGAATCCCCTATTCAAAAGGATGAGAAGGAGAATAAGGTAGGCTTAAAAAAACAAACGCAAGCACAAGTTGATGGTGTGTCTATCACCGTTACCGACAGCATTACTTTTTTAAACGGGAACAATGCCGGGGATATCGTTGTGTGTGGATCACATGGCGGTCTGAGTGCAGGAGGGTATGCACAGAAACATGGTGTAAAAGCTGTGTTTTTTAATGATGCAGGAATCGGTAAAAATAACGCAGGTGTAAAAAGTCTGGAATCACTAAGTGATGCAGGAATCCCGGCATGTACAGTTGACTGTATGAGTGCAGAGATTTTTAACGGACAGGATGTACTTACAAATGGCATTATCACGGTTTGTAATCAACTGGCAAAAACCAGAAACATCAAAGAACAGATGACGGTTATTGAGGCCATTAAACTTATTTAGTATTTTTGGTTATGGTACCCAACCCCAAATATTAATATTATCGTTTGATGGTTTTTCAGCCATAAGCAACACCTGAATTGCATTGTGAATTAGTAAAGTAAGTTTCTTTAGGTGATAATAGTTTCATGGTTGTTCATTTTCATTCTGAAACCAAAAGCAACGGTATACTATTAATGGTGCCACATTTATATTAAATGAAATAGTTACATAATTGGCATTTAAAATTCTCGAAAACCTAAATCATCATAGTAGTAATTATCAATTTATCACAAAAGTTAAGTCATGAAAGAGACCAGTGTACCTAATAAGGAAAATGGTTACTTAAAAGATTATATTTATCTAATCACGAATAGTTTAAAAAAGTCCGCAAATATTGAGATTGTTGACTTTACCTTAAGTCTGGAAGAACAAGCAAAACAAGCATTTCATTCTGATTATGTACTTTTAGCTCATAATGGATCAGATGATCCGATATTTAACTATGCAAACCAAGCTGCACTTACACTTTTTGAGATGCCTTGGGAAGAATTTACAAATATGCCTTCCAGGTATTCTGCAGAAAGTGATGAGAGAGATAAAAGAGAAAAGTTTTTAGCAGATGTTGCAGAGAAAGGATATTCAAAAGATTATTCAGGTATTAGGATTTCTAAAACAGGGAGGAGATTTGTAATTAAAAATGTTATGCTCTGGAATGTATATGATTCGGACAATAATAGAATCGGTCAGGCAGCAATGTTTGAAGAATATGATTATTTATAAAATTCCATTAATTAGTGCCTGTCCATAAAGTCGAGTGTTTGGATTATAAAGTTTAAATACAAGGCGAATGAAAAATTCAAGCCACAGTATACCAACGTATATGAGGTTTTGGATTCTGAGCCACAACGCAGTAGCTGGCCTTTGTAGGCGAATACTAAGTAGCCCATAGATCAACCTTTTCTCTGCCCATTTATTTCATCACATTTCGCACGTGAACCATACTCACAGGTACTTTTTATTATGAGGAACATTCAATTGTTCCGTTCACTGATACATTTCTTTAGCGGAGGTTGTAATTCCCTGAAAAAATTAACAACAGAAAATGATGTTTAGTTATAGAGCAGTCCTGAACAATTATTAAATCTGAAATTGTAATATATAAATACGCAGGTATAATGCCGAACTAAAATCAAGCTACTTTAAGAACGTAGTGAACTGGAAGTAGCATTTTAACTTTTATCCGGTATTACACCATGATAGCGTATCATAATAAGCTGTCCACTGACAGGCGTTATATTTGTATATATGAGCATCAGCAAATAAATCTCAACACCAGTTTCTTATGACATGTCATAAATTACCTTGCCCAGTCTTTTAATACCTTCTTCTATTTTTTCTTCTGATGAATTGGAGAAGTTTAAGCGAAGGGTATTGCATGCAGCATCAGCATTAGTATAAAAAGGGGTTCCGGGAACAAAGGCTACTTTATGCTCAATGGCTTTATGAAATAGCTCAGTTGCTGAAATTCCACCGGGCAGTGTAACCCATAAGAACATTCCACCTTCAGGTTTGGTATAGGATATTTTTTTAGGAAAGTATTTTTCAATACAGGTCATCATTTTATGACATTGCTTGCCATATTGAGCACTTATTTTTTTTACATGAGCAATACTATCAAAATCATTTAAATACTGATAAAGAACCCTTTGAGCAAAGTTATTGGTATGCAGGTCTGCAGCTTGCTTTGCCACCAACAGTTTATCCATTATATAGTCAGGAGCCACCATCCAACCTAATCTGAATCCAGGAACTGTGGTCTTTGAAAATGAACCCAGTAAAATGGTTTGCTGCGGATTGTATCTGTAAAAAGAAGGAGTAGGGGTATCCGTAAATTTAATGTCTTTATAAGGCGTATCTTCAATGGTAATAATGCCATTTTGCCTTAATATATCAGCCGTAGTTTCCATTTTATTGTTGGAGTAGCTAATGCCTGATGGATTTTGAAAGGCAGGCACAGTATAAAAAAGCTTTGGGTTATGTTTATTGATCCGGGATTTTAATAGTTTAGTATGTATTCCATCCGTCTGCATTGGAACAGGTAAAAATTGCGCTCCCAACACAGAAAACGACTGAATAGCTCCCAGGTAACCGGGTTCTTCAATAATCACTTCATCACCTTCGTTAATAAATATCTTGGCTATTAAATCCAATCCCTGTTGCGACCCAGATGTAATGAGAATGTTATCCGGTAATATATTTAAACCGTCATTTTTGTATTGATCAGCAATATATTCACGCAGAGGCAAATACCCTTCAGTACTGCTGTATTGCAAGGCCTCGGCGCCAGATTTATTAAATACGGTTTGTGATGCCTGATTCATTTCCTGAACCGGGAATAAATCCGGATTGGGTAAACCTCCTGCAAATGAAATGATATCAGGACTGATAGCCACTTTCAAAATTTCCCGGATAAATGATTTTGGAACATTTTGAATTCTATCAGCAAATAATAAGGTTTTGGTTTGAATGGTTTCTGTTTTCATGATATGATGAGTTTTAAAATTTATTATTTTTTTCTGACGTATTCGTAAAAAAGAAAAGCCCCACCGGATATTTCTCCGATGGGGCTTGCGTATTTTATTACCTATAACAATACCAGCATCCTAAGGAGAATATCTATTCACCAGCACGAGGACGACGGTATTAATGATTGTTGAAATCTGCATTTTCATTATTGTTAAGACTAAATTATGGGCTAATAAAAAACCCCTGTCGGTATGCCAACAGGGGTTTGTATATGATTATAAAACGATCAGTTAATATTTCCCTCTGGCAACATGAATACAGCACACGACACTGACACAGCTTAAGAAGCTGTTCACTTTAATCAGTACATTGAGTATGTGTTTGTAGTTATTCATGTATTTCAAAAGTATGGTGACAAATATAGAAATTTTATTTGTTCCGGCAGCATTGAGTTAAATCGTTCTATCAAAACAAGTGTAATTCTTAAAGAAATGTTAATGAAACTATTCAGTACCTGTCCGTAAAGTTGGGTGCTTGGATTTTGAGCAACAACGCAGTAGCTGGACTTTATAGACGAACACTATTTAACCTCAGATTATAATCAAATGGAGATCAGCTTTAAACTTAAATGAATAGAAAATGTTAAAATATATAAGCAAGCGTTAACCATAAATTCATCATTTTCCGATGTGAATAATTTTGTTTGAAAGTATCTGATATTGTATAATGAATAATTAAGCCGTATTTATGAAAGTTCAACATAATGATCTCAGTTTTCAACTTATGGTTGAAGCCACACCAACAGCTTTAGTCTTAGTCAACAGTTTTGGTAAAATTGCCTATATCAACAGGTATGCAGAAAATATGTTTCAGTACCGAAGAGAAGAATTAATAGGACAGGATTTAAGTGTTCTCATTCCAGAGAGGTTTCGAATTCATCATCAGTATTTAATATCGCAATATTTTAATAGTCCAAAGAGCAGACAAATGGGAGAAAACAGGGAATTATTCGCCATACGTAAGGATAATTCTGAATTTCCCGTTGAAATAGGATTAAATCCGATAGTAACAGTAGAAGGTACGCTTGTAATAGCTTCAATTATTGATATATCAGATACAATAAAAGCAAATGAGCAGTTTAAGCTCGTTGTGGAATCAGCTCCCAATGCCATGTTACTGGTTAATGAGTCGGGTGAAATTGTAATGATTAATAAACAAGTTGAAATATTGTTTGGCTATACCAGAAACGAGTTGTTACATCAGAAAATTGAAATTTTAATTCCAGAGAGATTACACAAAATACATAGCAGTCACAGTAGTTCTTTTCATGCCAATCCTCAGATCCGACCAATGGGAATGGGTAGAGATTTGCTTGCATTGACAAAATCGGGTGAAGAAATTTCCATTGAAATAGGGCTTACTCCAATTTCTAAAAGCGAAGGAAACTTTGTGTTAGCTTCAGTTATTGATATAACAGAGCGTAAAAGAAATGAAGAAGCCTTAAAACGCAATACCAAAAGGATTGAAGATAAGAATAATGAGCTTGAGCAGTTTACATATATTGCCTCTCATGATTTAAGAGAGCCGTTAAATTCAATAACCAGTCTGATTTCCTATATTCTACAAGATGAAGAATATAAAAGCAATAAGGAATTATACAAATTACTCAGCTTCATTGATCAATCGTCATCAAGGATGGTGGCGTTAGTTGAAGGCCTGCTTGATTTTACCCGGTTAGGTAAAAATGCAGAGTTAGCTTTAGTTGATCTGGATGAATTATTGAACTCAGTATTAAGTGATCTGGCTTCGTTAATTAAAAAAAAGAACTGCAAAGTGAATGTGGTTCCACTGCCTGAGATTATGGTTTATGAATTGGAGATAAGATTGCTATTTCAAAATTTGATTGTTAATGCTATTAAATACAGTAAAGAACACGTTCCTCCTGAAATTGAAATCAATGCCCGAAAAGAAAATTCGCACTGGATTTTTTCGGTAAAAGATAATGGAATAGGAATTTCTTCTGATCAATACGAAAAGGTGTTTCTTTTATTTCAGCGTTTACATGGTAGAAAAGAGTATGAGGGAGTAGGAATCGGTTTGGCTCACTGCCGGAAAATAATTGAGCTCCACAATGGTGAAATCTGGTTAGAATCAGAGGTTGACAAAGGGAGTACATTTTATTTTTCAATACCATATAATTAATTTCTGATACGAAATTCTAATTAGTACCTGTCCATAAAGTCAGGTGTTTGGACTATAAAGTTTAAATACAAGGCGTGAGAAAAATTCAAACCGCAGTATACTAGCGTATATGAGGATTTGGATTTTGAGCAACAACGCCGTAGTTGGACTTTATAGACGAACACTAATTAGTACTTGTACGGAAACTCAAGTGGTAGATAAGAAAGCTTCATTTTTGAGGCTTTCGAAGCTCTGAAAATATGAGTTTACTGCCGTAAATGATCATTTTGAGAGCAAGAGTAATGAAAAAAGATGGAGTTTTCTTGCTGATACTAATTATCAAGTCAAACATTTTTTATAATACAGTTGTTTCATCATATTAAATGAATCATGGATTTATATTCCTAGCAATATACATAAGATTTTCCGGTGAATATTGCAGGTTTTATTTCAAAAGCATTCTAAAAAAATGAATATGAAAAAACTGAAGGGTTTAAATTGCATACTGCTGGTAGATGATGAAGAAATCAATAATTATTTACATAAATTAATGATTGAAAGGCTGGATCTTGATTTACATGTTCAGTCAACATTAAATGGTAATGAAGCCTTGGAATATCTTACATGTACAGGAAAATATTCAGATGGTAACAATTGCCCACAGCCGGGAATCATTTTTCTGGATGTCAATATGCCTAAAATGAATGGTTGGGAGTTTCTACGGGAGTATGAAAAATTATCAGAAGAAAAAAGAGGTGAAATTGTTGTTGTAATGCTCACAGCCAGTATTAATCCAGATGATCAGCAGAAGGCCTTGTCATATAATACGGTAGCAGATTATGTAAATAAACCATTAACTATTGATAATTTACGTGAAGTAATATATAAGCATTCTGGTGAAGAGTAATTCTGGAAGGTATTAAATAAACCGGGTTAATGCTCATTTCTTTTATAGACTTGCTTTGTATATAACTGTCAGTTTTAATTTTAGCACTGGACATTCTCTTTTATTAATGATACCTTGAGTAAATAAAAATGTGAATGAATATGCCTTATACAGAATTTATAATTCGTATGTTGTGTGCTTTTGTGGCAGGAGTGGTCATTGGGGTGGAAAGACAATGGCATCACAAATCTGCAGGACTAAGAACTATTACTCTTGTAGTTGTAGGATCTGCACTTTATGTGCTATTATCCATTAATATTACTCAAGGTAACGGAGATGTTACCAGAATTATTGGTCAGGTTGTTACCGGCATTGGGTTTTTAGGAGGAGGTATTATCTTTAAAGAAGGATTAACAGTACATGGTTTAACAACGGCAGCTACCGTTTGGTGTAGCTCAGCTATTGGATGCATGGCAGGTGCAGGTTATTATATTGAAACCTTAATAGGTACCATTGCCATTGTGCTTGTTAACTCTCTTCTGATTCCTTTGGATAGATGGATTTCCAGGTAACGGATTTAAAAGTGGTATATTCAATTTTACAACATAGAAGGTTAGTTGGTTTATAGTTACGAAACTTCATTGTTATTTGAAACGGGGAATTAGCTGGATGCATTGTTCATTCTGACCCAACCAACCACTTTGAAATTCGACTCAGAGTGATTAGCCAGTTTTCTTTCTGAATAGCATCTAATTCTCCCTTATCGAGCCATATTCCCTTACATGTTTCACAAAAATCCATAATTACTTTACTGTCTCTCGGGTGTTTTGTTTTAATCATTTTATGTTTGATGTTACATGAAGGACATTCAAGTTTAAGTAGTTGTGTATTCATATTCGGAATTTTTCTGATTTCCAGCATTGTAGGTTCAATAAGGGTATCAATTACTGATAATTCTCCTTCGTCAAACCACGTTCCACCGCAGTTATTACAATGATCTACCTGTATAGAAACGTTTATATCCCGTATTGTTTTCGAGGTTAATTTTTTATGGCATCTGGGGCATTCCATTTTTTATATTTATTTGATTAAGCTTCAAATATGCGAAATTATTATAACAATATCAGATCTGTCAGACTTCAAAATTTAAGTAATCGTAGATGGCTTTCCATACCGGATAATATCCACTTTAACTTAAAAAATGTATTCTTCAAAATATTTGACATTTATTGTTTGTTATTTAGTGTTTCTTTGCAAATGAAAAATCTACATCAATTAGTAAAATGTAATACTTTTGTCCCGGCAACTTTATCAGAAATGTTTTGTCTTTGAGTAGTTGTTAAATTTGTCTACTGATAATAATTATATGAAGAGAGTGCTTTTATTGTTTGTTACGATTTTTTTTATATCTGCTTTATCAGCTCAGAATAAAAAGGTTTCAGGTAATGTAACTGATTATGAAACAGGAGAACCGATTCCTTTTGCCAATGTATATGTAAAAAATACTACGCTAGGTACTACAACAGGTATATCAGGTGAATTTAGTTTTATGGTGAATGCGGATTCGCTAACAGCTTCTGCCATAGGTTATCATACGCAGACGTTTAGTGTGAAATCATCAAATCCGGATATCAACATTAAATTAGTACCTGATGTTATTGAAATTTCAACAATTGATGTGAAACCATCTGATGAAAGGGTTCGTGCGATTTTAAAAAAAATGGTTGAAAATAAACCGTTGAATAATCCGGAAAGGTACTCCCGGTATAATTATGAGAAATATTCAAAATGGGATTATATTCTCAATAATGTTGAAAAAAGCCTGATGAAATCACGTGTTTTTAAAAATCACCAACACTTATTTCAAAAGGCTGAGGATGGTAGCATGTATTTGCCAGTGTATTTCTCAGAACAGATGGTTTATAACGAGTTTCAAAGGGATCCTTTAAAGGAGAAATCTACAATACTGGCTGATAAAACTTCAGGATTGGGAGTGTTGGATAGTTATGAATTTGCAGGTTACACGAGTGGTTTAGAAGTGAGTCAGAATTATTACGATAATTATATCAACTTGTATGAGCAGAACTTTGTAAGTCCATTAGCTAACAATGGCTGGTTTTATTATCGTTATTACCTGGTAGATAGTGTGATGGTTAATGATACGAAGCAGTATAAAATAGATTTTTATCCCAAACGAAAAGGTGAAAATGTTTTTGTGGGATATATGATGGTTGATGATGACCGGTATGCAGTGCATAAACTGGAGGCTAATTTGTCGGGAGGAAATCAGTTAAACTTTATTAAGTCATTACAAGTGAAATGTGAGTATCAGATTATTGAAGATACCATTGTGTTTTATAAAAATAACCTTATAAAAGCTAAGTTTGATTATTTGCCTGGCAACTCAGATAGTACCAAACAGCGTTTAGAGTTATTGTTCAGTGAATATTCATCCTTTGATGATGTTGAAATTAATCCTGATGAAAAAATAGAGTTAGCAACAAAGGGGTTAAACTATGAATCCGTAAAGGAGGATGGTTATAAAAAGTTAGATTCCACTACGTGGAGTAAATTACGCCATGTTGAATTGTCCGTTGATGATATTGAGAAGTATTCCATTATAGATTCTATTAATCAGATTAAAACAGTAAAGTTGGCTAATGATTTGGCTCAGATGGGATTGAATGGATATTTTGATGTTGGTAAATTTGAAGTTGGCCCATATACAGATTTTGTTCAATCCAATGAAATTGAAGGACTTCGATTGTATTTTGGTGGTCGAACCAGTTCTGAAATAAGTGAAAACTGGATGTTTTATGGAGGTTTAGCCTTTGGAACAGATAATGAATTGTTAACAGGGCATGGAGGTATAGGTTATAAACTTAAAGGTTCAAACAGAAAGGTTTTTAAACTGGAATATGATGACCGGTTCATAAGAATGGGGGAGAATAGAAAGATAATGTATTTATATGAGAATATGTTAAGTCCTTCTGAAACTAATTTAGTGTCAAGTACATTTGCGAGAGATCGGTTTGATGAGTTATATCGTCAGCAAGGAATTCACTTTTCCTATGAGAATGAATGGCGTACGGGCCTGAGTTCAACGTATATGCTGGATTATAAGAAGCAGTTTTCTCCTGAGTTTTATCCATTCTTTTATAAAGGAAATCCATTAAATTCTATTAAGGCTTATGAAGCAGGTATCAATGTACGTTTATCGTGGCGTGAAACACTCATTGATGATGGATTTATGCGTTTTTATGTATCCACAAAATACCCGATTATTAATTTGTCGGCAAACGTTGGGAAAGTTGAATATGCCGATGTAAATAATTGGTACGCTAAACTTCATGCTACCCTGAAGGCAAGACAGTTTTTTGGACAAACTTATTTTGATTATGCTTTTGAATTAGGTAAAGTTTTTGGAAAGCTTCCATATACCATGCTTGAAATACCTCGTGGAAATGAAACCTATGGTTATTACAGATATGATTTTAACTTGATTAATTATCTGGAATTTATTCATGATCAGTACGTACATGCTTATATGGAGTATCACTTGAATGGCTTTTTTATAAACAGATTACCTTTGATTAAGAAACTTAGTTTACGTGAAGTTGTATCTGCAAAAGGAATGATTGGAAGTCTTAGTAATGAGCAGCAGGAGGGCATTGAAATGCCTTTAGGGTCAAGATCAGTAGAAGGTGCCTATGTGGAGATCGGAGCTGGATTGGAAAATATATTTCGGTTTTTTAGGGTAGAAGGTGTCTGGAGAGTGAGGCCAACTTCAATACAAGGAGTGCCTGATTTTGGTGTTCGTGTTAAATTTGAAATTAAATTATGATTTAATAACCGGAGATCAGACACTAAAGTAAATCTATGTTTTCTGCATTTATAATGTCAATAGGTTGATATTCTGTTTTATCGGGCGTGGTATTATGAACCAGGTAATTAAAGAGCAGCTTGAAGGCTTTTTCAGCTTGTTCAATCGGTCGCTGGCTTATTAAAAAATCAATTACACCATCTTTCATGAAAGCACTGTTCTTTTCAAAGGTTTCGTAACCAATTAAAAACAGGTGTTGCAATTGATGTTTTTGTATATATTCTGCAATAACATAGGTTCTGGAGCTGGATACCATTACTCCGCCAATGTTAGGATTGTTTTTAAATACCCGATCTAAAATTTCATTAACGGTTTTTTTATCGGTATGGGGAATTTCAACACTTATTTTTAATCCGGTATTTTTCCCCGCATCCAGAAAGTAACTTAAAAATCCTTGATTTCTTAGGTTAAGGTGTTGAACATTATCCAGGTCTTTTGCCAGGTTTATTATCAAAATGTCTTTGTCCGGCTGAACCCCCATATCCATAAGGCTGGCAGCGACTCTTCCTCCTTTATAAGCATTCTCTCCAACAAAAGTTAAGGCATTGGTGTCATTAAGAAAGGTATCTATAAAAGAATAGGGTATTTCTAAGTCATCCAATCGATGACACAATTCTATGGATTCATTTTTTAAAATGGGTGCCAAAATGGCTCCATCTGGTTTCCAGTCAATCAACTCCGATGCCTTTTGCATGAAGTCTGCTGGATTATGCATCTCAAAATAAAAATATTTAACCCGCGTAATAAAAGGAGAAGTACTTTCCTGTGCCAGAGATATACCCATTGGATGCTGTTGCCAGAACTGATTACTATCATGACATGCCGGTATAATAACAGCAATTTTATAAACTATTGGGGACTTTAATGCTCGTGCTGCAATATTAGGTTGGTAATTAAGACTCTTTGCTATCTTCATTACTTTTTCCCGTGTCTCAGCTTTCACCTCTCCACGGTTATGTAATACTCGATCAACAGTACCTATTGAAACACCGGCCTTTTGGGCTATATCTTTTATCCTAACTGTTTTATTCATTAATTAACACTATAATTTCAATAGAAACGTTGTATTTCTCAGTACGTAAACTTTGTGACCTCTGTGGTGAAGTTGATTAAAACCACAGAGATACACAAAGAATAATTTATGAATTATACAGAAAATGCTTCGTATTCAGGAGGCATTCTGAAATATTATTCATTCAAATTTAAAATCCAAAAATCTGCGGTAACCACAAACTTATTTTTGGAATGTAAGTTACCATCATTAATACTATTACCATGGCTAAAAACATAGGTAGTAGTGGTTTAATTACTTTGTCAATCTTAATATTAGCTACACTACAACCAATAAATAATACAGATCCTACCGGGGGTGTACATAATCCAACGCTTAAGTTCAGCACCATTATAATACCGAAATGTGTTGGGTCAACACCCATGTTAGTTACAATTGGCAGAAAAATAGGAGTAAAGATTAGTACCGCAGGTGTCATATCCATAAACACCCCGACTATAAGTAATATTAAATTGATGAGTAATAAAATAATAATTGGGTTATCACTAATGCCTAATAAACCGGCACTTACATTTTGTGGTATGTTTTCATAAGCCATAATCCACGAAAGACCAATACATGTTGCTACAAGTAATAATACTATAGCAGTCGTTTTTACTGATCTTAAAATGATATCTGGAATGTCAGAAATTTTAATTTCATTGTAAATTAAAGAAAGGACTAAAGCGTAAAGAACTGCAACAGCAGAAGCTTCAGTGGCCGTAAAAAAGCCACCAACAATTCCTCCAATTACAATAATGAGTAGGAATAAACTAGGAACTGCATCCCATAAAACTTTTAGTCCTCGTTTTATTGATGCCGGTCGTTTAACTGAGAACCTTACAATGAAGAATAATAAAAGTGCTCCTATGCCTGTCCAGATCAGGTTGTAAGCCATAATAGACTGTCCTTTAACAGCAAAAATTCCGGCAATAAAACCGAATGTTGCAGCAGCACCTAAAAGTACTTTTATAACAGCCATTAGAGAAGCTTTAATGCCGCTTTTGTAATGGATCATTAATGCCATTGATGTAATCATAATAGCCAAACCAGTGAGTATTCCAGGTAAGTATCCTGCTAAGAAAAGTGCTGTAATTGAAACACCACCGCTCGCCAAAGAATATACAATCAGGATATTACTTGGAGGAATAGAAAGACCTGTTGTTGCTGAGGATATATTTACCGCAGCACTAAAGTTTTCATCGTATCCATCTTTTTTCATCTCAGGTCCCATAATAGAACCAATAGCAGAAGCCGATGCTGCAGCTGAACCAGAGATAGCCCCAAATAACATGTTCGCAAAAACGTTTACGTAAGCCAATCCTGCCGGCCATTTCCCTACTAATTTTTTAGCGAGATTAATAAGACGTATGGCTATTCCTCCACTGTTCATGATGTTACCTGCGAGTATAAAGAAAGGAATAGCCAGTAATGCAAAGCTGTCGAGACCCGTGGCCATTCTCTGAGCGTAAGTTGTAAATGCTGGTAATGAATCGATGCTTACCAACATGGTTAATATACCGGAAATACCAATGCTAAAGGCAATGGGTACACCACATACCAATAAAAATATAAAGGAAAATATAAGAACAAATATACCTAAGTAGTCCATTATGCCAAGTTTTCATTAGGGTGAATAATAAAGTAAATTGAGTAGTACACGATTAATAAACCGCTTAATGGCATTACCAGATACACATAACCCAGCGGAATGCGCAATGCAGTAGATGATACTTCAAATTGGAATCGAGTGATCACTAACCAGGCTCCTCCAATAACCATTACTGAAGCTGCAAACAGAGCCACACAAACGTTGATGAAAAAGTATAGTCTGGTTTGGTTGGCTTCAGATGATTTTTGAACCAATAGGTCAATGGCCAAATGCTGGCGCTGACCAGCAACGTATGCCGCTCCAAGGATACCTACCCAAATTAAGAGAAACCCTGCCAATTCATCGGTAAATGAACTTGGTGAAGAAAGAATGTAACGGCTGAGTACTTGCCATAAGACATCTATCACCAGGATACTCATAATAAAGATGAGAATTTTTTCCAGGAATTTATCTAGTGCTTTTTTAATTTTCATTTGTTTCAATGTTATAAAAACCTTAACAACCAGTTCAGATTAATAAGTGATAATACAGACTTAATTATTTGCTCTGGCCATATCGGCTAGTGTACTTTTCTTATGCGTTGAATCAAGTCGTATAATTCAGGTTGTGATTTGTAACTTTCAAAAATACCTTCTACTGATTTCATAAAAGGTGCTTTGTCAGGGCGGATAATTTCAACACCTGCTTTGGCAATTTCTTCAAGAGCTTTTCTTTCGGCTTCTGCCCACAGTTTACGCTCTTGCGGAACTGATGCTGTAGCAGCTGTCTGTAACCATTGCTTTTCCTGATCGGTTAGTTTATTCCAGATTACAGTACTTATAATCAGTAAATCAGGTACTGACGTATGCTCATTAAGCGTATATTTTTTACATACCTCGTAATGACGAGAAGTATATAAACTGGGTGGGTTATTTTCAGCCCCATCAACCACTCCGCTTTGTAGTGCAGTATACAATTCTCCCCATGAAATTGGAGTAGGTGATCCACCCATGGCTTTTACCATGTTCATAGCTGTCTGGCTTTTCATTACCCTGATCTTCATTCCGTTCAGGTCTTCCGGAGAATTGATAGGCTTATCAATGGTGTAGTAGCTTCTGAATCCTGCATCGTAGAAACATAGACCTTTAAGGTTGAATTGCTCTGCAGAATTTAAAAATTCCTGACCAATTTCTCCATCCAATACACTAAATGCATGTTCTCTTGAACGAAAAATATAAGGAAGGCCAAGTACCTGATAGTTGGACGTAAAGCTTTCCATTACAGCAGCTGAAACTTTTGTAATAGCTAAGCTCCCGATTTGCAGTAATTCAACACATTGTTGTTCCCCGCCAAGTTGTCCGCTCGGGTAAATCTCAAGTTTCATTTTGCCGTTAGATACTTCAACTAACTTTTCTGCCATATACACCATGGCTTTGTGTACCGGGTGTGTTGGGTCAAGACCATGAGCTAGCTTTAGCGTGGTAGTTTTGTTTGCACTTTTACATCCTCCCAAGAGTAAAAGTAAAGCAACAAATAATACGGATGCTGTTGATTTTAATTTCATGGATGTTTTTTTCTTAGATTTAAATATGTTCGTTTGTTTTGTCCACACGTTTGTATTTGTGTAAATATAATATACCTCTTTAATAATTTATAGAATAGAGCTGTTAGTAAATGGATTGTCAAAAGCTAACGGCTTTATGTTATATCTTAATACTTCGCCTGATTCCTAATTCAAGACCTCTTATCTCTGCTAATCCTTTCATTCTTCCGTATAAAGAATAACCCGGGTTATTATCCTGACCAACATCACCAAGCATTTGGTTTCCATGATCAGGTCGAACGGGGATTGAACTGTCTTTTCTGCCTTCTTTTCTGCGTCGGTCTTCTTCTAAAACAATTGTTTTAAGAACCTCGTATATATCAACATCGCCATCAAATAAATAATCTTCGTTAAAATTGTGGTCGGTGTCTCTTTTTACATTACGCAAATGTGCAAAATTAATTCTAGGTGCCAATTCTTTAGCCATAACCGATAAATCGTTAAAATATCCTGCTCCCCAGCTTCCGGTGCACAAAGTCACTCCGTTTGAAATGGAGTCAACAGTATTTATTATCGATTTAGCATCATCTAAAGTGCTCACTACACGGGGTAAGCCTAATAGCCCCCATGGTGGATCATCCGGATGAATAGCCATTCTTACACCAGCTTGCTCAGCAACGGGAATAATGGCATTTAAAAAGTCCTGAAGATGTTTTTTAAGCTTTTTATCGTCAATGTTTTTATAACCATCTATAACCTTCTGAAATTGCTCAAGTGTATAACTTTCCTCAGCTCCGGGTAATCCTTTTATCACTGTGTTGGTTAGTATTTCAATACCTGAAGCATCCAGACTTTCAAAATACTCTTTAGCTTGCTGTTGAATCTTTTCAGAATAATCTTTTTCAGCTCCTTTTCGCTTTAATATGTAAATATCAAATGCAGCAAATACTTTTTGTTCATATATTAAAGCAAGCGAACCATCAATGAATGCATGATTTAAATTGGTACGAGACCAATCTAAAACCGGCATAAAATTATAGCAAATGGTTTCTATTCCACATGCACCCAGATTTGTTATGGAGTCCTGGTAATTTTTTACGTATGTTTTCCAATTACCAGTTTGTTTTTTAATGTCTTCATGTACAGGAACACTTTCAACAACCGACCAGGTTAAACCGGCTTCTTCAATCAAGTTTTTACGCTTCATGATCTCTTCTTTTGTCCAGACTTCACCATTTGAAATATGGTGTAATGCTGTAACAATTCCGGTTGCTCCTGTCTGTTTTATATCATTTAAGGTAATACGATCATCGGGGCCGTACCATCTCCATGTTTGTTCTATAGCCATTTAAATAAATTTTAGATCTTATTTGTTTTATACTCCGGAATAGGCACTAAATCCTCCATCAACAGGAATTACAACACCTGTAATAAAGTTAGCCCAGTCCGACAATAAATATAGCATAGTTCCGGTAAGCTCTTCAGGTTCACCATAGCGTTCCATTGGGGTATTTCTAATGATTTTTTTACCTCTGGCAGTTGCCTCACCAGTTTTTTCATCAATAAGTAAAAATCGGTTTTGGTTTGTCAGTAAGAAACCAGGAGCAATGGCATTCACTCTGATGCCTGTTTTTGCAAAATGAACAGCTAACCATTGCGTGAAATTATTAATAGCTGCTTTTGCCGCCGAGTAAGCCGGAATTTTCGTCAATGGAGTATATGAATTCATTGATGAAATATTGATAATAGATCCTTCTTTTTTATCCAGCATATCCTTGGCAAATACCATACAAGGAAGTAGTGTACCCTGGAAATTTAAAGCAAAAACTTTATCAAAACCTTCCATTTGTAATCCAAAGAAAGTATCCTCAAGGCTATCTGATACATTATCGGTAATAAATTCGGCTTTTGTTGTTGCTGAGGCTGCGTTACCACCAGCTCCGTTTACTAAATAATCAACGGTTCCAAGTTCTTTGTGAATTAACGTTCTGGCTTTTTCAAGAGAGTCTTTGTCCAGTACACTGGCAGAAACACCAATAGATGTGGTTCCGTATTCTTCTGTAATTTCAGAAGCTACTTTTTGAGCTGCCTCCAGATTAAGGTCAAGAATTGCTGTTTTTACACCGTGAGAGGCAAGGCTTTTTGCCATAGTAGAGCATAAAACTCCACCACCGCCTGTAATAACAGCAACTTTATTCTTAAGATTTAAGGGTACCATGTGTTGTAGTTTATAAGTTTTATATCAATTTCACTATGAGTTTGGCGTTAAAAAAATAGAGATATTTAGTTTTTACAAAATACAAGTTATTGCGATAAACAAGAGCAGAGCCAGGCTTACTTGAGCTTTGCTGAGTGAAGCAATAATCATGTAATAAATTGAGACATAGTCCAGGTTACGATGATATCTTGTAACGCAGTATAAAATTAATAGAATGAAATTATAGCGCAAATATCATTGGTATATTGGTATTACATCAAGTATCAGGAGTGAAATGGAATAGTTAAATCCTGATACTTAATAAAATCCTGATTTATTTTCTTACGGAATTAATGTTGTTCATCAATTCTTTAACAACATTTGTTAATGCGTTCCAGTCTTTTGATGCCATAACATCTTCAGGAAATAGTTTAGAACCCATTCCAACACAAGTTACGCCTGCATCAAACCATTTTTGAAGGTTTTCTTTAGATGTATCAACACCTCCGGTAGGCATAATATCAGTCCAGGGCATTGGAGCTTTAACAGCTTTTACAAATGAAGGACCACCAACTTCAGAAGCAGGAAATACCTTAACAACTTCAGATCCAAGTTCCTGGGCTTTGTTTATTTCAGAAATTGTACCACAACCAGGAGACCACATAATTTTTCTGCGGTTACAGATTTTAGCCATATTCTCATTTAATAACGGAGAAACAATGAAATTGGCCCCTAATTGAATATATAAAGCAGTAGTAGCTTCTTCAACAATGGAACCTGCTCCTAAAATCATTCCGGGTAAGTTCTCTAAAGCGTATTTGTTAAGTTCACCGAAAACCTCATGAGCGAAGTCGCCACGGTTTACAAATTCAAAAACACGGATACCACCATCATAGCATGATTTAACAACAGCCTTGCAAACCTCAATGTCTTTATCAAAAAATACAGGTACAACACCTGTTTCTTTCATTGCCTGAAATACCTCTAATCTTGAATATTTTGCCATTACTCTTTGTTATAATTTAATTAAATTGAAAAGATGATAGGTTGAAAAGATGTTTGCATGGAGTAGTTGATGAAAAACTATCTTGTGCCCTAAGATTCTCAATACCTATCAATCAACCTATCATCGATACCTGTTAATATTTTTAAAAGTGGCAAACAATTATATAAGTAGTATTCATTGTATGTTTGGAAGTCTCTCATTCGTTAACGAGTTCCTTCCGGTTAAAAATTTCTTCAAAAACTTTTTAATGTTGCACATTAATTTATTGATACAAGACCCTACATATATAATTGTTACTCGCTCACTTTTTTAATTTTATTTATCTGGAAACTCTACCGGATGCATCTCCACCCATTAGTTTCTCAACCTCATCAACAGTTGCAAGGTTATAATCGCCATGAATGGTATGTTTTAAACATGATGCAGCAGTTGCAAAGTTCAATGCTTTTTGATCATCACCTTCGTATGTCAATAATCCGTATATTAATCCACCCATAAATGAATCACCTCCGCCTACACGATCAACGATATGTGTAATTTGGTATGTTGGAGCTTCAAATAGATTTTTTCCATCGTATAGTACACCTGACCAGGAGTTGTGGTTCGCATTAATGGAACCCCTTAGCGTAGTAATTACTTTTTTAACCCTTGGAAATCTGGCCATGATCTGCTGCGATACGCTTCTGTATGCTTCAGCCTCCACATGTCCACCTGTAATGTTAATACCTTCAGGTTTAATGCCAAGTACCATTTCAGCATCTTCTTCATTACCTAAAACAACATCGCAACCAGCAACTAATTCAGGCATTACCTCGTCTGCTGTTTTGCCATACTTCCATAAATTTTTGCGATAATTCAGGTCTGTAGATACAGTAACTCCTAGTCTGTTAGCTACTTGTATGGCTTCTAGACAAGCATCAGCAGCCCCCTGAGAAACAGCTGGAGTAATACCTGTCCAGTGGAAAAAATCAGCATCTTTCAATACTTCTTCCCAGTTAATCATACCAGGTTTAATTTCAGAGAAAGCAGAGTTTGCTCTGTCGTAAACAACCTTGCTTGCACGGGCAACAGCACCTGTTTCAAGGTAGTATGTGCCTAATCTGTTTCCTCCATATACAATGTTATTCACATCTACTCCGTATTTTTGAAGATCCATTCTACATGCAGTACCAATATCATTTTTCGGCAATCGGGAAACAAATGAAACGTCGATACCATAATTTGCTAATGAAACAGCAACGTTAGCCTCACCACCACCAAATGATGCTTTATACTCTGTTGCTTGCGAAAAACGTTGATATTGAGGTGTTGCAAAGCGGAGCATGATTTCTCCAAAGGTTACTACTTTTTTTGCCATTGTTATGTGATATTATAAATTAAAATACGATTTAGCGTTATTATAGGATAGTCCCTCAACGACCATCTTTAATATTTCTTCATTATTGGGTATTAGTCTTTTTTCAACTTCCTCACCAATGAAATTACACGCGATTCTTCTGAAATATTCATGACGAGGGTAGGATAAAAAGCTTCGGGAGTCAGTTCCCATACCTATAAAGCGACTTAAAAGACTTAGAACTGACGAATCTTCAAGGTGACGTTTCATTCCGTTTTTTTGATCTGAAAACCACCATGCAGCACCTAACCACATATCACCTGAATTGTCAAAACTTTTGTTCTGAGCAATGTTTTTTTGGTCTAAATGGCAATGAAGATCAAGAATAGGTTTGCCTTCAGCATATTTGTGATAGATTTCTTGTGCTGTTTTGTTACTTAGTAAGAAATTTTGATTAATGAATTCTTTTGAAGGCATTATAGCTCGCTTTTTGGTGTTGCCGTTAACGAACACGAAAGTACGTATTAATTTCTACATTCCAAATAATTTAACATTTAACTTTAGCGGAATAGTTGCTTGAAAAAATGATTTTAATTGATGTAAGGTTCAGTGTAGTAATGCTATAAGTTGTTTTTAGTATGGTGCAGTTATTGTGTTTAGGTAATTTTCTCATGTAAATAATTAATAGATAATATTAAAAATGTGTCTATAAAGTTTCGTGTATTACCGTTAATGTTAACGATGATTGTTTCATGTGGGTTTGCATTCTTTTATTTAAAAGAATACCAACTGTAAGCCTATCTCAAATCACAATCAGATCATAACAATTTACCTCTACATATGTCGAACTCAGGTTACTATTAACCTGAGTTCGATATAAAATTAAAGGCTCAAATCGCTTATAAATATTGAGTTTTAAGGAATGTTTGCGAAAGCATAGCGGGCTATGGTAAGCAAATATGACGCAGAAAATCGGTATTTATAAGTGACATTCATAGCTTT
>JBNKRV010000098.1:0-5649 GCA_050296935.1 Marinilabiliaceae bacterium | reverse complement strand
TCATAGCTTTTCAGTAAATAATCGATTTACGGCTCTAAATTTTATCACCATAGCTCGCTATGTCTCAAAAATTTATATTGTAAATCAATCATTTACTGAAATTTGAGCTCGCTAATTTTAATCGAACTCAGGTTAATAATTTATGAAGTAAATCCAGATTTTATGTCGTAATCAAATAGGTTAGCAGACACTTGCACTTTTTTTTATATGAGTAGCGATTAGTAATTATCAAAATCTTTACTTTAAAAAAATCAGTAAATTTTTAACACTATTGGAGCAATTAAATTCTGGTTATTGGGTAATTTAACCTTTAATCCTTTTGTGCTAAAAGTAAATGATTTAATTTGCCCCCCTAACAACTTCACTTCATCAAAATCTTTTTGGAAATACTGACCATTACTTGCCAATGACTTAATTATAATTTCTTCATTATTCTCAGGAACTTCCATTACCACAGCATATAATACATTCCCTTTTTTAGTGAATCTGATATCTTTAGATGTATATGCGCCTCCTTTTCCTTCGTTAAATCCTTGTGCATTTAACGGATTTGCACTTTCAGCCTTTGGACCTTCTCCATATATATGCCATGGCCTTGTAGCATAAATACATTCACTATTTATATCCATCCATTTTGTAATACCATCAACAACATTTAATTCTAATTTGTCTATTGAACCGTCTCCTCTTACAGGGATATTTAATAGAAGATTGCCGTTTTTACTTACAATATCCACGAGCATTTGCATCACTGTTTTAGAGGATTTATACTGGTTTCTATTGTAGATACCCCTATCGTAATGCCATCCTCCAATGCATGTACAGGATTGCCATGGTTTTTCCTGGATTTCATCTGGGGCTCCTCGCTCAACATCCCACACCATACATTCTTTTTGATCATCAGTAAGAATTTTACCGAACAATACAACATCCAAATCGCCGTTATTCAACTTCATGTTGGTATTGTAATAATGTGCTGCAATTTCAAGGCCTACATTACTAACAGGCCATAATGGTAAAGCAGTATCGTCAAAATAAATAAGGTCGGGATGAAACTGATTGATCATATCAACCGTACGATTGTAAAAATCTGTACAGTATTCTTCAGAAGGAGGAGTTGCTCCATTGTCCCAATTCCACTGTTTATGAATACTACCAATATTTTCGCTATTCTCACTCAAAGCATGGTTCTGAACATATAATTTCTGAGGATCAAGGCCTTCCCACCATTTTCCTTTTCCATCTGCCTGCGTTAAGTTGCCATCATAAGGAATTCCGGCGTATTTACCTTCTTTGTCAGCTAATTGTGCACTTTCATACCAACGCCAGGCATGTGCAGAATGTATACTTACTCCAAAAGGTAAATCATTATGCTTTGCTGCCTGAGCCCAACCGGCTAAAATATCTTTCTTTGGGCCCACATTAACGGAATTCCATTCCTGATATTTACTGTTCCATAAATCCATATTGTCATGATGGTTTCCCATGGCAAAGAAATAGCGGGCACCAGCGCGTTTATATAGTGCAACTAATTTTTCAGGATCCCATTTTTCCGCTTTCCATTCATTTATAACATCCTTAAACCCGAATTCAGATGGATGTCCATAATTCTCTGAATGATAATTATATTGCCAGTGGCCCTGATTGTACATATGTCTTGCATACCAATCTCCGGCTTCTGGCTGACATTGAGGACCCCAGTGAGCCCATATGCCAAATTTTGCATCGTTAAACCATTCCGGAGTTTTATATTGTTGTAAAGATTCCCATGTGGGTTCAAATTTGCCAGTTTGCATTTTCTCTTTAGTTTCTTTATTGCAAGAAACAAAAAACAAAATGCAAGTAAATATTGAAATAAGGTTTTTCATAATCGTAATTTATTTAATTAACAATCCATCAATATAAAAGTATTCCTTAAGAACATGAAAGTATTTGCAATTCCATGCTATCCCATATCTAAAACTATCTTAAATACTTGTCCGGGATTATCAGCCCAGTTCCGAATAGCAACACCTGCTTCATCTGGTTTCACTATTTGAGTAATCATTTTATCAACCGGAAATTCACCTCTTTTAAGGTAAGAAATAACTGATCTAAAATCTTCTGCTGTTGCATTACGGGATCCCAGAATATCTAATTCCTTTTGAACAAACAGCTTGGTGGCAAAAGAAACATCGTCCTTAGCATAACCAATACAAACTACTCTTCCTGTAAAACCAACCTCTTCAACTGAAGCTAAATAAGTCCGGGGGTTTCCTGCTGCTTCAATGATAACATCCGGACCTCCAGGCACAATTTCATTTAACCGTTGAGTAAGATTCTCCTTAATGGAATTAATTGTATAATGTACGCCTAACTCTTTAGCTACCTCCAACTTATCATCATCTATATCGACAGCAATAACGGTTGCTCCACGTAATACAGATCTTACCAATGCGCCAACCCCTATCATACCGCAACCAAAAACCAATACTGTATCACTATCTGTTACTCTACCTCTGCCAACCGCATGAAAGCCGACGGTAAGCGGCTCAACTAAAGCCAGTTCCAGACTATTCAGCCCATCATCCATTAACAACTTTTGCCAGGGTACAACAATGAATTCACACATAGCTCCATCCCGTTGAACTCCCAAAGTCTGATTAAACTGACAAGCATATTCACGTCCCCTCTTACAAGAAGGACATTGACCACAATTTGTGTATGGAACAACTGTCACTGCATTCCCTTTTTTGAATACTTCAGGCACTCCCTCTCCGCATTGTTCAATGATAGCTGATATCTCATGCCCGGGAATCCGGGGGTATTGTACCATGGGGTTTTTTCCCAGATATGTTGTCAGGTCCGAACCACAGAACCCAATATACTTTACCTTAAGTAGAACCTGACCAACAGCAGGCTTTGGACTTTCTACTTGTATAACATCCACTTGCCCTGGTTCTTTTATAATTAGTGCTTTCATCGCTTTAAATTTAGTATCATACAACAAAATGTAGCTCTTCTATTATCATAGCCGACACAAAAAAATGCTAACCATCTTGTGTTCATATTCATTTTTTAAAATTTCAACTGATAAGCCTCAATGGCATTCCCACCCATTATTGAATTTTGTTCATCTTTTGATAAACTGTCAATATGTTTCTTCACAATTTGCATCCAACGTTGATATTCTACTCCAACCAGGCATACCGGCCAATCCGAACCAAACATTAATCGTTCAGGTGAAAAAGAATCCAGCAAAACATTAAAATATGGACTCAAATCCGCTTCCTTCCAGTTTCTAAAATCCGCTTCGGTTACCATTCCTGATATCTTGCAATAAACATTATCAAATTTCCCCAAACATTGCATATGTTCTTTCCATGGAGATAAAAGACCTTTCTTTATTTGAGGTTTAGCAATATGGTCAATGACAAAAACTTGACCGGGATGCCTTTTTACAAATTCCACCACGTATGGAAGGTGACGCTCAAATACCAGAATATCATAAACCAATCCAGTATCAGATATCTGTTCAATTCCGCGGTTAAACTTATTTCCTAAAATAAACTCATCATCAGGTTCGCCTTGTATTACATGCCTTAAGCCCACTAATTTTTTATTGACTTTAAACTTTTCTAAGTATAAACTAAAATCGGCATGCATAATTGGCAGCCATCCAACCACACCTTTTATAAAATCATTTTTATCAGCTAATTGTAACAACCATTCTGTTTCTTCAATACTTTGCCGGGCTTGTATCGAAACAACGGCATCCACTCCTGCCGTTACAATACTTTTTTCAAGATCATCCGGCAAAAAATCCTTACGAATAGATTTCATAGTATCATCTATCCAACCATATTCAGTGGAATTGTATTTCCAGAAGTGATGATGCGCATCTACTATCATAATATTTTCTATTATAGATATTTATAATTTGAAGAAATCAACCCAGAGTCCTTCATTTCATCCCAGAATACTTGTGGAGTCTCTTTTAAAATAACCTCAATATTTCTCTCCATTGTTTTTACTTTACTGGTATTTAATGCCAGTGATGCAATAGCAGGATGAGAAATTGCAAAATGAATACAAGCATCAGCAGGTTTTACATTGTGCTTTTCACAAAGTTTATTAAACTGCGTTCTCCAAGCCATGATTTTTGATCCTACTGCTGTATTAGGATCTACAATTTTATAATCAAAAAACTCACCACCTGTCAAAAATCCAGCATGAAATACTGCTGAATTGATAACACCTACATGATTATCATACAATACATCAATAAAATCCAAAAAATCATCTGGATGCCGCATAATGGTAAATGAGTTAGCAAACATCACCCAATCAAACTTTACCGATTTATAAAGCTCTTTAATTATTAACCAATCTTTAGAACCTATACCAACAGCTTTAATAAAGCCTTTATCCTTTAGTTCAAACAAAGCTTTGTATGCCTCCTTAATATCCGAAAGCCTTTTCTCCCTATCTTCCGGATCCTTAGCAGCTTCTAAATATTCGTCCGGATCATGAACTGAAACCACATTAGCCTTATACTTACCTCCAAGCAGCTCATTTCCTTGCCTCCAACATTCCAAAATGCCTTCATAACTAATTTTTTGGACTGCATCATGTTCTATATCTGCCCAAACTCCTGGTTCAAACGTTGGTTCTTTAGTAGTCAATGGAACCCTATACCAACCAAGTTTATTACTAATTGTAATATCAGATGGATCTATATCCAGTTCTCCTAATAGTTTACCAATCATTTCCAGGGCTAATCCTGCACCATATTTACCTGCCGAATCAATTACCGGTTTATCAGTACACAAAAACCATCCTTCAACTAATTTTCTTTTATCCTGATAAGATAAATTCTGATACAAATTACCGAGGTAACTTGTTCCATAAATAATTGGAGGAACAGTCAATCCTGTATTTCCGAATTTATTCCTTTCTATAATTTTCATTTAAATTATAATATTTAACTACTCCATTTTATATATTCGATTCATCAATTGCCACTTTTCTGCAGCAGTAGAATCCGTAGATGAGTTTTGAAATTTCGCAACATAGGCTTCCCATTCTCCTTGTCTGGGTTTTTGTGCCAGTTCAGCCATAGCCTTATCATGATCAAACTCCGGTACAGTATCCATTATCATAAACAACTGATTATTTAATAGATATATTTCCATATCAACGATTCCCACCTCTTTCATCCCAAGTGTTATTTCGGGCCATGCTGCACCAGGAGCATGTGCTTTTTTATAGGCTTCTATTAATTCAGCATCATCCTTTAGCGTTAAGCTTTTACAATATCTTTTATAATTCATCATACATATATTTAAAGTAAGCTACTTTTACAGTTCGCATATTAAATAAGGCATAAAACCCTATGATAATCGGGATAGAATGGCAGATTACTCCACCTATCCCCCCGCAGATCCGGACGTACAGATTTCCCGTATCCGGCTCCTCAGCTAATATGTTTTAATATCTGAAATAAATATACAACCAAATTTCGTATACCTGTTGACGATTTCTCTGAGTAAATCCATGGTGTCGTTTGGTTGATCCATATTAACTGGTAGATCCCCTTCCCTACATTGGGTCGTTCAGATGGCACTTCCCCAACTACTGCGGTACTATGAGACTACTCTGACTTCTGCA
>JBNKRV010000097.1:0-2006 GCA_050296935.1 Marinilabiliaceae bacterium | reverse complement strand
ACGGCTTGGTCATTTGAACATACCGAGCTTCAGCGATATCCTCACGGACAGAACTGTCGGCAGTTCTTCTAAATGAACAGCAAATTATTCAGGTAGGATTTGCACCTACTGGATTACCACAGCGTCGTGGCACACCAACGGCTCGCATATGAGTAGTGCGAGATTTAACCCTCAACTGTTTCAAATAGCTAAGTAGCCAAAACTACGATTTTACAGTTAACTTTCAAATATTAATTAGCTCGTAAAATCGTAGATTTGGCGGGGCTAAAATATCGCACAAACTCCTATAAATGCTACATACCCCGCATTACTTATGATGCATTGTTATGAGCTTTTATTCTCCTTTCAGAATTCGAATTTCTTCTTCTAAGGCTAAATTCTTTTCTTTAACATTTTTCAATTCTTTGTTCATCTCAATCATGTATAGAGTTAACTCCTCAATTTTCTGAAGTAATTTTGAATCCATTTCACCAAGATTAATTCCTTTTTCTAGGACTTCTGATTCGTTTGGCACATCAGGAAGATGTTTGTTTTCTTTTATAAATTGTTCTGTTTCTTCTAGACTTTTTAATTCATAATTGTCTTCAAATACAAAATCAGACCACTCATTAGCTTCTACCTGAATCTCTCTTGCTCCGATAGAACCTTCTACTGCCAATTTATGATTTCCAGTATTTTCAGTTCCAATACCTACTCGACCTTTACAATCAATTCTTAACCTTTCTAATAAACCTTCCCCTGGCTCTCCTCCTCCAGGACTAGAATCTTTTGTATAAAAAATTATTTCTCCACCTCCATAAGAGCCTGATTCTTCTGGTCCAACTTTTACAGCCATAGCTCCAATTTCACTTTCTCCATTATTATATGATTTCGTAGTAAAAGAAATTCGATTTTCACTGCCATAGGGAACATGCATTCCTGTAGTATGATACTGGAGTTTTAATCCTGTATTATTTAATGGTATACTTGTGGTTCCACTACGAACGGTTCTTAAAGTAGCATTCCCAAATCTATTAATTGAAAATGAATTGATCAATCCAGGGCTAACACCACCTCCTGGGGCAGGAGCTTTCGTGTAAAAATTCAATGTACTACCACCATACCAGCCATCTGAATTTTCTGGTATTTGAAAACCAATAACTCCCCTAGTATCTTCACCATTAGACCAACTTTCAAAGTTGAACTGAAGCCTTCCTTCTGTATTTGCTGGAACAAAACCATCAGAAGTCTTAAGTGATAAATTTAGTAAACCAATATTAGGAGTGGTAGATACATCGCTTATAGAGAATACTTGTTTTACATGAAGTTTTGTTTGTGGAGAGCTAATTCCTATTCCAACGTTATCACCTGTATCTCTAACTTGTCCAAATGAATAAAAGCTCATTCCTAAGAGGAATAATAGTACTTGATTTTTTCTCATTGTTTGTATTTATGTTATTGTTTATAATTGCTCATAACATATCTATATCGTCATTGTGTTTATATGCATATATGGCTGCATAACAACAATGTCGAAATAATATAATATGTTTAGTTGTTTTGCCAATCAAATTTAGCAATTAATCTTTCCAATAAAAAATTGCCGGGTAATTGTTTTTTGTGAATATATCTGCAAATGAAACAGATTGTAAATAGAGTAAAAATCCAACTATCTACTTCAGCCATAAAGCTCAGGAAAGTCGCCTTTATGTTTTTAATCGTTAAGTTCTATACTCATCATGAGGGGGCATTCCTTCTTTGTAGGTTAATGAAAATCAACTCTATGCTTCATTTTCATTAGGCCGAGAGTTATATGGTCTAAACTGTAGCATTTTCAATTAAAATGTAGTGTTTGGCATTAAACGAAACCAATAAAAGCTACAACTCTCACAAAAATAAAGACAAAACATAGTCTCCAATATCCATAAAAAAACACAAAAACCCACTTAAAATACTTGGCTGGTATTAAAAACGGGTTGTAGTTCAACCTGGAATAATCGCTGGGTCTTGCCGACCGCTCATATTCC
>JBNKRV010000096.1:0-16950 GCA_050296935.1 Marinilabiliaceae bacterium | reverse complement strand
CGAAAGCATAGCGGGCTATGGTAAGCAAATATGACGCAGAAAATCGGTATTTATAAGTGACATTCATAGCTTTTCAGTAAATAATCGATTTACGGCTCTAAATTTTATCACCATAGCTCGCTATGTCTCAAAAATTTATATGTAAATCAATCATTTACTGAAATTTGAGCTCGCTAATTTTAATCGAACTCAGATTAATACGAATTGTGCATTAGGGCTTCGTTATAGATGTACCTAATGCATATTTTCTGGGTTAAATGTTATTGTGTTATATCAATTAAAACCATAAGCACCGGTATTAACACATACCTTTCTCCATCCTCTATCTTACAACAAAAAAACCGAACCCCTTTTAACAAGGAGCTCGGTATAAGGATGCATATATGTATTGACAATGACGTTCTATTCCTCTAAGAATGGATATTTATAATCCTTAGCAGGAACAAAGGTTTCTTTAATGGTTCTTGGGCTAACCCATCGCATTAAGTTAATAGGCGATCCGGCTTTGTCGTTAGTTCCGGAACCTCTTGATCCGCCAAATGGTTGGTTACCAACAACCGCTCCTGTTGGCTTATCATTAATGTAAAAATTACCCGCAGCGTGTGTTAGTCTCTGAGTCATTTGCTCAGCAATATACCTGTCTTGTGAAAAGATGGCACCGGTAAGGGCATACATAGAAGTGGTGTCCAGTATATCCATAGTAGCCTCAAAATCTGCGTCTTTATATACATAGATAGTTACTACTGGTCCAAACAATTCTTCCTCCATGGTGTCATATTTCGGATTGCTTGTTAAAATGATGGTAGGTTCAATAAAATAACCTTTTGATTTATCGCACTTGCCACCGAAAATAACCTCTGCTTCTTTGCTTGCCTTGGCTGCATCAATAGCACCAGCTAATTTATTAAAAGAAGATTCGTCGATTACAGCATTTACAAAATTGCTGAAATCTTCAGGGTCTCCCATTTTTATTTCGGCCAATTGCTCACCTATATAGCCTTTAATTTCTTCCCACCTGCTTTCCGGAAGGTAGATGCGTGATGCAGCAGAGCATTTTTGCCCCTGGTACTCAAAACCTCCACGAACAATAGCTGTGGCAACAGCTAAGGCATCGCATGATTTATGAGCCATGATAAAATCTTTTCCGCCAGTTTCACCTACAATACGAGGATAGGTTTTGTATTTGTGAATGTTTTCACCAATGGTTTTCCACATACTTTGGAATACGCCGGTTGAACCTGTAAAGTGAATTCCGGCAAAATCAGGGTGTTCAAATATCACCTTGGCAGCAACAGGACCGGAAGCATATACCAGATTAATCACACCGTTTGGAACACCTGCTTCTTTAAATATCTCCATTAATACATGAGCTGAATAAACGGCTGTTTTAGAAGGTTTCCAAACTACAGTGTTTCCCATAAGTGCTGGTGCGGTTGGTAGGTTACCAGCAATAGAAGTAAAGTTAAATGGTGTCAGTGCAAAAATAAATCCTTCCAAAGGTCTGTATTCAACGCGATTCCACACGCCAGGAGATGATTCTGGTTGTTCAGCATAAATGTCGGTCATGTATTGAACATTAAACCTCAGGAAATCTGCAAACTCACAAGCTGCATCAATCTCTGCCTGAAAAGCATTTTTTGACTGACCTAACATGGTAGCAGCATTTATTTTCTGACGATAAGGTCCTGCTACTAAATCTGCGGCCTTCAAAAATATCGATGCCCTGTGCTCCCAAGCAAGTTTTTCCCACTTAGCTTTAGCGGTTAAAGCCGCATCAATCGCTTTGTATACATGTGTTTCATCGCCCTGGTGGTAATAACCTAAGCAATGGTTGATGTCATGAGGAGGATGCATGGCTATTTTATTGCCAGTTCTGATTTCTTCACCTCCAATGTACATTGGAATATCAACTTCAGTTGCTTTATAAGCTTTTAACTGTGACTTAAGAGCTTCTCTTTCCGGAGTACCGGGAGCATACGATAATACGGGTTCGTTTTCTGCAATCGGTACATTAAATATTCCCTTTGGCATAATTGAAGTATTAATTAATATAAATTCGTTCGTTTATTCTTGCAATTTGATTGTGTAAGTACAAATTTACGATTGAATTGAAGGTTTTTATATGAATTAAATCAGGGTAGAAGTATGATTCTAATCATTTTTAGCGGTTGTTAAACGGCTTTTTGTAGTTGATGGGTAACCTCAGGAGGAATGCATTTATATAGGTACCTGTAAAATTTGTATTTAGTGCTTGTATGAAAACTCGAGTGGCAGATAAGAAAGTTTCATTTTTGAGGCTTTCAAAGCTCGAAAAATGTCAGTTTACTGCCGTAAATGATCATTTTGAGAGCAAGAGTAACAGCCTGCCCCGATTATTCCGGAAAAAAACGGAGCTTTCTTGCTGACACAATTTACTGCCTGTCCATATAGTCGGGTGTTTGGACTTTATGGACAGGTACTATTTACTGTTTATACTAATACCCATTTGACTATGATGATGGCGTTAAATAATTTGTGTTTGGTATATGTTTAATAGAATGAAATTATAACACTAATATCATTAGGATATTGGTATTAGTAGCTGTTTTGTTACATTTAAGATTTTATTGTTTTAAATAAAAACATCTTTATCTCAAATAATTACCATGAACAAGTTTTCTTTATACGACCTATTGGGATTATTATTTCCTGGATTTATTCTAACCTGGTTACTCACTACATTAAGTGTTTTTTACCATCTAAGCAATCATTCTGTTATCAGCAATAAGCTGAATAGTAACCTTGGAATGGTATTTTGTGTGTCAATGATATTAGGAGCTGCACTATACGTATTAAACTATGCACTGGTACAGTGTAGTTGGTACACAAAGTTAACCGGACTTTATCAAGGGGTTTCTGATTTATACAGAAGTCTGGAATATCCTCCTGATGTAAAAAGCACTTTAAATAAAGCTGCGCATAAATGGTTTCAGATGGATTTGTTTTATACCAACGAAGAGTTTGTGTTATTAGAAGATGAAAAGAAAAAACTGATATACCAGAGTAATGAAGAGTTTTATGGCAGGATGTACTACGAGCTTGAATATCTGGAAAAGTTAGAATCACCAAAAATCTTTCAGAGCTTTTATTTCTTTTTCAGGCAATTGTTTTCAGTTTGCTGGATAGGAATGAGTATATCCTTAATAATGCTTTCAGTAAGTCTTTTATTTGGAGCCTCAATATGCATTCTAACTCAATTACAATTAATAGTACTGCATGTAGCTATCATTTTATGCCTGTTTTTATCGTTATGGCTTGCCCGCTGGTATCGCAAACGTATGGTTTACAAAATGTACTGGTGCTTTTATACTCATATTAACCAAACTTTAAACCAATAGTAAAATGGAAACATTAGAAAAACCTCAACAAATAGGAGTTGGACAATACTATTTTTTAAACAATGAAAACGATAAACATTATTTTGGAGGATTTCTTAATCTTGCTCAAAATAATATACTGCATATTTTTACGGAATTCTGTTTAAGATTACATATTGATTATAAGAACAATGATCCGATAGAGATAGTGAATAACTATTTTACCGATACGATTTCGTTCAGTGATTGGGAACGTGCCATTCGTATATTACAAGAATATTTACCTGTAATTGATTATCTGGATCTACCGGTAACACACCCGAGTTTTGATGATGTTCCGATGGAGCAGAAAGAGACTGTAAAGAGAAAATACTTTGTCAATACTTTCAGGTCGTTATTAAAAGCCATTGATGCCCTTCGTAATTTCTATACGCATGCCTATCATTCACCAATAAGTATTTCAGATGACGTTTATACTTTTTTAGATTCAATATTGTTGAGCGTTACAAAGAAGGTGAAAAAGGACAGGATGAAGGATGACAATACAAGGATGCTTTTAAAAAAGCGTATTAGTGAGGAATTTGAGGTATTGAGGCAGCTTAAAAAAGAGGAGTTAATAGAGAAAAGAAAAACCAATAGAAAGGTTAAGATTAATGATCCGAAAGGGATTGAGAATGCCATTTTTAATGATGCTTTCGGTCAGTTTATGTATAAAAAGGGTGCTGATTTTGAGCTGGCAGACAGAATGAAATCAGAGTATATTGTTGTGGATTATGAGGCTTTCTATTCTCCAATTACACAATACGGATTTGTTTTTTTACTGTCGATGTTTTTATCACGCAAAGAAACGGAACAATTAAAAGCTAATTTGAAAGGTTTTAAAGGAAAATCATTGGGTGCAGAAGAGGTGGTGACGAAGCAGAAAAACAGTTTGAGTTTTATGGCCACACACTGGATTTTCTCATACCTCGCTTTTAAAGGAGTAAAGCAACGTGTTAAAAACACCTTTGATAAAGAAACCTTACTCTTGCAAATGGTTGATGAATTAAGCAAGGTGCCTAATGAAATATACCGTAATCTTTCAGAACACGATAAAGAGGAGTTTTTGGAAGATATGAATGAATATATTCAGGAAACAAAAGGTGAAAACAAATCTTTACAAGAGTCTGTTGTTGTGCATCCAGTGATTCGTAAACGATACGAGAATAAGTTTTTATACTTTGCTATGCGTTTTTTAGATGAGTTTGCCAATTTCCCAACCTTAAAATTTCAAATATTTGCAGGTCATTATTTACACGATAAGCGATTCAAACCTATTGGAACCAGCAATCTTGCTTCCAACAGGATGATTAAAGAAAGAATTAATCTATTTGGTAAGCTATCTGAAATATGTAAGTACAAGAGCGATTACTTTGCCGGTTCGTCAACAGAATTAGGATGGGAGCTTTTCCCAAATCCAAGTTATAATGTAGTAGGCCGTAATATTCCTGTTCATATTGATTTGTTAGCTCATGGAGAAGAAGCTAAAGCCGTTTGGCGTGATATTTTGCAAATAAGGAAGAAAGCAAATCCTGAGAAGAAGCGGAAAATTAGAGAGGAGAAGCAGGGGATTATTCAAAAGATCTACTCTGATGAAAAGAATTTAAAAACTGGTGATCCCACAGCTTTATTAAGTGCCAATGAAATACCTGCCCTTTTATATGAGTTTTTAGTGAATAAGAAAACGGGTGAGCAACTGGAACAAATATTGGTAAAAAACATTGTAGAGCGTTATCATATCATTTCAAATTATGATGCTCAGCAAAATTTTACGCACTCGCAAATGAGTAAAAAGCTGTTAAAGAGTAGTAATAAGGATCAGTATAATTTAATAAAACTAAAGCAGGCGATACAAAGGGAGATCGTAATTACAGATGAAAAGCTGACGCTCATTAAACAGAACAGAGAATACACCGATATTAAATATGAAAAAACGGACAAAGGGAGAAAGTATGTTTTTTATACAAAAGAAATAGGTCAGGAGGCTACCTGGTTGGCTAATGATTTAAAACGATGGATGCCTGAAAAGGCAAGAGCCCAATGGAAAGGACAGCATCATAGTGAGCTGCAACGCTTTTTAGCTTTTTACGACAGACATAAAAATGATGCTAAAAGTCTGCTGTTTGAAAATTGGGATTTCAACACAACTCCAGAATGGGGTAAAGATTTTGCTGAGGCTTTTAATAGCAATAATAGCTTTGACCAGTTTTATGAAGCATATCTGAATATACGAACAAAGCTATTACATGAATTTATTGGATTGGTTTCAGCTGGAAATTCAAATACCAAGTTTTTAAAAAAGGTGTTTATTGTATTTAAAAAGCGTTTATATACCCTTAAAAACACCACAACTCAAAAAAGAGAACTTTTAGCTAAACCACTGGTGTTTCCGCGTGGAATATTTGATGATAAACCTACTTTTATAAAAGGTAAAAAAATAGATACCTCACCTGAATTATTTGCCGATTGGTACAGGTACTGTTATGATAACGAAAATTCGTTACAATCCTTTTACAATTTGCAGTTGGTTTATATCGAGAACTATACTAAAACAAAGGAAAATAGTATTGAATTTAAAAACAACGATAAGCGATTGGCTTATAAAGAACAGCTCGAATTATTTAAGAAAAAAGAGGATTATGCCATTAAAAGAATCAAGCATCAGGATTTGTTTGCAAAGCTGATGGTAGATCATATGTTTGAGCAAGTTTTTAAACAAAAGTTAAATGTACCTTTAATGGATTTTTACCAAACTAAGGCACAACGACAAGAGAATTTTCGAATAGCATTGCGCCAAAAAGACAGGGCGGTAGGAGATGCTTCTGATAATTTATTGAATTGTAATTTTTTATGGAATAAAACTATTGAGCTTTGTTTGTATAACGGACAAGTAATTGAGCCACAGGTAAAACTCAAAGAAATAGGTAAGTTCAGAAAGCTGGAGCATGATAGCCGGATTCAGCAAATTCTGCAGTACGATACCACTCGAATCTGGAATAAATTGCAATTGGAAGATGAATTGGAGAATAAACGAGAATCGTATGAGCGTATTCGCCGTGAAAAAATGCTTAAACTTTTTCACGAATTAGAAAATTACATACTTAAAATAAATGATTTTGATGGTGTTAATCATCCCCAAAACCTTGAATACAATAACTATCCTAACTTTAAAATGTACATGCTAAACCTGATTGAGCATTATGATAATCATCAGGAATATGACGGGATTAATGTATTGCAAAGTGAGTTTATGAATATTAACATTGCAAACATTAGAGAGGCGCATCTTATTGTACAAAAAATCTACATTATAATTGCATTGCGCAATAAGTTTGCTCATAACCAACTGCCCAATATGCAAGTATTTGGTTTAATAAAGAGTTTATATCCATATCAAAATGAAAGTACCTATAGCGAATACTTTTATAAAGTAGCTCAAACCATTATATTAGAATTAAAAAAATAGCCTTTTAGGCGGTGTTCTTTGAAATATTGCTGCGTTTTTTTAAGCTAAAAATACGCTACCCCTCAGTATTTGTAGGGCTTTTGCAACTATACGTTGTAACTGCTCTTAATTTGAAGGGTACACACAACCCCCGGGGTAGGAGGCATTTCGACCGTAAAGTTGTAACTGCTCTTAATTTGAAGGGTACACACAACTATTAAGCCTGCTTTAGTCTTTAAAGATGCGTTGTAACTGCTCTTAATTTGAAGGGTACACACAACCAAATTCCCCGTATTTTTTAAGAACCTTACGTTGTAACTGCTCTTAATTTGAAGGGTACACACAACAAATTATTCTTTGTTGTCTTATTGTTAGTGGTTGTAACTGCTCTTAATTTGAAGGGTACACACAACTCAATTTGCATATCAATATACAATTCCAAAGTTGTAACTGCTCTTAATTTGAAGGGTATACACAATTTTTTAATGATGATCACATGTATAAACCAGTAATTCAATCATTTTATACCCATGTAATTTTCAGATATCGGTTTTATCTTATGGATGGATGCGAAAGGATTAAAAGATAGGTTTTGTTGAATATATTAAATAGATGGAGAGGTATAGGTTAAAAAAAAGTGTGATTGATAGTGAATATTCCATGATGTTTTTATAAATTGAAGATGTAAAATTCAATTTTTTAGAATTGTATTAACCATTTATTCCTAGATTATGATTGAGAAAGTGATTGCGCATAGTCGCACAGTAGAGGTGGATGCCACCCTCTCAAAAATTTTGGCTTCCTACCATTGGTCAGCCCTCACTGACGATACTTATTTATCAGGAATTATTTTTGAATTAAAAGTAATGTCCGCAAAACTTAGTGAATCTATTAAGCGGATACAATATGAATCGGATCTGGAAGAAAAGGATCATATCCGTAATGAAGCGGTTCGTGGTTTGTATTACCTTGTGCTTGGATCTACTTATTTTCCGGAAGGAAGCATTAAAAAGGCTGCTCAAAAGGTTATAGAAGTATTAAATAATTACGTTTTGCATTTAGATTCCGATTCCTACGATATAGAATCATCCTTGCTTATTTCTATGATTTCAGAATTGGATAGTCCCGTTTTACAAAAAGAAATAGCCTTACTGTCAGGAGTATCTGAAATGATCGGAGCCATCAAATCAGCGCAAAATGAGTTTGAAATCAGTGTTCTGAATTACGAGCTTAATAAAAAAAAGAATAATGCACTTGAAAATGCAACCACTTTAAAAAGGCAATTGATTCGTTTAATCAATAACAAGTTGATTGTGTACTTAAATGCAATGGCGATTGTTGATATAGCTACATATGGAGATATTTTACGAGTTATTTCCCATATAATTGCAGGAAACAATGATCGTGTAAAGCGCCGTTTGAAAATGCAAGAGATAAAAATGCAAGAGGTGAAAATGCAAGTATAATAATTCAAGGTATTAAGAATGGTATACACCCTCTGGTTGCTATATTAAAAGCTCCGGAAATGAAATTTCGGAGCACACTTACAGGATCAAATCCTTTAAAAATACCACAAAACCAAATGCTACAAAAGCAAGGTTTGTGCAGGATGGGTTAATTAAGAAACTTGCTTTTAAGTTAAATAATTGAGTAATAGAGTAATTGGTGTGCTGTGGGATGGAGCAAATGAATATGCTTAGTTCTTATTGTAGTACCATGAAAGTATATCAGTTTCCATAAATCCTTTTAATACCCAATTAGTATTTGGATACTATCCCCTTATAGGGGGTATTGTAATGCCCCATTCTGTGGGTGGGGATTTTTATTGATTTAATTTCAAAAGTTGGAACAAAAAAGAATCCCATTGAAATACTATTTTAAACGCATCTATTGAATTGCAAAATACAAAGTCAACTTCCTGCATCATATAATCATCAGAAATTATACTGGATAATGAATTAAAATCAGCACAGTTAAAAGCATCAAAGAAAGAGTGTACCAAATCATCGTTTTTTTCTGAGCTAAAGTGTTATACCGAATAAGGATAAAACGATGCAAACAAGTAGCCATTTGAGAGGGAGTAGTAATTTCATACTGATTAAAAATTCTAATATGCAAAATCTTTTCAGGGTGAATTATATCAGTCTGTAGATCATTTCAAAAGAAGAAATCCTAAATAGTGTTCGTCTATAAAGTCCAACTACTGCGTTGTTGCTCAAAATCCAAATCCTCATATATACTATTATGCTACGGTCTGATTTTTTTCACACGCCTTGTATTTAAACTTTGTACTTCAAACACCCGACTTTATGGACATGCACTAGATATGTAGTACTTGCATGATTTAGTTTCACCCTCATATGTATCCGGAATATTAATTACGATCTGAAATTGCTGCCAGTCAAATCGTAAACTAACTTGTTTCAATTCACCATAGCGGTGCGATGTCTCATTTCAACAAAATCTTGATGGATTGCACTTTCATCTCTTATAGCGAAGCTTTAATGCGCAATTTTTGTTTTAAGGCATAGGTTGTAATGCGTTGAAATATAGTGAAATGTATGTTGGTTTTATTTTTTGAATCCATTTTAAACTAAAATATTAGTTTAAAAATTTGTATAAATAAATTAATCGTCTTAAATTTGAACTAATACATTAGTTGAATTGAATCATTGCGTTGAAATATGAAAGAACTAACAAAAGCAGAAGAACAAGTAATGCAACAAATGTGGGAATTGGGCAAAACCACCGTAAAAAGCATTATTGATAAGTTACCGGAACCAAAACCAGCATTTAATACCATATCAACTATAGTCAGGATTTTAGAAACAAAAGGTTTTGTAGATCATGAGAAAGAAGGTAGGGGGTATGTATATTTTGCAGTAGTATCAAAAGAGGCGTATCGAAAAAAATTTATGAAGCGTTTTATGTCTAATTATTTTCAGGGATCATTAAAGGAATTGGTATCGTTTTTTGCCAAAGAGGATAATATGGATATCAACGAACTTGATGATTTATTGAAGGATATAAAAGATGAGTTAAAAAAAGAAAAAAAATAACCATGGAAACGCTCTTTAATTATTTATTAGAATCTTCTTTGATACTTGGGGTGCTTACAATGTTTTATCGTGTAGCACTTCATAATGAACATTTGTATAGATTTAACAGAATCTATCTGCTTATTTCGCTTTTGTTGGCAGCAGTAGTTCCATTTGTACATTTGTCTCTTTTTCAGGTGTCTGATACAGATCAGGTAAACAGGTTTGCTTATGTACTTGATTCAATTAATGTATATTCAGGTGAAGTCAGGCAAACCATTGTTCCTGTTATTATGGGACATCAGGTGTTTAACTGGATTTACTTTACAGGTGCTGTTTTATTATTCATTAGGGTAATGTATGGATTTGCTCGTTTGGGTGGATTATCCCGTAAAGCAAATTGGTTAGTTTATAAAGGATACAGAATTGCAGACTTGCCCGGTCACTTTAATCCTTTTTCATTTTTTCATATCATTTTTGTGAACCGTTCTATGTATTCAGATGACGATCTGGATAATATCATGGTGCACGAAATGGCGCATGTTCAATTCAAACATTCACTCGACGTTATTTTAATTGAAGCTTTGCTGATAGTGCAATGGTTTAATCCATTTGCATGGATCATCAGGCATTTATTAAAAGAGCTTCATGAATTTCAGGCTGATAAAGAAGTGCTTGCAAAAGGAACTTCAATAAGTCAGTACAAAATGTTATTGTTGTTTCAGGCTACAGGTGCCCGCTTGTTACCGGTGAACAACTTTAATCAGTCAATAACTAAAAAAAGATTTAAAATGATGAACAATAATTCTTATAAAAGTCAAAGTATAATTAAAACATTATTAGCTGTTGCTATGATGGCAGGGATATCCTTGTTTTTTGCTTGTGATAATGATTACCAGGATGAAACAGGAAATGAAGTTGCTGCATCATCCCAATTAAAAAGTGATCAGGAAGAATCTGAGATTATGGAGCCTGTTTTCTTTGTTGTAGAAAAAATGCCTGAATTTCCGGGAGGAGAAATGGAATTAAGGAAATATATTGCTCAAAATATTAAATATCCTGTTGAAGCACAGGAAAAAGGCATTCAGGGAAGGGTGTATGTGAAATTTGTGGTTTCAAAAACCGGTAAGGTGATTGATGTCAAGGTTGGCCAGGGTATACATGAAACTATCGATAAGGAAGCTATTAGGGTGGTTAAATCAATGCCTGATTGGATTCCGGGAATGCAACGGGGAGAAAATGTAAATGTACAGTATACAATTCCTATTAATTTTGTTCTGCAAGGGGACGAAGTTAAAGAAGCTGAAAATTTAAATCCCAAAGTGGTTTATATTATTAATGGCGAAAAGAAGTCCATAAGTGATCTTAATAATTTAGATCCTGAAAATATTAAATCTGTTGAAGTTTTGAAAGGTGATAAATCAGTAGAAAAAAATAATGAGGAGGTTGATAATGCAGTGTATGTAGTTACCTATAAGTGATTAAGTTATTTTTTAATATTTAAAATCACTATTGTCCGGTAAATATTCGATTTTAATTATTTGTTAACCTTTGTCTTCGAGCCAGACAGGCTTTTACTTTTTCGCTACAGCTCGAAAAAGTAAACAAAAAGAGCCGCCGCCTTCATGAAAAACCTAAAAATCAGTGCACTTCACTAAAAGAAAAGAACTCACTGCGTTCAAACAGCTTTTCTTTCTTAACGTTTCGTTTACTGATTTTTTTAACGCTTTTTCATGAAGGCGGAAATGCTACCCTGATATTTGAAAGGTACCTTATAACCCGTTAGAAATAAAGATTATGCTAAGGTTAAATAGTTTATACCGGACACTAATGTTTAGAAATATATAAAAATGTTTCAGTATGAATCTTCCATGATGAATGATGCCATGACTTATTAAGAGCTATTTCTAGATTTTCTTTCTTCTCAATAAGGTTAATAAATAATGTTTTGACTTGAATTTTTTTTTCCCCATTAATATATTCAACAATAAAAGTGATGTGTCCTATTTTGAATTGTTCTACATTATCTGCATCTATCATTCGTAAAGCTTCTGCCTTCAATTTCCCTAAAATTGAATTGATAGTTCTCATTTCTTTTTTGCTTACACTTATTCCTAAATACATTTGATAAAGAGAGTCAATGAAATCTTCTATTGTTTTGTTTTCTTTAAGATATAGCACTTTTTCTGATGTCTTAATGAAGCGCTTTGATCCCGTGAGTATAGATTCAATTGCATGATAGTTGTACATTGAGAAGGGCTGGTTTGTAAATGGATTTATAGTATTATGAATTGAATTCATCATTGCTGCGCAAAAAACTGTGACACTTGAAAATTCTTTCAAAATTTCACCTGGTAAAATTTGATCAACAGGTATATCTGTACAAATCAATATATTACATGTTTGATTCAATTTATAATACATTCATTTTTTTTCAAAGAGTACACTATAGAATTTAAGTTAGTGGCTTATCAGGCCACTAACTTTCTGACATAAATATCTATTTTTTAATTGTAAATGTTCCTGCTGTAGTTGCAATAACTTTATTTTTTGCATCTACAACCTGAATTGTTGCAGCAGTATCCTGTGACCCACTTACTGTAAATTGAATACCATCGGTACCCCAAGTCCCGGCGATAATTTCACCTGAACCTGATGCAAATTTCAATGTTCCCGCAGAGCCCAAAAACTGACCTAATATTTCGTAAGTTGTTCCTGTTTGTAATGCTGTACCTGACGAAACAGCTACTGGTGGTTTCTGGCTAGTATCAACAACACTACTTATAGATGGAGTTTGCAATAACAACCCACTAAACCAATCTATCATTTCTAAATATTCTGCATTTGAATCAATAGAATCCAAATCTCCAGCATAATTCCGAATGAATTTTGGTGTTACAAACATATAGGTGTCTTTATGCATTGTCCATTCTGTAGAAACGGATTTTTCGCTGAAACAAGGGCCTAATTTCAGCTGCTGCTGATGCTTTTTGGCATCCATGTAGACTACTATAGCACTAATGATTGGCATACCTAATAAATATTCACAAACGAAAACGATATTGCTAACCTTACTATCTGAAGAAGATGACGAGGAACTTAAATTTAAGCCTTCAGATCCTATTGAAGAAATCATAGCAGAGGCAAAGCTAAGTGCTCCTGCACCAGTTGCTAAGCCCAATAAAGCCTCTATCAATTCTTTACTGAAGTTCGCTCCAAATTGTTTTGTTTCGTAATGAACATCCTCTTCAGTCACATGAACAAAAAGTCCTGAACCACTAATAACACGTTCTAGTGCTGTATAATTGTAAAGGGAAAATGGTTTGCCGGTATCGGGATTAATTGTTGTTGTTATTGCACGAGACATACCCGCAAAAAAGACAGAAACCTCACTAAAGACATCCTGAACTTCTTTTGATAGAGGAGTATCAGAGTCGATTGTACTCGCCATCATAATATTACCTGTCTCATTAAAGATGTAATACTTAGTTGCCTCAATGTTATGAGGGTTTTTTACAGGTGCCTTTAGTGGCACTACATTTGAATTGTCAGCCATAATAATTAAATTTAAGGTTATTGATTTATATTAATGTTGGTTAGCTTCGATATGCAACCAATATTACTTTTTGATAGTCATTCGCAAAGAGTGAAATATCCGAAAATGATACAACCTGACCTGTAACGCAAAAATCCTATAACCTTTCATATCGTTTCCTCTGTGCTTGCCTGTATCGACATAACCTGATCCTACAGCAGATGTCGTTCCAAATAATGATTCACAATCAGCGTCACTAAGCATGCTATAATCACCAAGTGATGATGAAGCTTATTCAGGGTGTATTACCGCCATTTAAGTAATCTTTTGCATCATCAGGTGATAAATGTTTACCTGCTTTTGTAATGATATTTACCTTGGGATTAGACCAAGAACCTTGTCTTTTACTTCCATGAGCTACTAGATCAATAGTTTTCATGATTTTGTTTTTTTAATGAATTCCTACTCTATTTTAAAATCGCCTTTTCGAATATCGCCCGTTACATTGTGAATTCTCACTTTGTTGTAATTGGGCATAATCGGGATAGAATAGCGAATTACTCCACCTATCCTACCGCAGATACGGACGCACAGAATTACTCGTAATAACCTGAGTTAATCTGTTTTAATGCCTGGTATATAAATTTAAACATTATAATGAATTATTCAGGGTTTAGGGAGTTTAAAATACTCTAATAAATTCCAATACCCTTTCCATGTGTAGCTGTGGCGATGATTTATTCGGTTTAACCATTTAAACCATGCATAAATCGCAATTTGATACATGCGGTTTATACTCATTTCACTATGAACCTGAGTTCGATTAAAATTAGCGAGCTCAAAATTCAGTAAATGATTGATTTACAATATAAATTTTTGAGACATAGCTTGCTATGGTGATAAAATTTAGAGCCGTAAATCGATTATTTAATGAAAAGCTATGAATGTCACTTATAAATACCGATTTTCTGCGTCATATTTGCTTACCATAGCCCGCTATGCTTTCACAAACATTCCTTAAAACGTAAGCATTCGGTCTTGTGCGTATATCGAAAACAAAATAGCTCAAGAAGGTAATCCACTACTTTGTAATTGAATTAGAAAATCTAACAAATATTGGAATCGGCTGGACTAATCTCAGTTTTATTAGATTCTTTCCAATTGAGAGGTAGGAGATCTGCTAAATCTTTAGAGTAATCATTATTATAACTAGGTATTTTTGTTAGCACATCAGTTAGCCACTCCCTAACATCTATTCCAGAAGCTTTGCAGCATCCTATTAAAGAATATATAACAGCTGCGTTTTCTGCGGCTTCATGATTGCCACAGAATAGGTAGTTTTTTCTTCCTAAGGCCAGAGGTCTGATGGCGTTTTCTGCCATGTTGTTATCTAATTGATAGCGACCATCCAGATGATAACGAGACAGTCGGTGGAAAATTGAATAGGTATATTTTAATGCTCTTCCCATTCGTCCACTTGGCAAAACTTTGGGATAATAATTAATGATCCACTTTTCAAAAGCAACCATAATAGGATAAGCTAAACGGGAACGAAGTTCGGCTCGTTGTGGATAGTCCAGTTCCTGATCATCTGCCATCGTTTCCACTTGATAAAGTTTTCCTATCTGAAGCAATGCATATTCTGCCCCGGATTTATCTTCCTTGAGGCTTTCTTCAAATTTACGGCGCGCATGAGCCCAGCATCCCAAGAGCAATATACCTTTCTTTTGCTCATAGATGGAGTAAGCTTCATATCCGTCTGTTTGGATAGCGCCTTTATAGTCGTGCAAAAGTTCAAGCACTACTTTTTGAGCTCTAGAACCTTTATCATAATGAAAATAAACCAGATTTTTCATTACTGATCGAACCATCCATAAATAAGCTTTTACGGTTTTGTGTTTCTCGTCATTTACAACCGGAACTGTACTCTCATCAACCTGTATGTAGTCACTATCCTTTATAACCTCACCCAGTCGAAGATATAATGCTCTAAGCAAATCACAAACATCCTTGAACCACCCATTTATCGTTGATGCAGAAAGCGTTAATCCAAGCTGTTTGAACATAGCTATCTGACGATAAAAAGGTAAGTGGTAAAGATATTTATTCATGATTATCTCTGCCAGCAATGATGCATCTGCATTACTGCGAGGCAAAGGTAATAAGGGGAGTGAAGCAATTTGGATTCCTGATTGGGCTTCTGTTGTTTGTTCCTTTGTTTTTACAGCATACTTGGGGCGTATTATTTTTCGTACATATAGTTCTCCGGGTTTAAATTCTAATACCTCAGTTACTTCTTCACCAATACGTACCCAATTCTGATTAATGCCTTCTGGTTCTATAACCTCTTCTTCTCTTCTAAGATCTTCCGGTAACGGTAAACGAACAGGTTTCTGCTTTTCTTTTTGTGGTTTGCGACGTTCGTAAGCAATTATCTCTTTATCTGCTTCTTTTGCCAGTTTTTCTTCTGCCGGTAACAAGTCTAATCCATCCCAGTCTATTTTCCTTTGATCAGGATTCTCCGGGATATACCGTTCTCTGGAAGGATTCCATAATTTACGTTTGTACCAAGCTAATTGATCTAATAGCTTATCTATTTTCTCTGATTGCTACTTAACAAGATGCTCTAATTCTTTATTCTTGCTTTCAAGGTTGTCTAATGTTCCATTGTCCGCCTGGCGAAAACGAGATACCTCTGCATAGAGTTCATCTCTTTGCAAAAGTAACTCTTGTATGAAATTATCATTATCTGAAAAACGGCTCATTTATTCCCTGATCAATTAGATGCCTAAAGATAGTAAAACCAAGGGATGTAGCCTAATTTTCGCAGGAAAATCAGATTGATGTTTGACGTTTTTTCAGGCTGCTTTTTATGGGTTTTACCTGATCAACAATCATCATTAATTCTTGCCATGTTATTTGTTGCGATACGGTATTTTCATCAAATCCTGGCAATGTAAATGTGCCATTTTCAAGTCTTTTATGGTAAATAACCAATCCTCCGTGTTCCAAATGAAGAACTTTCATTATATTCAGATTTCGATTGATAAAAATAAAGGCCTCTCCATTCTGAACATTGCGTTTCATAACTGAACTGACAATACCACTCAGTGTGTAGAAACTCTTACGCATATCAACCGGTGCCGGGTAAAGGAAGTACTGAAGCTTCCCATGTAAATTAAACATAGCACGCTCTCTTTATAAATGAATAATCGCTTTGAGCACCGACAAGTCTAATTCCCCGGTAAGCTTTAACTTTGTTCCATTGGGAAATGTAAACTCTAATGACCTGTTATCAATTCTCTGTTTGTTTTCTAAAACAGGAACGACCTTGTCTCTTACTACTAATGGCACAAATCCTTGTGGAACCTCTTTTTCCCGTAGCCTCTTTTTCCAATTATAAAATGTAGCTGGTGCAAATCCTTGGTTTGAACAAAAATCTCTAACACTTAACCCTGACTGTTCTTGTTCTTCTATTAACTTTCGGTAACTTGATGCTTTCATGTTTGTTTTTTGAATCAAAGCTAAGTTATCAGG
>JBNKRV010000095.1:0-35633 GCA_050296935.1 Marinilabiliaceae bacterium | reverse complement strand
TGATGACCTTAAAAGTGCCATCATAATGCCTGGCTATTGTAATCCTGTTTTCGGTAGCAATGGTAGCCCCGTTGCGAAGGCTCATAATGTGCTTTTGCAATTTGGCAATTGGAGCTACAACATAGTTGTCTGCTTTATTATTGTTGTTATCTGGCGACCATGCCTCACTCATTAAAATACCTTTCTGAACACCTCTGCCTTTTGTGGTGAAGCTTACCAATTTGCCTGAAAAATCCGCAGAGCCTTGAAGTATGTTTCCTGTAACGATGTATCGGATTTGTCTGTCCGCTGTGAAGTCTTTAATAGCTTCATCCCAACGCTCAATCAAGCTTTCCTTTTGAGAAGTTGTAAGCTGCATACTACGGCTCATTACACGCTCAATTTCTTTGGCAGTATCACCAGAAGCCGGGAGAACGATGTATTTACGACTGTCCGATATGGCAAAGCGTAGCTTCACCGATGACGGAGCATAAGGGTTCTTGCGTTTAGGGTTGATGTCGAAACCAAGAAATACGCAGTATGAATTATCGCTGCTATCGGTTTCAAAACTAACTGCCGGATAGAAATAACCATGACCAACTTTAAAGAACTTAAAAAAGTTGTTCAGGTAGCGTTTGCGGTTCTCGCTTTGTGTTTTGGTCTTGGTAATCTCGGCTTGTTTTCCTTCTTCAATTTCTTCGGTTCTTTCAGCGACATAATCTCTTTGGGCTGCTTTATCAAAAACGGGGATTTTCTGATACCCCTTTTCGGAGATAATCCCCGCTTGTAGTTCTAAGTATTTGGTTTCTAAATCTTTTAAATCTGAATTTAATTTAGTTAATACCCACTTTTCATGTGATGATACTATTTCTTCAGAAATACTATCGGGGTGTTTTTGGTTTAGTTGTTTTTGAATCAGCTTTTCAAGTTCTGCTTTGCCATAGGGCTTTTTAAGTACATTACATTCGCACTTTTCCAAATAAGTATCGTTTCCAAATACCGAACGTCCACCTTTCCCGGCAATCACAACTCGCTTTTCAAGGGATTCTGCTTTTAGGTTCAGGACTTCCACCTCAAGGTCGTACTCATCGGCTTGTTTGAGGTATTCGATGTAATCATTATATCGCTCAATAACTTCCTGATAGAATTTCTCTTGTTCCTTTACAGATAGAACAGCCACACGCCCTGTTACTTTTAAAGCATCACCTTCGGATGGTGTTTCATCACTTTCTTTTCCTTCAAATTTTAGTGGGTTATCCAGGGCTTTGTTTAGTTCCTCGTTTTCCAACATGTATTGGCGTACCACTTTGTCACCGTACTTATTCAAAAAGTCATCGGATTCTAATTGTGATTTACTGCTTTTTTGGTTGGAGGTGGTATTGGCATCCAATGATTTCAACTTCTTTTTGAGCATCATCATAAACCGCTTTTGTGCCGGGATGGATGAGATAATGTAATCGTAAATCGGTTTCATTATCTGCCCTGTGCGATTGATGCGCCCACGCTTTTGAATTTCGGTATTGATGTTCAGTTCAGGTTGGAGTATCACCATCACACGCTGCTTCACTTTTTCGGCTGGCACTTTATCGGTTACAATGGCATGTGCCGAAGCTCCTGTCGAACCACTTTGATTAATCAACAAACAATCAATTTCATTGTCGTTGAACTGACGAAACAAATCGGCTGTATTTTCCTTTTTTCGGCTCATCACCAGGGCGGTGGTGTTTTTCTTGTTCAGGTTCTTGTACTGTACACAAAGTTTTCGCCCTGTAACTTCTCCAACTGAATAGCCGGCTTCTTTTATCTTTTGGATTATCAAATCAAGCGGACTAATAGTAATGCCTGTGGATGCCTGTTCTATTCTCCTGATAATATCGTAGTAAGCCAATTGTGCATCTTCCGATAAATCGGCAATATTGAATTGCTTACCCTGTGATTCTCCATCAATATCCTTTTCGGTGTAGCGAAGAACAGAATCCAATCCCTTTTCCAACACGGTTGAGAAATCACCGTTAATCACATCATCAGGTTTTGCCATTCCCTCTAAAAAGCTCCCCATAGTTGAAGCAAAGGCAATGATTGGTTTCTTACCTTCTTTCAGTCTGTTAATGGCATGGTCGGCAACATCGGAAGCATTCAGGCTAAATAGTAATTGATTGATAACATTGAAGACCTTTGAGAAATACGGAATATTATCAACCCCGGCTTTCTCAGTTCCTTTGCGTGTTTCAACCTCTTTACTTTCGGCTGCTGCAATCTTATCTAGCTCATCAACGTGTTTATTAATGTACTTCTCCTGGAAGCCGATAATATCCCGAATGATTGAGGTAATCTTGTCGGCAGTTTCAGCTTGCTCTTTGGCTTTTTCTTTAAGCTCGATGTAGTTAACTTCCACACCTTCAAAAGAACGTTCACGCCTTATCATTTGCCCCTCTGAAACCAATTGAGCTGCCAATACTTCCTGCAAGGCAACACCGCCTTTGGTGATGGCTTCTACCAAATCCTCCTTACTCATGTTTGCATCGCTCATAGAAGTCTTTTGAGCGTAAATTGGCATGTTATCAGGTCGTTTTGCAAAGGTGGCTGAAAGAAAACAAACACCTTTGGTCTGCCTTAATACATCTTGCATAAACTCACCTGTATTGGAGCTACCCGAAGCGTTATGAGCTTCGTCCATTATGATGATATTACCACTACTTGCAGCATTCAAAAACTCTTGTTTGGCTGGCTTTTTCGGTTGGTTGAACTGCGAATAAGTGGCACAAACAAAGTTGTAATTGTTGGGTACTTTCTTTCCCTTGATAATCCTTTCTTGTGTAGGTTTTTCAGGAGCTGTATATATGACTTCACCGCTTTTGTCCTTTACATTGGTTTTGCTCTCTTTGGTGTTCACGATAAACGGTACCAGGGCAGAACTTCCAATGTCCGACAAGTCTCGATACAGGTCTGTAAACAAGTTGGGCTTTTCGGATAAGAACACAGGTTGCAGACCACTTTTAACACCATAGCGGATTAAAGCTGCTGCGGTTCTACCTTTACCGATTCCTGTTTGGTCGCCAACAATGATTCCCTGGCCACGCTTCTCGATATTGTAAATTGCTAATGAAACAGCATCAATCTGTTCGCATGAAAGCGACTTAACAAGCTCGTCATTGTTGTAATCGAGTTTCTCGGCAACGTAGTCAAACAAAGGCATCCCGATACTTTTCTTTACTTTCCGTATTGCGATGTGCATTTCATGTCCCATTGAATCGGGAACAGTTGTATCCAGGATAAAACCTTTTTCGGCTGTCGGGATATATGCCATGCCCAGCCCTTTATGACCGAACATTCCTTGTAAATACTCATGCTCGTTCTGAGCCAGTTTTTTGGTGCGGACAAAGCTTTTATTGTTGTTGGTTTTAAACCCCAATTCAATAAGCCTTGCCGATATATGTTTTGGTGGAACGCTACCAAACTTTATGGTAATGCTGTTCTTACTAAATGATATTGCTTGTTTCATACTGCTTCTGTTTTATGAGAATTGCTTTTGCTCTCAACCTGGCAATGTTCTGATTGATTTTCGTAAGTATTTCTGGAGTTGGTTGAAGTTGAACCCTGTCCCAAAGTTCTTCATGGGTATTGACAACGGTGCTGTGCAATTTATTTTTAAGTGGAGCTGCTCCATCGGGAACTGCTTTTGCTCCATCAATCAATATCAATCTTGTATTGATTGAAGTTCCTTGTCTGGAGTAAAGCTTTTTGCCGTTAATAGGGATAATATCTTCAACGTTGTAAAAGTGGTAGAGGTAATTCAGAAATATGCGGTTAGTTCCTGCCGTTACACGACCGTGTTCATCCCAAGTGGTATGACCGCCAATGATAATGGCTGCCTTACCATCATCCTTCATGCAACGCAAAGCGTTCAATGCCATTGCATGTTCCAATCGCTTGATTTTAAACTTTCCAAAAAGTTCAGGCTGAGAAAGTGAACCAAAAGGCGGATTCGTTACCACACCATCAAAGGTTCTGTCATAAGCTGCCGGAGGTTTTAACGCATCCCAAGAGCTGACCTTTGCAAAGGGTTGTTCTTTCAGGTTGGCAAGCCTTACATCATCCAACTCGTTAACATGGGTATAGTGATAAGGCAAAGCTATGGTTAAAAGTCCGTTCCCTGCCGATGGCTCTAAATACTTTGGAAAATCGTTTTTATCATTTGTAAGGTGAGCATTGCCGACAATTTTACCTTTTGTTCCACCTTTTACGATGTTCTTAAAAGCCTTGTAACCTGATAAGCTACCTGATTTTAAGATATAACTCGATGCCAGGAACGAGATGGGTGCCGGAGTGGAATATTGCTGCATCAATACACTCATGCTTGTTCGCATGGAAAGGTTAACCTGTGATTGATACAGGGCTACAATATCAAGGTATTTTTCGTAAGTGGTAAGCGAACTGTCATGTGCTACCTCTCTTGCGTTAAGGATTATTGCCAGCTCGGTAAATTCTTTTACCAAGTTTTTATTGGCAATACCGAAGCTTTTGGCAATGCTTTCAATAGTGGTTTTAGAGTGCTTACGTCCGCCTTTTAAATCCTCACGAATCCTTGATATGTAGCCCTTTTTATCCATGAACAAACCAGAACTACATGATTGTGTGAGCCAAATAGAAAAGACCTATAAATATCTCTGCTGCCATTGTCAGCTCTAAACACCAAATTCGCTTATCAGCAAAGCCTGTTGCTATCAAAGCCGAAATAGCGATGATGATGGTATATTCTATATTACCGAAGCTGAAATAATAGCTTAATCCAAGGAGCGTAAAACCACCGATTGCCGATACATAGTGAGCAATACGGATAAACAGGTTTCGTTTAAAATCGGAAAACACACCGACTAAAAAGATTCCGATACCGCCTCCGATAACCCACCAATCGGCAGATTCTTTAATGAAAAGACCTGTAATGATGATGGCCAGTCCACAAACCCACATCACTATCTCAAATACAAGCTTGTAGGGTTTGCGTAAAAAGTAATTGCTATCAGAAATTGATTTGCGGATGCCATGAACCGCTATGATGGAGGTAAGATAAACTACCAATGCTATAAATGCCGTGAAAAGGCTTGCTATTACTAATGTTTTCATAATTATTGGAGTACAATGGTTTTGTCTGTTTCGTCTTTAAATGTGAGCTTCAGGTTGTTCCCTGCAACATCTACCGAAAGGCTATCCACATCGGCATCCACGAAGTTTTTCATGAAGTTGATTTGGAAGTTCAGTATCTCAGCCAGCTTTGCTTCCCAATCTTCACCTGAGAAGATGCCGGAATCAGCATACACCTGTAAGAACTTTTCCAGGAAGTCAGGAATGTTCTGCAAGTTGACATCCCAATCCGCTCCAACGGTGGCATTTCTCTCAATGCTTACAAGTTTTTCTCTGTCATCTTGTGGATAAGAGTTCTTGGCAGAATTGGCTTCAATGGCTGCTACCTGTTCTACTGATATGGTTGTCGGTTTATTCTGAATATTGGTATTCCAATCTGCTCCAACAGTAGCACCTTCTTCGATTCCTCCAAGCTTTGTTTCATCCGCTTCGGGATAAGAGCGTTTTGCTGTATTCGTTTCGATAGCGGTTGCCTGTTCCTCTGTTATGGTAGTAGGTTTATTGGCGATATTCGTTTCCCAATCCGCCCCGGCTGTGGCGTTTTCTTCAATACCCGAAAGTTTGTCCTGGTCAGCTTGTGGGTAGCTTCGTTTTTGGGCATTGGTTTCAATAGCTGCTGCCTGTTCTGCCGAAATGGTAACAGGTTTATTCTGAATATTAGTTTCCCAATCCGCTCCAACAGTAGCACCTTCTTCAATTCCTCCAAGCTTTGTTTCATCCGCTTCGGGATATGAACGTTTTGCCGTGTTCGCTTCAATAGCGGTAGCCTGTTCCTCTGAAATAGTGGTAGGCTTATTGGCAATATTCGTTTCCCAATCTGCTCCGGCAGTTGCGTTTTCTTCAATGCCTGAAAGCTTATCTTCATCGGCTTGTGGGTAGCTTCGCTTTTCGGTATTTGCCTCAATGGCTGCTGCCTGTTCTGCCGAAATGGTAACAGGCTTATTTTGAATATTGGTTTCCCAATCACCTCCAACAGTCGCTCCTTCTTCAATCCCTGCCAATTTGTTTTCATCCCCTTCGGGGTATGAACGTTTTGCTGAGTTCGCTTCGATAGCGGTCGCCTGTTCCTCTGAAATAGTAGTTGGTTTGTTGGCAATATTTGTGTTCCAATCTGCTCCGGCAGTTGCATTTTCTTCTATGCCTGAAAGCTTATCTTCATCTGCTTGGGGATAACTACGCTTTGCATTATTGGCTTCAATATCGGCTGCTTGTTGTGGCGAGATGGTTACAGGTTTGTTCTGTACATTCGTGTCCCAATCAGTGCCTATTGTATTATTTTTATTATTTCATATTTAATTGATTAATACTATATTTGTAAAGGTTTATAGAGATTTGAAAATCTCATTATTTGTAACAATTAGTATCTAATTTGGGTACTATATGAAACAATAGTGTAACCAAAAAGCAATAAAAAGAAACAAGCAGCAGGTATTAATCAATTAGGAATCCATGAAAAAATATCATCGTTTTAAGCTAAGAACTGACCGAATGGATGAGAATGGAGCTTGTCCTGTAATAATGGTCATAACCAAGAATAGGAAACGTCAGTTTGTATCGTTAAAATTTGCTGTATTACCAGAGAATTGGGATAGCGTAAAGGAACGGCTGATTATCATAGATGAATGTTCCAACAAAGGAGAAAAAGCTGATAATCAAAAAAGAAAAGAGTATAATGCTACAATTGATAATTGGGCAAACCGGGCATTAGCAATAGAATTCGACTATGAAAGAGAGAACAATAACCATTGGACACCTGGACAATATAAAGAAAAGCTAAAAGCCCAACCTGTAAAGGGTAAAGTAGAGCCATTTCTTAAAGAACACATTCACACGCTAAAAGAAATACACAAACCAGGAACCGCAGGAACTTTTTATGTTCTTTATCGGAAACTTTTAGGCTTTGACCCTGACTTCTTTAGCCTTTGCTTTAATGATGTTACTATTCCGTACATAAACCGTTTTAACGAGTGGATGGAAAAAGATGGCTTATCATCAAATACAAGGGAATGCCATATCAAAAGGCTTAGGGCTATCTACAATAAAGCCATTAAAAACGGACAAGCAAATAAAGTAAACTACCCTTTCGGCAGAGATGGTTTTCAAACATACGCCCTCCATCGTGACACAGAAAAGAGATACATGCCTACCGAATTCCTTGAAAAGCTGAAGAACCAAAAATCAGAGGATTCACACAATGAATATTCCCGATTGTTGTTCTTATTCTCCTATTATTGCTATGGCATATCATTTAAGGATATGGCTGTCCTCAGAAAAAGCAATATCGTAAAGTATAATTCTGGGGAATACATTGTTTACAAACGGCTGAAGACGCAGGAAAAGAAAAGCTCTCCAATTAGTATAAAAATTACCGATAATATTAGACAAACGCTAAAGGCAATTTTAGCCTATAAAGAACCGATAGAAGATTTCCTGTTACCCATCGTCAGCAAACCAAAAGAAAATTTTTCGAGGCTTTCAAGGCATATTGAAATAATATTACGTGCTCACAATAAATGCCTTCAACGTCTTGCCGATGAGTTTGAAATAAATATGAAACTGACCAGCTACGTTTCGAGACATACCGCAGCAATGCAGTTGCAAGGGCATCAAATACCTGAACATGTTATATCGCAAATGTTAGGGCATAAAAAGTTGGAAACCACAAGAGTTTATCTCGATAGCCTGGACACAAGTGTTATTGATGAAGCAGTTAAGGTTTTATAAAGTATTCACAATTAGTTACTGGATAGAAATGAGCAAAAGATACCATAGATTCAAATTGCGTACCGACAGAAAACTCCAAAACGGAGAGTATGCCATTATAATGGTCATTACAAAATATGGTAAACGCCAGTTTATATCACTCAATATTTCAAGTGATGAAGAGTTTTGGGACGAGCAACAGGAACGTTTTGTTGTATTCAAAGGATTACGGACTACACAAAAGCGTGAAGCCAATGAAAAACGAATGAAAGCAAATGCCCTGTTGGAACGATATAACCAAAGAGCTTTGGATATAATCTATGAATTTGACAAAGAACACATAGACTGGACACTTAAGCAATTTAAGGATAGCTTTCTTAACCGAATAGTCCAAGGTAAAGTGAAACCTTATCTTGATGATTATATCAGGACTTTACTAGACACAAGGCATATTGGTACAGCTAAAAGTTACAAAAAGACTTTGCGAGTATGGGAACAGTTTGATAAGAAACTGCATGACAGGCTCTTTGTTGAAGTAGATTTAGCTTATGTGAACAATTTTAATAACTGGCTCATAAAAAGAGGTTGCGGAGGCAATACCCGATTTGGTTATTTAAAATCCGTAAAAGCTTTATTTGTAAGGGCTATACGTGATGAAGTTGCAACCAAAACCAATTTTCCGTTTGAAAACCATTTGTTTAATGTATCTGAACTAAAAGAAGAAACTGTTAAGCGTTATCTGCCAACGGGATATTTGCAAAAACTAAAAGACACCCCTTCAAAAGTACCGCAACAGGAATTTGTACGACAACTCTTTTTGTTTTCGTATTACACCTATGGTATGTCATATATTGATATGGCGAACCTAAAACAGACCAATATATTCTGCATGGAGAAGGGAAATTACATTGTTTACCGCCGTCAAAAGACCAGGAACACAAGAAGCTCGAAGCCGATTAGCATTCGTATTACACCTGAGATTGAACAGACAATGCAGGCCATGATTCAATACCGTGAGCCTATAAGCGATTTCTTACTCCCTGTTATTACTAAAGAGAAAGATACTGAGGAAGCACATTACAATCATATTGAATCGTTACGCCAATGGTACAACGATTATCTTAAAAAGCTTTCCGATGAATTGGAATTTGATTTTCACCTTACTGGTTATGTATCAAGACATACAATGGCAATGCAATTACAAGAAAACGAAGTAGCTGAAAGTGTTATTTCTCAGGTAATGGGGCATAAAAAACTGGAAACGACCAAGGTGTACCTTGATAGTTTAAAAACAGATGTAATCGACAAAGCAGCAAAAGTATTATAAGCGAATAAGAATGACAGGAACAGCAGTATATATCAAATCAGAAGGATTTACCCCAAAGGCATTTTTGGACTTATCTAAAGAAGAGCAATTCGATATTTTATGCGACAATGGAATAATGGAAAATACTGTTTCAGATAAGGAAACGGAACAAAAATGGAAGGACATCTTTTTTGAAATCAATGAGGATTTTGATAATGATAACTTTGGTTACACAACATGTAACCTGACAGACAATGAAGTTTCTGAAGAACTCCATAAAATCATGAAGTGCGTTAATTATAGCGTACTGTTCAGCATTGTAAACATTGAAGAAAAGGATTGGTTACACAGGATAACCGAATATTTGGTTTACATGGAGCGCAGCATTGCTTCCCTACCCGGAACTGTAATCTATTGGAGGATTCTAAAAGAATTTTTTGAAGAAGATGGCGTAGTGCGTTCAAAAAGCAAACAGTTGCTTCAGTATATCCTCAAAAGAGACGAAGTTATTTGCCATCATGCATTCTATGATGAAGTGCATGTATTTACTGAAAGCTTTCCTTTTAAGCCTTTAGGTATTGAAAAATACCATATTCCTGAAATCATTTCATTGTTGGAACTTTACCCACAAGGCAAACTGAACAGGTATGTATCGGAGCGTTTCCCAACAATAGAGAAAACACTCTCCCGAGAACGGATAAAAGCGATACTGTACGGCCATTTAGAAATAGCCCTTGGTGAATTTAAAGCTGAAGAACTTTGGGAAAATGGCGATAGTGAGGCTATAATGAAATTTCTCACAGACTGCACAATACATGAAAGCAAAATTACAGAACGAGAAATCATGCGTCCCGAAGATGCAGATTACAATAGGGTTATCAAACAATGGTTACACTCTCAAGTAAAACTGATACACAAACTAAATGAAATAAAGCGTTTTAAATTGAACCATTCCGTAAATACAAGTAAACTTGGCGAAGAACTTCAAAAGCCAGTGCATGATGCTAAGTATTACGCTTTATATATCCGAATCCTTGAAAAAGCTGGCAAAGAAACCCCAATTGTGAGAAATGAATACGATAGGTTTCCAAAAGCTAAAATCGAAACATTTGCCCATAACCGCTTCCCTGGTATCAGCAAGCAACAATACTATAATCATTACCGTGATTTAGAAGATATGAGCAATAAAGTAAAGATTGCACGAAGCTACCCTGACTTAAAAGAAATTATCGCAGATATAGCACAAAACGATGCCGATGTGCTGTTTGAATTAAAGGATTTTCCAAGTTAGCCTAATTAGGGTAAAGTTTTTGTCATTCATTTCTAGCAGTTTACATTCGAATAGGCTATCTCTATACTATCTGGGCATTCATCATCTCATCTTTGCATTGATTAATCGAACAAATTTTAATGCAAACGGACAATCGAAAAGTATTGTCAAAAATATTTAGATGTATGAAGCTAATAGTAATAGAAAAATCAGAACTATCGGATATTATAGAAAACACCGTTCGCAGGGTAATATCTACATCAAGCACCAAGCCTGTAATAAAACCCCAAAGTAACACCCTCTCCATTGATGACCTTGTTGAATTAACAGGTTACAAAAAGAATACCATTTACAGATTGGTTCACGACCGCAAAATACCTTTTCGTAAACCACTACACGGAGGTCGAAAGCTTGTGTTTCTGCGTCCTGAAATTGAAGAGTGGATGAAAGGGCGAAAACCTCAAAGTACAGATGAATACATCTCTCAGATGGAAGATGAGCTTTTAAGCAGACATCAAAGAAAATAGTTCTTCACACCAGATTATTAAAGGCTTTAACAAAAGCACAATACATATTTATTAATCTAAAATTTCAAAATTATGAAAGAGCGAGCATTTAATGTTCCTGCATATTCTATGGTTGAATTTGCCGAGTTATTATCAGAGTATGACCTTGAGGGTGTTATCATTGGAACTAACGATGATAATGAAATACTTGTAAAAGTAGAGTACGAACCCGAAACTGACAGTCAGGCTATCCTTGAAATATTGGAACATATTGAGGATAAAGAATCAGAAAACTCTGAAGAGGAAGACGAGTAAAACAGTTGCAACTATGGACTTTAACCATCTATAGTTGCAAGTTTTAACTTTAAAAAATGTATAACCTATGAAAAGGAAAATATTTTTCGTTCCAATAGATGAAATAGTAGGCTTTGCAAAATCTGTCACAGAGAATCAGTTCAAAACAATTATTGTATGCGCTGCGCATGATGTAGTTGTATTTAGTGTAGAATACCAACCTCAAACAGAAAAATCGCTAATGATAGATTTAGAATTAAGCATAAAACAAGGTTGCTGTATAGACCGTGATTATAGAGATGATGATAAAGTTTGGATAAGAAGAATTTCCCCATAATTACGATTCAATACATAACCATTGCATTTCCATTGCATGTGAATTAATGGCTAGTAGATGAGTAATCGGTTATAGTACGGTTCACTAACAAAATAAATGGTAAACAATAGATTCTGAGTTACTCAACAATAGCTAAAAATAGACTTTAATAGCTATTGAGTAAGTCCGAATTACTCAAAGTAGGCATTTCTAACAATTATGTAGCTGACTGTAAGTCTTTATCCTACACTAATAGCAAGCAAATAGCTTTTTGTACCTCCAAATTCAAGAACAACTAAAAAAATTACAACAATGACGCAGAAACAAAGCAACCTTCAGGATGCGATATATAAGAATCTACAGGAAAACGATACCTATGCCTACGAAATTAGGGTCGAGAACAAATCCGGGAGTATATTGACTACACCTCGCACCAATAACACTCAGGCTTTCAACGAAAATATAGAGTCGGCAAAAGATATAGCCCAACAGGAAGGTGGTAGTGTTAAGGTGGAAATTTATCGGGGAAAAAGCCCTAAAGCAGGAAAAGTAACAGAGTATGTAATTGCAACAAACGACAATAAGGAAAATAACATTTCAAGCCTGTCGCAGATAGAAGAAGCCGTAGGCAGTGCCATAAAGAAGTATCAGATGAACAACAATATGGGCAGCCTTGACGGAATAAACCAACTTTTGGGTGCGCTGACCGGAACTGAACCTGATTCACAAAGTTCAGGACAATCCATAAACGGCATGGCCGGGTTATTGGGTATTGTGAACAATGCCCGACAAGAAAATACCCTGATGCAATTTGAAAAGAAACTGAGCGACTATAAAATGGAAACGCAACTTAGTTCCCTACAGAAAGACTTGAGTGCAATCACAGTAGAAAGGGACTTACTGAAAGAGGAAAATGCAAAAATGGGTAAAGAAAATAGCAGCTATAAATCAGAAGTAGCAGACCTTGAAAACAGGCTTGCAGGATATTCCAACACTGAAATATTTAAACGTGTGGCTACTGGTGTTATTTCAGGTATAGGAAGCAAATTGCTTGCTGGAAGCCCCAAGGCAGCTGAATTGTTGGGATTGACCAAGGATGAACTCCAAAGTGCATTGGGAGTGGTTGAAGAGGATGCTTCATCGGGACATAGCATTTCTTCTGAAACAGATGTGGATGTGGAAGAACTCTCCAATCCGAAAACGGAACAACAAAAACAAATCTTTAAAGCCATTGATGATACTTCCAAAGCATTAAAAAAGGGAGATGTCAATTTTGCTTACTACATGATAACCATTATCGGGAACTGCATGGACAGCCAGGAACTGACCAACAGTATGGTTCATCACCTGGAACAAGAAAAGCAAAGGCTGAACCTGGAAAAGGATATCGAAAACAATACAGAAGAGGAATAAGGACTTAAACAGTCGTTTTTAGGCACAATGAACCAAGCGGATGCAGACAATAGAAAAAGTAAAGCAGATTGATATAAAAGCCCTTATTGAAAAGGAAACAGGTTCGGGTTTCAGCAAAACGAACCAACTGGAAAAATGTCCTTTTTGCGGTAGTGGGAAAGGCACAAACCAATCCCCAGCTTTCAGTATCAAGGCAAAGGATAATTTCTTTAAATGTTTCTCATGTGGCACAGGAGGCAGCACCATTGATTTTATGATTGCCTTAAATTTGGGATGGAACGAGCATAGGGCAATCAAATATTTGCAGGAAGAATATCTTGGTATAAAAGAGGTATTCCAACCTTCGCAAAACAATACAATAAGTGGGTTCGATAAAATGCTTTATGCTATCAAAAGCAACCCTCTTGATAAGGCTAGTGTATACTTAAAGTCACGGGGTATTGATGCAAAATCATTGCCACAAGGCAGTTATTGGTACGATTCACATTCTGATGCCATTGTTTTTATTGATGCCAACAATAAGCTTATCAATCGTAGGATGATTAATCCGGTAAAAGGAAAACCGAAGGCTAAAAATAACGAAACATTAAATGAAAGCGTTTACGATAAAATGTTCTTTCCTGACTTTGATGTAGTCTTCTTGCAAGAAGGTGTTATCAATGCCTTGTCGATGGTTGGCTGTTCTTCTATTGCGTTGTTCTCCACCGAAAACAAAATAAAGAATCCTGCAATACTCCAAAAGTATATCCATGGCAAAACCGTGATATTGGCCATGGATAATGACGATGCAGGAAATAAATGTGCAGCGTATTACAAAGACTTTATCCTTTCCAATCGATTCGAGATAAAATCCCTTCGTAGGTTGGTTTTGCCGGAGAAGAAAGATGCCAACGATTTGTTACAAGAGAAAACTTTAATAAGCTTTCTTCAGGACTTCGACAATTACCAGTTGCTTTGGGAGGATATTATCAGCAAACCTATTTCAAAGAACAGTGATGATGAACTCAAAGACAATGAAGAGTATTCCTTTTTTAAAAGAAAAGGTTGTTACTATTCCAAGGAATATCATAAAACAAAGCCAGTAGAAAAGAAGCTTTCCAATTTTCTGATGGAATCGGTTTTTCATTTGATGGACGGGACAAAGGAAAGCAAGCGTTTAATTAAGTTTCAGCGTAATACAGGAGAGATTACCGTAAACGAGATAACAAGTTCGGAGTTGAACCTGGATAGGTTCAAAAAGGTGATTAGAAGTATATCGGGGCGTGGGCTGACATTTTTTGGTAATACGCAAAACCTCGATATTATCCTGACTTACCTCTACGATAACGAGAAGAATGCCATTGCGGTGAATCAGTTAGGTTATCAGCACGAACACGGAGTTTATTGTTTTGCGGATGCAGTAATCGATAAAGCTAATGTTTTGTCATATCCTGATAAGTTGGGCATTGTTGATACAAATAATGCCTCACTTTATTTACCTCCATTCGCCTATACCAACCTGAACGATAAAGGCTATTCTTCTGAGCGCAAGTTTGCGTACAAGCCAGGTGATTTAAATTTTGATACATGGGCAGAACTGATTTACAAAGCTTACGGTATTAATGGAGCTGTTGGTATTTCATTTGTCATACTTGCACTGTATCGTGATATAATTCTTGATATAACAGGCTTCTTTCCGTTCCTGTTTTTATTTGGGGACCAGGGAGCAGGAAAGTCCAATTTTGTCAACTTCTTTCTGTATTTGTTCGGTGAACCAAATCATGGTATTTCTTTACTGAACTCAACGGACAAAGGTTTCTCCCGCTCGTTGACACAACGAAGCAATGCCTTGTATTACCTGAAAGAATACACCAATGCCATTGATAAGAAAACAGTTGATGTATTTAAAACTGGTTACGATGGTGAGCTGTACACCATGGCTCAAAAGAGTAACGATAATAAAACCACCACGCTTGAAATCAGTTCGGCTTGTATGGTCGATGGCAACGAACTGCCCACTTCGGAAGCTGCCCTTTTTGCCAGGATGATTGTATTGCATTTTGAAGATAATAAGTTCTCTGAAGAAACTACCGAAGCTTATAAAACACTGTTAAAAGAAAGGGATAACGGTTTTTGCTGTGTCACCCGTGAGCTATTGAAATATCGCAACCTTTTTGAAAAGCATTTTAAAACGGTTTTTAATGAGGTGTTTCAACAGATAAAAACAAGCATCAGTATTGAAACAGAATTGGCTGACCGCCAGATTCGGCATATTGCATTACTCTTAACCCCAGTAAAACTCTTGCAAGGTAGATTGACATTCCCTTTTGATTTAGATACTTATCAAGAAGCTGTTATAGAGAATGCCAAGATGCAAGATGAAATGGCAAGCGATTTAAAAGATGTAACTATATTTTGGAGTGCCTTTGCCTATAAAGTTGCTGACCCCTACTCTGATATTCGCAAAGATATCCACTACGTAAAAGACCCGATAAAAAAGATACTCTATATCAAGTTCAAATTGCTCTATCCATGTTATACCGACTATGTGAACAAGAACAAGTTGCATTTTCTTGAAATGAACTCATTGCGGGAACTACTAACGGCAAAGGGAAACAAATCATTTATCCCCAATACCTCTCAAAAAAGCCGTAATGTAAAAAGCTATACACATAAAATACTTGGTTCATCGTATATGTTCAAGTATGAAGATAACCCTGAAACCAATGGGATTATAATAGATGGTGTAGAGCTGGCTATCTAAGTTTTATAATATCATTTTCTTTATCGGGATGCTTTAAAAGTGTCCTTTTTTTGTGCCTAAAATTTCAAATAAAGATGAATTGATGATTTTATAGTAAACCAAGTAAACTTTGTAAATTGTCTTTTGTAATTGTATTGATTATCTATGCTTTATAGGTTTACTTCATGTTTACTTGGTTTACTTCGTCATTGAAATATTAGTACGTACATACTTTAAATCACAAGCATTACAGTAAATCAAAACGGAATAACTGCTATATTGTGGCGATAATTTTACTCAATACAAATACAATAAAAAATGAATAAACAAGAATTCGTAAGTGCAATAGCATCAGAAAGTGGCTTGTCAAAAGCAGATTCGGAAAAAGCTTTAAACGCAACAACAGAAGCAATCAAAAATGCTTTAGCTAAAGGTGAAAGCGTTCAGTTAATAGGTTTTGGTACATTCTCAATCAGCGAGCGTGCAGCCCGTACAGGTAGAAACCCTCAAACAGGTAAAGAAATCCAAATCGCAGCTAAAAAAGTAGCTAAGTTTAAACCAGGTAAAGCTTTGGATGAAACTATTAACTAAAGGAAAGCCATAAAGCTTAAAATATGAAAAACTCTCGGTTGTAATAATCGGGAGTTTTCTTTTTTTATTGGGTATCAGTTTGTGCTTACAAAATATTGAGTGAAGTAAACTGGTTTACTTTAGCGTTGCGGTGAAGTAAATTTTTAAAACAAAGAATATCAACCAATTAAATTGAACGGTTTACAAAGTTTACAAAGTTTGCATGTTTTTTTTGTTTGTACCGATCTTTTGAGAACCTCCAATGAAAACTTTCAGAGTTTCCTTTTAAAAATCAATGCTTCTTAAGTTTTATCATAATAAATCAAAATATATGGTAACAAATCAAAGTTTATTGCGTACAAATTTTGAATAAACGACCTAATTAATTGATAAGCGCAGTGAGGAAGATGATGTGTGGAAGAAAGCGTTTTTATAATAAACACACATTTATATGAAGAAACTTTTACTCGTTCCTTTAATCTTTTTATACTGCTTTGTGCAAGGGCAGAATAATCAGTCATTAAATCCCAAAGTATGGCTTAAAGCAGACCTGCTTGAGTCCAACTCAAACTCATGGACAGACCAAAGTGGCAATGAGAATGATGGTGCTCCTTTTGATACGGCTATCGTAAAGCCAAGTGGCTTAATAAACTTCAATAAGGCGGTAGCTTTCAATGGAGAGGATTTTAAACTGAACATTCCATTTAATCTCAGTAATACTTCGCAACTTACAATTGTAACTGTCTACAATACCAGTGACGAATCAGAAGAACGAGCTATATGGAGTGCAACCATTAATCCTAATCAGGATGTTAGTCTCAGTACTCAAAAGTTATCATCTCCTGAAAGTATAGCCAAATACTCAGATAGCAATCTTAACATTCCAGTTGTTAACACATCTTCACAATATTGGGGTAAAGCAGGAGAAGGAGTGGATGGAGTCTCCATTACTTTAGGTGCTTTGAAAACAGATACCAGCAGTATAGCCAGTTTTTCTGGTGCTATTGCTGAATTCATCGTTTTTGACCATCTAATTGGAAGTGCAGAGAATCAATTGCTACAATCTTACTTATCGTTAAAATATGGAACTACATTCCAACTATCCGATTACATTTCATCGGCAGGAACAGTTATTTGGGACTACCAGAACAACCCTGACTTTTCCTATGCCATTGCCGGATTAGGTCGTGATGATGGCTTTGGATTGTATCAGAAACAATCCTCTAATGTAGAGGAAGTTCTTCTAACTATCGGTATTAATGAAATAAGCAAAACAAATGAAGATAACCCAAGTGTATTAAAGGATAAAAACTTTTTGGCTTGGGGTATGAATGCAGAAGAACCAACTCCTGAGTTATCAGAGGAAGAAATCTATCCATACAAACATCCGGTAATGAACCGTAAATGGCAAATGCAAGTTAACGGAAATGATATGGTCAAACTTGCGACTTCCATGCAATTTGATATTAATGATAGTAGAGGAGAATCAGCTAACTGTTACCTTGTTATTGACAGAAGTGGCACAGGTAATTTTGCTTCGGAAACCATCGAATACATTGAACCTGATAGCATAAATACTAATGGCATTGCTTTTTTTAACAATTTAGTTTGGGATGCTGATAATTCGGGAAATGATATCTTTACCCTTTCCTTTGGCATGAATAATGGTGTAAGTTGTGATCATCCAATTTGCTATAATGATGCCACAGGCACAATCAATATGCAGATTATGGGTGGTGGTGCACCCTATTCCTATTCATTAATGAACGATTCCATTTCTTATAGTAAAGTGTGGTCAGCCGAATCCCGTTTTCAAAGTGTGGAAAACTTGGCACCAGGAACCTATAAATTAAAAGTGACCGACAATGGAGGTAATATTGCCACCAACACGATTACAATTACTAACCCTGATGAATTTACCACTGGTTTAGATTCAACCTATAATTTAAAAATGGGTGATTATTTGAACTTGGATGGAGGAATGAATGTATCTAAATTGGGAACATCTTTTGTGTGGGAAAGCGATAATGGATTTTATAGTACTAATAGTGAAGTGGCTATTAATCAGCCGGGTGAATACAAATTGACCTTAATTAATGAAAAAGGATGTCAGGCTACTGAAACCATTCAGGTTAATCCCCTAAACAATATTCTTTTCAATTATAAACTGTACCCTAATCCATCAAAGGGCAATTACTCCTTAGATATTGCTTTAGCTGAAACATCAGCTATAAAAGTTAGCATCTACAACATGCATGGTGCTATTGTGAGTAGGGAAACAAGGAGCGGTGCTGCTCAATATTCTTTTAGAGGGTATCTTGAGGAATCAGGCTTATACTTTGTTGAAGTTGAAACCAGCTTTGGAAAGGAGACTTTCAAACTTGTTGTTAACAACTAACTTATTCAGAATTCAAAAATCAAATAGAATATTTACCGGGCTAGTCAACTTATCCCGGATTTAAATATTGTTCCCGTTATGACAAAAAAGAATAAAATAATTGCCGCAATTGCGATATTCCTTATATCTGGTTTTGCCATTGGTAAAATGGCTATGCAACCGGATACCCAAAACAAGTTAAATGTTTCTAAAGGACTAGAGGTTAATAAAAACAAAGACAACTTTCGCGAACAAGAAACTTCTGTGGCTTTAGACACACTAGCTGATTTAAAATCAACACAAATAATTCAATCGCCTAATACAAAAGGATTTATTGGCTACTTTGATGATAAACCTTTGGATAATCCTATTGACAATATCTTCCACATAAATATTGAAGAAGAGTTACAGGGTAATGAAACCGTATGGCTTGAATATGAATTATACGGTGTGGAAGATTATACTGGTATTGCCCATAGTGTTAACGACCAACTTTCTGTCGGTGGTTACATGGTCAAACAAAGTAAAGAATGGAAGAAGCAGCGGGAACAGCTTCATCCTTCTGTATTAAAGCAAGGCGATAACGTGGTGCGCTTTACTTTACCTGAGGATTCTGATTATGGTTACATTGTTAGAAATCTATCTGTGACCATTGAACCTTTCAACGAAATAAATTCGGTTGCCCAATCAGAAAGACGTTTAATTGTTAACCAGCCTACCACTGAATATTACTATGGTAACCTTGGCTACTTGCAAGGCTATGTTATAGGTGCTGATGATAGCAAGGCTGAAATATTAATAGACGGAGAACCAATCCGCTATAATAAAGGCACTTTTGAAAGCCTCGTAAAAAAGAATAGCAGCAAAGAAAACTGGACAGTAAAAGTACAGGCTGTGTTTCATGATGGACAGGTTTTAACCGCTGAAGTACCATTCAATAAACCTGCGAAATGGGATAAGCAAAATGGTTTTATTAAGGATATTCATTATGCAGAACAAACCATTAAGGTAGCTGACGCACTGGATGTTTCTTTAGATAAAGTTCGCTTAAAAGCCGACAGTGGTGCAGTTTCAAAAACAACAAATGTATCTATAACAGCATTACGCGAACGCGACATTCCGGCTTTGGATGCTGGTATGGTAAACGTAACCTATGGAGCTAATGGAGAAGCTGGGTATCGTTTTCTGCCACACGGAACACAGTTTAAGAAGGATGTGGTAGTTGAAATGGCTTACGATACCACAAAAATCCCCAATGGATATGGTACCAATGATATTAGGACCTACTTTTTCAACGAGCAAAAGCATCGCTGGGTAGCTATTCCTCGTGATACTGTTCTATTAGCATCCCATACAACGGTTTCACGTACCAATCACTTCTCCGATTACATCAATGCCATTATAAAAGTACCTGAATCTCCCGAAACGCAAGGATACACACCAACATCAATGAAAGATGTAAAGGCTGCTAACCCGGCAACAGGTATTAATATGATTCAGCCTCCATCGGCAAACTCAATGGGTAATGCCAATTTAAGCTATCCCATAAACATCCCTGCCGGACGACAAGGTATGCAGCCACAATTAGGTATTTCCTATAGTAGTGGTGGCGGAAACGGATGGTTAGGTTTAGGATGGGATTTATCTGTTCCTTCCATTACAGTAGATACTCGTTGGGGTGTACCACGATACAATAAGGATAAAGAATCAGAAACCTATACAATGGGCGGTGAACAGCTAACGCCTGTCGCTCACAGAAGCTCTGTATTGGAAGACAGAACGTCTGACAAACAATTCTACCCCCGTGTGGAAGGTTCGTTTAGTATCATAAAAAGGCATGGAGATAAGCCATCAAACTACTGGTGGGAAGTAACCGACAAAAGTGGTGTAAAATATTATTATGGCGCATCAAGTGTGTCAAAATCGGTTGTTAGCGATGCTGTTTTAACGGATGCCAACGGAAATATTGCTCACTGGGCATTGGTCGAAATCAGAGATTTGAATGACAACTTTGTAAAATACAACTATACTGTTGTTGAGGATGCAGGTGTTGATGGTGCTAAACTAAAAGGTTACCAAATCTATCTGCAAAGCGCACTATATACCGGGCATGGTAGTGAGAATGGAGCGTACACAGTTAATCTTTACAGAGACCGTGACTTACCTAATTTCACCAAGCGACAGGATGTAACCATTAATGCTCGCTATGGTTTTAAGCAGGTAACAGCTGACTTGTTAAAAGTTATAGAAGTAAAGTTTGGCTCAGAAACAGTTCGTAGCTACGAACTAAATTATATACCAGGTGCTTTTAATAAAACTCTTCTGGAAACCATTACCGAAAAAGATAGCAAGGGAGCTGTTTTTAACACGCATACTTTGGAGTATTATGACAATGTTGGCGATGGTGCTTCATACTTTTTAAATGATGAAGAATGGTCAGCAGGAAAAGACAATGTTCATAAATCATTAGCGGTTGATGCTATTGGTTTTAGTGACAAAGCATCCTTACTCGGAGGTACACAATCCTCAAATTGGAGTGCAGGGATGGCTGTTACAGCAGGCTTTAACGATTTTCAATTATGGAAAAAGAGCCTTACTGCTGGTGGTAATTTTTCATATGGGGAGTCAACAAGCGAAGGCTTATTAGCTTTGGTTGATATAAATGGTGATGGCCTTTCGGATAAGGTATTTCAAGATGGAGATGAAGGTTTATGGTTTCGACCTCAACTAAAAGAGCCCAACGATAATGGAGATAAATATGGAAATCGTAAACCCATTAAAGGAATTAATCAGTTTTTAAAAGAAGAAAGTTCTACAACAGGTGGTGGATTTGAGGCGAATTTCGTACTGTTTGTAGGCACCAATAAAAGCAAGACTAAATCTAAAACTTCAATCTATTTTACGGATGTTAACGGTGATGGTTTAATTGATATTATTAAAAATGGAATTGCCTGGTTCAATTATATCGATGAAGAAGGAATCCCAAATTTCACAAAGGATGTTAATCAAACTCCAAGTAAAATATTAGGATCAGCAGATGTAAACCCTGAACTGATTAGCCAGTTTGAACCTGAAGACGAGGAAGTATTTATTGATGAAAACCCTTTGCACGATATGGTTCGAATGTGGAAAGCTCCTTTCGATGGAAAGGTTTCTATTAATGCCCCTGTTAATTTAATTCAGGACAATTCAAGTGAACGAGGAGACTATAAGAAAGCTGATGGAGTTAGGTTAACCATACAACATAAAGGAAATGAGATTTGGTTTCAATCAATTGGAGAAAGTGACTATTCTACCTACACGCCTAATATAAAGAATCTTGCAGTAAAAAAAGGCGATCAGATTTATTTTAGGGTGCAATCCATGTTTGATGGATTATATGATAAAGTAAATTGGAATCCGGAAATTGCATACATTGGGGAATCGGAAGATGTAGTTGATGCTAATAATAAGACAAGATATAAATATGTAGCTTCTGATGATTTTATTGTTTCCGGACATCAGACAATTGGTGCTCCCTATAAAGGAGTTATCAGCATTGATGGTGTGTTTCACAAAGAAGTAACAAGTGATGATATTCTACTGGAAATAATTAAAACAGACAAAGATGGTAATTCGGTTACAGAGTTTTCTAAATCATTTAAGTGGAACGATTCAGGTAATTTTAACATCACAGAACCTATAGAAGTTGAAAGATTAGATAACCTAAGCTTTAAGCTTAGTACATCGACCAATATTGATTGGCATAAAATTGAATGGTTACCCCATGTTTATTATTCGGAATCCAAAGATGATGATTTTAAGAATGTATATGACAAAAAAGGTAATCCTACCATCTCAACTTATGCAACCTCTGAGTACACGTTTTTTTCTGATGAATTAAGAGCTCAGGAAAATTGGCAATCTTCAATTATTGACACAGTTGTAGTAAAGCCACAACTTGAATTTACCAAAGATGTTAAGGGAGAAATAACTTTTGCCATCAAAAAACTGAATTCACTGGTTGATAAGCAGAAACTTTCAATTGTAGATACTTTAGGCGTGGTTGATACTACAATTGTTACACTAAAAAAAGAAGAACAACTATACTTTGAATTCACCTCTTCAGATCGGGATTTAATGACAAAGATAAAAAACGCTACTGTGGTCATTTCTTCATCTACAGTGCAGGATACGATTACTGCTGCTGTATTCACTACCATTGATCCTGAAATTGCCATTTTTGGTAATATGTATAGAGGTTGGGGGCAATTTGCTTATCGGGGCAATAGAGATTGGGCATCAAGTCCAATTAACGAAAGTGAATTGAAACTGGATGAGAAAATCGAGAAATTAGGCGAATTAGATATTAAAGATGATGCTTCAAGCGATGATATTTCACAAAAAGTTGATGAAGTTGGTTATGACCCTGCAAAAAGTAATTTCATTATGCTTTATCCTTCGGCTGCTGACAAAGCTTGGATTGGGTACGATGAAGAAACTTATATCAAGGCTACTATTCAATCAAGTTCCAGAATGGGTAGAAAGAATTTGGACGATATTCCTACATTTGAGACTGAGAATGGTTTATTCTTTGGAATAAATAAGTTAACAGAGTCAACTTCTTCATCTACATTCGGTGGAGCTTCGTTCGGTGGAATTGGTGGAAACTATAGTAATAGTGAAGGAACAACTACCATTTTAACTGATTTTATGGATTTAAATGGAGACAGATATCCTGACTTAATAATCAAGAATTCCGTACAATATACAGTTCCTACCGGAGGATTGGAAGAAGGTGTTAAACCACTGGGTGTATCAATCTACCAAAAGATAAAAACCAATTCAGAAGGTGTTTCTTTAAGTGCTTCACCTGTTTTGTCTAAAGCAAGCGGTGCTACAAGCAATCCTAAAAAAGTTACTTTTGATGTTGGTAATGGTCAGGCTTCGGCCGGATTAAGCGGAAATTATGGTTCTGGAAGTAATTCAACACCTTATGGTTGGGTTGATATTAATGGTGATGGATTGGTAGACAGAGTGTGGAGCAATGGTGATGTGTCACTAAATCTTGGGTATAGTTTTGCTGAGATAGAAAATTGGACGTTTAACTCCATTGCTGAAGGAGAAAGCAAAAGTGGAGGTGCTGGTTTAGGTATTAGCATTGGGAATGGAAGTATTTCTGCCGGAGTGGGGTTATCTTTATCAGCTAATGAACAAAAAAGTTCATTAATGGATGTGAATGGTGATGGGTTGGTTGATTTAGTGCGTGTTTCAGATAGCCAGGTTAAAGTTCGGTTAAATACAGGATGTAATTTTGCAACTGAAATAAACTGGGGCTCAATTGGTAGCTTTGGTAAAAGCTCATCAACTAGTGAATCTGCTAATTTTGCTTTTACTATTGGATTCTCTCCAGTATTAATTCCTGTAAAATTCTGTGTGAACCCAAGTGGTAGTTTTGGCCATGGTGTATCAAGAGAGTTAGTCCGACTTTCTGACTTAGATGGTGACGGCTTCCCTGACTATGTTTCATCTGAAAGCGATGATAAATTAAAGATTCGCAAATCCAACATCGGTCAAACCAACCTGCTTAAAACTGTTAACCGCCCATTAAAAGGTAAATTCACCATCGATTATAAGCCCGTTGGTAATACCTACGAAATGCCTCAGTCGGTTTGGACATTGAGTAAGGTAACCATGGATGATGGTCATGCTGGTGATGGTGTGGACATGATGCAAACGGCTTTTGAATATGGCAACGGCTATCACGACCGACATGAGCGTGCTTTTTATGGGTTTGGCGAAGTAATGACCAATCAGCTGGATGAAAGTGGAGATACTTACCGCTCAACCACACGAACTTTTGCAAACGGTAATTACTTTGAAAAAGGCCTGCTGTTAAATGAAACCATTGAGGACAGTAATGGCAAAAAATATGTGGAAACCATTAATGAGTATGAGCTAAAAGATCGCAATATGGTCAATCTAACCAATGGCGCTGAAAAAGCTTCTTCTACCATTGCCTTTCCTGCCCTGGTAAAAACAACCAAGCAATTTTATGAAGGCAAGTCGGAAGCGCAAAAGTCAACATACACCACCTTTGAATATGGCAGTTACGGAAACGTGCGCAAATACGTAGACTATGGCGATACAGGTGCAGACGATGATATTTCTGCCATTATTGATTACCATGAGGTAACAGACAAAAACATCTTATCCGTTCCCAAATCCATTACTGTAACAGGCAGTGGTAAAACCTTACGTCAGCGTAGTACACTGATTGATAATGCTACAGGTAAGATTACCAAAATCACCCAAAAGGCTGATAAAACAGATGCTATCTACGACTTGTATTACGATAACTATGGTAATCTCGATAGTATTGTGCGACCTGCCAACTACAAAGGCGAGCGTATGTATTTTGCCTACGACTACGATAATACGGTGCATAGCTATGTAACCGCTGTGCGCGATGCTTATGGTTACAGTTCATCTACCACTTACGATTATAAGTTTGGGCAGGTATTAAGCACCACTGACATTAATGGTAAGCAAACAGTTTATCAGATTGATGACTTGGGACGTATTACTAATATAACTGGTCCCTATGAGCTGGAAAGCGGACAGGACTACACCATTCACTTTGATTATTTTCCTAATGCTGAAATCCCTTGGGCACAAACGCAACATTATGACCCGGAACATCCTGAAAACCCTATTGAAACAGCTATATTCATTGATGGACTAGGTAGAGTGCTGCAAACTAAAAAAGACGGAGCTATTTTCAAAGGTAAGGATGCCGAAGACAAGGAAGTCATGCTTGTTTCTGGTAAAGTGATGTACGATGCCTTTGGTCGTAGTATTACTTCTTACTATCCGGTAAGCGAAGACAAAGGCAACATTGGAACTTTCAACACGCAAGTGGATAAAGTGAAACCAACCACCGTTGAATACGATGCTCTCGACAGGGCTTTAATAACTACCCTGCCCGATGGTGCTAAAACAGAAACACTCTATGGCTTTGGCGAAGATCGTGACGGCAACTCGCAGTTTATGACTCGTGTGACTGATGCCAACGGCATTATCACCGAAAGTTTTACTGATGTTAAAGGGCGACAAACGGCTGTAAAAGCACCGGGAGACATATGGACAAGCTTTGTTTACAACGCCATTAACGAATTGGTAAGTGTAACCGATGCCGAGGATAATACCACGGTTTCTACCTACGACATCCTGGGCAGACGATTAAGCCGTCTGCATCCCGATGCCGGATTGACAGAATATACTTACGATGCATCAGGTAATATGCTAACGCAGATGACGGCCAACCTGCGTGAGAACAATAAGCCGATTACTTACGAGTATGAGTATAACCGTTTAACAAATATTACTTATCCTGAAAATACCGTAAACAACGTACGCTTTGAGTACGGTAAGGCCGGATCCAAACATAACCGTGCAGGACGCATTGCCGTTCAGGAAGACGCTACAGGGGCGCAAGAGTTCTTCTACGGCAATTTGGGTGAAATCACTAAAAACATTCGCACCATTATCGTACCCGACGAAGGTGTGTACACTTTTGAAACCCAATGGGAGTATGATACCTGGAACCGTTTAAAGAAAATGACCTACCCCGATGGTGAAGAACTGACTTATGAGTATAACACAGGCGGTTTATTACGCAGCATGTATGGCAGTAAAAAAGGACATGTATACGATTATCTAACACAAATTGGCTACGATGAATTTGAAGATCGTGCCTATATTGCCTATGGTAATGGTACTGAAACCACTTACGAGTATGAAGAAGACCGCAGAAGATTGCACAATATTGTGGTCAGTACCTCAAGCGGACGTGCCATGATGGACAACACCTACACCTATGATGCGGTTAATAATATTACTCAACTTAAGAGTGTAGCACCAATACCAACCGAAAATAAGAAAGGTGGTAATTTTGAATACAACTACGTATACGATGACTTGTACCGCTTGACCAATGCCAGTGGAACATATCAAAACATAAGCCACCAACACCAATACACCATGGATATGCAATACTCCGAAACTGGACGCATATTGCATAAGTCTCAGGTGCACCAACGTAAGGAATATGACGAAACCACATGGGGGCCTCGCCATAAAACAACTTACGATTTGGAGTATAAGTACGAAGGTGAACAACCACATGCTCCAACACAAATTGGTGAGAATGTTTATACCTACGATGCCAATGGTAACACAACTGGTTGGCAGAGCACCAAAAACAATAACAGGCGCGATATTTTGTGGGATGAAGAAAACCGCATACGTGCCTTGGCCGATAACGGTAAAACACACCATTATATGTACGATGCTTCCGGTGAGAGAGTAATTAAAAGTACCGGAGATGGACAGGCTATTTACATTAATGGTTTCCCGATGGGTGGTAGCGGTACGGTTGGTAACTATACCATGTATGTGAACCCTTATATGGTGGTAACCAACATGAAGTTCACCAAGCACTTTTATATCGAAGGGCAACGTATTGTCTCTAAGCTGGGTGAAATGGGTGAATATCAATATTTACTTAACCCTAAAGATACGGTTGCAGGTGGTGGAACCATTGACTTTGACTTGAAAGGTAAAGAATTAAAAGATGCCATTTATGCCAATTTTGAGAATTTAGGCTTAGATGGCGCAGTATTTACCGCTGGCAAGAGTGGCAAAGTACCTTATGGTAAGTTGAAGAAATACTACCGTAACCAGGATTTAGTTAATGCCGGAGGCAACACTAATCAACCAGATTACGATGAAGAACCAAGCAACAAGGTAGAGAACTTACAATTTTACTACCACCCCGACCATTTGGGCAGTTCTTCGTATATTACCGATGTATCCGGTGAAGTATACCAACACATGGAATACTTACCATTTGGGGAGACTTTTATCGAGGAACGCACCGATGCTGAATACACAAGCTATCTATACAACGGTAAAGAGTTGGATGAAGAAACCGGGCTTTATTATTACGGAGCTAGGTATTATGACCCGAGGATTAGTATGTGGTACGGTGTTGACCCTTTGACGGAGAAGTATCCCGGAATATCTTCCTTTGCATATGTCGCTAATAACCCAATAAAGCTAATAGATCCAAATGGAATGGAGATTATCGAAGGAGGGGAGTCTAAAGCAAGAGAATCTCAAGCAGCAGCTAGGAAAAAAATTGCATCCTACTCTCTCAAAGCAAATAAACTAAGGAGTAATGATAACCTAACAAATTCTGAACAAGATCAATTAAAGGAATATGAAAATATGATCGAGATTCTTGATAATCATATCAATAACTTGGAAGATATGATAAATACAAAGGATATGAAATTCCGTTATGTAGAAGTCAATTCAGATTTTGAAAGAGAAACTGGTCCTAATAGAAAAGATGGTGTAATTGAGATTCAGTATAATAGTGATTATTCTCAAGCCCATGAAGAAAACCATGCTGCCCAATTCTTAAAGGGTGAACTTAAAATAACTCAAAACAAGCGTGGAAGATTTAAAATGGTTAACGACTCCTATGACATACATGACGAAGCCGAATCAATGAGAGTAGGATACTCCTATATGGGTACAGAACGACAACAACAAGAACGAGATATTTTTCAGTTCAATTATGTTTATGATATAAATTCTAGTAACCTATCTAAATCAAAAGGGTTTAGAGCTAGGTATGGTGATTTGGTTAGTAAAGAGAAACGAAATCAAAAAAAATAGTGATGAAAATAGTTCCAATAATATTTCTTGCAAGTATTTTCTTTTCGAGCTGTGTTAGTTTAAAAGAATTCAGACTTACAAAATATATCTATCAAGGTAAGACTCCTTCTGAGACACTTACTATTGGGTTTGAAAAGGATTATCAAGGAGAAATTAGCTATTTCTCACCCGATGTACATATTAAAGACACTGTGCATTGGAGATACTATAAAGGAATAGTTTATTTCGACATGGTTTCTAACGAGAATTCTTTACCTAACGAACAGTATATTTCATCTTTAAAACTACTTTATTCAAAAAGAGGCTTATTACACCAAAACAACGGAGATTACCTATTTCTTCATAAATATGACAATAGGAAAATAAGAGATTTTCCAAAATACATAAGTGATTTAAAACTATACGATAGAGAAGTGGAGATTATGAGACGATGTTTTGGAGACAGTATTGCTATTGACAATAAGTTTGCAAAAGTATTACCTCAAAAAAAGGTGTTTAGTGCATATAAAAAACAAAAATCATTTTGGCTATACGAGACACTATATAAATTGAATGAATGGCTATACTGGTCGTTTCACAGGTCAAAATTATAGAGACTTTGTAGAAGCGTAAAATATTAACAATAATTGATTTGAGTATTCATCTGAAGAATTCAAATATAGAATGAGATTTGTTTTGATTGTAATAGTTGTTTGGTCATTTTCGATGTCTGTATTTTCTCAGTACGCAAATGTCAATTTAAACAGGGTAAATAGATATGATGGACAAAATAGAAAAACAGGAGTATGGATTTCCATAACTCCCGAAAACTGTAATCTGATAATCCAGAAATATAAAAAAGGAAAAATGGATGGTTTTTTTTTAATGTACTTTAATAATGGTACACTTGCAAAAGAAGGTGCTTTTAAAAATGATAAAGAACATGGTAAGTGGAATTACTATATAAATGGAGTTTTAGTTTCTCAAACTTATTATAAAGAAGGGATAAAAATAAGACATGCGCATATAAACCCACGTCATCCAGAAAAACTTTTTGACTAGTTTCGAAAAAATTTAGGATTCGAATAAAAATAAACCTCACAAAATGAAAAAGAACATTTTAATTTTATTAGCCATCGTGCTATCGGCAAATGTATTTGCCCAGGAGTTTGATTTAAGCAAGTTGCGTGCAGGCGCAGGCTTGGTATATGCCACTGAGATTGGCAATATTGGCATTAACCTAAACGGAGCATACTCCATTACCGAAGAATGGGGAGCCTCCTTGGGCTTTAGCCATATTTTTGAGAAGGATTACCTCAATTACAACATCCTTGATTTAGATGCTCATTACGTGTTTTACCAACACGATGAAAAACTAAATGTGTACGGTCTGGCAGGTTTAGGCTTTACCTTTTGGAAGGCGACCATCCCTGCTATGGATTTAGGTTGGGGAGTTACAACTCCTGAAGTAACCGATAATGGTACAGAAACGGGTTTAAATCTTGGCGTAGGGGCTAACTACAAGCTGTCGGATAAATTGAACCTGGCACCAGAAATCCGTTACACTATTATGGATGGTTCGTATTTGCGTATTGGTGCGAGTGTGCAGTATTTGTTTTAAAAAATTATAACAGCAGAATGAATAGCCACTGCATTGAATTGTGGTGGCTGTTTTTTAAGATAGTCTCAAAGTTATATAAAGCATGAAAAAATGAGAAAGAACATCTATTCAATAATTATTTTCTTAGTATTCATAACTAATGTAGCCCCCATTTATAGTCAAACGAAAAAAACTACAGATGGCCCATCAAAACAAGTAAAACCTGATGATGCTAAGGAATTTAAAAAAAGGCAACTTTTGGTTGTAAAAACAGGAGAAGAAGAGTTTGACAGCAAGTTACGACAGATAGTTAATCAATATTGGAATCTACACGAGAATATCCAATTTGTAAGCTATGATGAGTTAAATGCAAACATTGCTGACAATCCGGAAAGCTTTGGTGTGCTTACGGTTAACCAAGTAGAACTAACAGGACACACCGAAACTTGGACTCGCCATAACAAGCACTTGAGGTTTTCTGTTTGGTTAGGAGAAAGGATAAATAAAAAGAGAGCATTATATTATCAAAATGTATTGTACAATAATGTTCCTGTAGAAGAAATCACAAAAACCAGAGTATTCACTAAAGACAAAAATGAATATTCATTTGATTTAGACCATACAGAAATTTTATTTGCCGTTGGTGTAATTCAAAATCATCTTAAAGCTCGAATAGAAGGTAAACCACGTAGCACTATTTTTTACGAAGCTGTTGAAAACTCCGGAAAATTAGAAACTAAAACACTGCTAATTGCAAAAAGTGACATAGATAAAAGTCTGGAAGGAAAAAATATTAGCGAGTATTATCCTTACCCATATAAACTGGTCTCAATTAAAGAAATTGAAGAAAAGTTTTTAGCACAGGATAAAAACTATGCTTATGTCGAAATAGTACCTTTTGGTTACACCTATGGAATAAATTCCTTATATGTAGTTGATTGCGAAAATGGAGAGTTACTAAGTTTTGGCGAACAGCATAATGGTGCATTTGACAATTATTCCAACTTGGTAAGCAAAAATCACTTGGAACGATTTGTTAAAAACTCTCACCGTGGAAAAAAGAAGTAAAAAACTACTTCTTTAAAACACAATACAATTATTGTTAAGAATAATAATCAATGCTAATTAATAAGTATTTACCTATGCAACATTTATTTAAAAATTCGCTCAAGTCAGCACTAATTATTTCAATTATTGTTGGTTTAGTTAGTTGTAGCAAAGACGATGAACCTTCTTCTGTTAATTCAGTAAAACTAAATAATAAAGCCTTTTCGGTTAGTGCAGCCTCCATAACTGGTATATCGATTGGAGATGACGGACACACTGCAATTACGTTTGTGAGCGGATCGGGTTTAAAGGCAAGTACCCTCACTATTGATGTAGAGTCATTTACTAAAGAAACAATATCAGGAACCTATTCATACCCTCAAGAGGAAGGCGATAAGTTTTTAGATGATTGGTTAACGAACTATACAGTATTTGAAGAAGATAATTCGAATTCAACCAACTTAAGATCAGGCACTGTCACTATATCTCATAACGATGGTAATAATTACTCTGTTGAGATGGATTTAGAGATGACTAATGACCTAGTTTTTTCCGGTTTATATACTGGCGAGTTTTCAGTTGTTTTCATGAACGACTAAAATACACCCAATCGATTAATCGAAAAACATGCATAAAATTAAATTATAGATCATGAAACAATTAATACTTATTTGCAGCTTTCTTATTTTATATTCAACAACAGTGTTTTCAAAGAAATACTATCCAGTTAGTGTGTATCTAACGGACGGTACAACCAAAAAAGGACTAGCTGAGGTTGTGGAGACATTAACTTTAGAAGCGGTCAATTTTAAAGCTAGCGAGAATGCAAAAAAAGAGAAGTTAGAAGCTTCAACAATAAACAGAGTTGTGTATTCTTTTACAGATGGAGATGTTGAGTTTGTTCAGGTTAGCTTATACAAAGGTTTAAAACAAGAAAAAACAAAGGGGCCATTTTGGGCTCAGGTTTACATTAAAGATATTGTATCGGTATATTGCATATTCACAACTGTTGAAGGGTCTGTTGCAGGAAACTTTAACAGCCGTACTAGTGCAGGGTTTACTGATTATTATTTGATGAGAGATGGCGAGCCTGCTGCAAAGATGGTTATAAAAACTGACCAAAGGTTCAAGGCTATTGCTATAAAATATTTTGCCGATTACCCGGAACTGCTTGCTAGAATTAATAATGATGAGTTTGGATGGAAGGACTTTGAAGAGGTTATTAATATCTATAACAAGTGGGCAAAAGAGAAGAGATAATTATATATTATCAGCCAATTTTAAGAAGACAAAAGCTTTCTTTTTTTTGTAAGGAAGCACTAAAAACAAGCATATAAAGGGTATTATTGATTAATCGAGTCAGATACCAAAACAGCCGGAGCAATAAAGTTCCGGCTGTTTTGGTATTAATATGTTACGTTATTTTTTAATACAAGGTATTACCATTATCGGATGAGTAATAAGCTTGCTTTGTTTCCGTATTATAAACTACAGCAGAGCAATTGCTCTCTGTTTTATTTCTTTGGTCGTAGTTCGAATATTCACCATACGTCCAGAATTTTTCACCATTGCTCTTTTTTCTAAGACCTACACCACTGGTTCCGCAGTCTACTATCATATCATTATAAATAACTGCACCATATGAACCTCCTGCATAAATATTGGCTTTTTCCCAAATTAGTTCTCCATTGGTAGCATTATAAACCATTATTCCTTCTTCCAGAGCATTCACATAAACCATATCACCATCTACTATAGGAGATGAGTATTTATATGTAGGTGCCTGATCTATACTCCAAACTTCGTTGCCATTTGCAGCATCCAAGCAATAAAACTTAGTTTCACCTTGTATATAAACTTTACCATTGGCAACAGTTGGACTAGCATAAATAGCTCGTCCTATGGTTTTAGTCCATAAAACCGTTTGCCCATCCGTTTTATTCAGTGCAGTTAGTAAACCATTGTCACAGTTGGCAAAAATTACATCACCGTCAATAGCTAATGAGCCGTTGCTATTGTCCCCTAAATCATACTCCCAAACCTTAGCACCATCTTTTGAGATAGCTATAATCAGGTTGCGATCATGTAAATAAATGGCATTATCTGTTACAACAGGTGCGCTTGGTTGTGAATAAGAAAAACTCTCAGGTTGATAACTCCATGCAATTGAACCATCTGATGGGTTAACTGCATAAAGCCCTTCGTCGCTGCCCAAGTATAGATAATTTTCATCAATAGAGACTCCTCTTACATAAGCCCATAAAGAAAAAGGCACACTCCAATCTACATCTCCAGTTAACGGGTTCAAACAATACAGCACGTCATCAATAACGCCATAGGCTTTATCGTCTTTTATTGCAAAGGTCTTCGACCATCCTCGCTTACTCCAAAGTAATTCTCCTTTACCATCCAATGCAAAAGTGTAGGTATCTCCCATATGAGGTGTACCACAACATATTATTACCATGTTCTCCCGATTAAAAGCACCTTCAGATTCAACATCAATAGATTTGGAGTACATTTTATCTCCTACTTTAAATTCAAAAGCATTTACCCCTGGGTTTTCAGGTGTTCCTTGGGCAAAAAAGTAAAGTGTACTTTCACCAAGCGTTTGAAAATCTTCATTGGCCACAAACTTATAACCATTAACAGTTACCGTTTCGTAATAGTACTTGCCTTTTTGAGTAACGTTAGCATACACTCTTACGCTATGGCTTTGGTCTAAAGTTGTTCCGGCAATATAATCGCCTGTCACATTAAAATCATCGCTTGTTCCATCGTAGGTCACAATAGCTGTAATATCTTCATTACCGCCTTTATTATCCTCAGGAGTAACACCGTCATCCGATTTGCTGCAAGATGTTACTAATAAAGTGGAGAGAATCAGCATTCCCCACAAATACATTTTTCTGTTCATATGTGTTGAAGTTTAAGTGTATTATAAATTGATAGTATTTAGATTTCCGTTTAGGTATTTATTTAACCTAAACAGTTACGGAATTATTGATAAATTGTTCTGATTATGTAAGAAAAAACTATCTTAGCAATAGTTAATTCTCAAGGGTATAAAATATTATTGTGCCTAAAATATCACATATAACACTTAAAACAAGCCTCTTTCGGAGGCTTTTCGTGTTTATAGACCCTTCGTGTTTTTTGATTTATTGGTATTTGCTTTGGTCAATTAGTAGTAAAAACAATATTACTCCACATAATCCACCGAAAGCATTCTCCCTTCTCCCAAAAGTATTCATTTTCCTAAAAAATATTCCACTATGATAGTACGTAGAACTGTTTTAAAGCAAGACATCGTAAAAAAGTTATATCCCGATAGTATTTCTGTTAAGTCCGCCATGCAACAGCTCAGGCGTGAATTAGATATTTGTCCGGCATTGAAAGAACAAATTGAACAAGCTGGTAATACGAAACGGCATTACTACAACAAACAACAGCTTCTTTTAATCCTGGAACATTTTAGTATTTCACTTGAAGAGTTTGAAGAGCTATGAAGTACTTTAATGACATAACTAATTTGGAACAGGCTAAACTACGCTATAGAAAATTGGCAAAGCTACTACATCCCGATGTCGGAGGAACTGACTGCGAATTTCAAAAAATGCAGGATGAATATAAAGCCACACTTTTGCTGTTAAATAAGCAGAAAAACAGTCCCCATATTCAACCACAAACATCATTAGAAGATGAGTTGTTAAGAGATTTGGGGAAATTGGCGAGAATTCTCATCAAAAAACAAGTACCGCAATCATACTTGAAGCACAAAATAAAAACGACCAACTCATCTTTGAAAAAAGGAATATTGGAGGGAGTTGTGAATTTGTTGAATGGTCTCTAATATTTTTATCAATACTTCTCTGGTTACATATTCGTGTAACCACAAAAATATCTTACTTTAATCATTCTAAATTGTCCTTCTTTTAAAATTCATTTATGAATATGGTGTAACATATATGTAACCAAGTTATATTTAATTTCTATATTTAAACCGCTCATTATCCTGCAATACAGCTTATTGAAAGCTCTTGATTGATAGCCACAAGTGGCACCCATCCCGCTCCAACGGTGGCGTTTTCTTCAATCCCTGCCAACTTGTTTTCATCGGCTTCGGGATAAGAACGTTTTTGTGTATTCGCCTCGATAGCTGCCGATTGTTCTGCCGATATGGTAGTCGGCTTATTTTGAATATTGGTATTCCAATCTGCCCCGGCAGTAGCACCTTCTTCTATTCCTGCAAGCTTTTCTGCATCTGCTTGTGGATAGCTACTCTTTTTGTTGTTGTTCTCAATTGCCGTTGCCTGTTCTGCACTAATGGTCGTTGGTTTATTTTGCAGTTCCTCAAAATTGGAAGTCAGGTTCATGTCGTTTTCCAACTGCGAAAGTTTTGTAGGAATGGCAATATTGATGTTACCATCAGGGTCGGTTACGAAACCACCGTGTACCTCGATACCACCATTGGGCATATACACAGGACTTTTCTCAGATATGAGTAAGTCTTCCACATTCCCGGCGATTATCAAACCGCCACTAATTTGCTGAACAATGGTTTTTGGTCTGTATTCCGGAGCGGATTTTGAACGTGCAATATTGATGAATGAACCAACCGAAGCCCTGTCAAGTATCGTGTCCTGAATATCCCTGTTCATCTTGAAGTAGGTATCAGAAAAC
>JBNKRV010000094.1:0-23781 GCA_050296935.1 Marinilabiliaceae bacterium | reverse complement strand
TTCAGGAAGAAGATCGCTGTTTAGTTCCTGATTATTGCTGCGTTCAGCATAATCAAAGTAAACTTTGCTTCTACATTCACTTATCGCAAAAATTATAAGCGGAAACTCTCATGCTTTGCATAAAAAACTGATCTACTTCGTCAAATTTATCGAGCTAGCGAGCTAGCCCTGCAAAATTTACCTTGTATATCAGTCTTTTATGTCAATCTGAAACATTGTTCTATCGAATACCTTATAAATAAATATTTAATGAGGTAAATTCTATAATTTTAATCGAACTTAGGTTAATACCACCTTGCGGTTCGTCCCTCTCCGGACTTCTTCTATTAAGGAGGAACACTTATTCTCTATAGGAATTAAGTTTTTTCAGGTATGAGTTATACCATTTCAAGTAGTGTTTTAGTACTTTATCCTAGAAATCATAATATGAAGGAAATATGCATGATGAGGTTTAGGGAATGATTCTGATTTAAAGCATGTTTATAGAGAACTGTTCCGGGTTTCTGGTATTATTTTAGTGGTTTACCTGTTAATTTCAAAAAGAAGGAGAGTCGTTATGGGTTGCCAATTGTTGTTCAGCAATAATTTATCAGGATGATAAAACAGATATCTTAAAAGTGAATATTCCCATTTAGCGGAAATTTCGACTTGTACGCAGGCTTGTCTGCTTGATGGAGGGAGTAATTGAAAAAAAAGAGGGATCAAAATTTGATCCCTCTGTATTCTTATTAGTTGTTAAAATTAACAAAGTCCCGTTGCGATTTGGCAAGGTTACCAACGTGGAGAATTAAATTCTGAGTTTCATGAAGTAAGTTCAGATACAGCATACTGTTTTGTGTACTTGATTTCTCCTTTTTAATTCTTTTCAGTTGTTTCTTGCGTAAATCTTTTAAGCTCTCAATTTCTTTAGCAATCTCTTCAATAATTTCTTCAGAGTTAGTATAATCTCCTTTTGAAATCATCTTAGTCACCTTACTGATAATGACTTGTACATTGCCAATTAAGATACTTAAATCTTTGAATTGATCCTGATTAAAAATTGTATGATTATTGTCAAGATGTTCGAAACATGGTTTGGCAATATAAGTTAATGCATGAGCGGTTTCTCTTAAATAATCGATTACCTGTACATAGTATAAACTGGAGTCAATTTCATTGTCCTGAAGCTTTTTAACAGTTTTGTAAATGTTGTTTTTAAACTTCTTGATCTTTTTGTTGACCTGGTTAATGGACTTGATTCTTTCTTTAAGCTCTTTTCTGTTTTCTGCCTGAAAATCGGTAAGAGAACCTGTATATAATTCTGATATTTCCGTTAAAGAATTGATCACATTCTTAGCGCATTTATCCAGTATTTTTTTTGCATTTATCTCGCCATCTACCTCTTCAATCTCAAATTCTTTTACATCAAGAAGCTCCAGATCTTTTTTGCTACCATAAGTATGTGTACGATACATAAAATAGATTGCCAATGCAATCAGTGGAAAAACAGAGTAAATAGTACCATAATTAATAAGCATGGCTACAATAAAGGCAACTGTAAAAGCTGAGAATGCAGTTAAGAACCATCCTCCCACAACAGATAATACTCCGGTAATCCTATAAACGGCACTTTCACGCCCCCAGGCACCGTCGGATAACGAACTACCCATGGCTACCATAAAAGTTACATAGGTAGTTGATAAAGGAAGCTTATAAGATGTAGCCAATGATATCAGGATACTGGCCACAACCAGGTTAACAGAAGCTCTGATCATATCAAAAGCAGGAGCATCATCTCCTAAGGCTATTCTTTTTTCTTCGTATGAAGTAGAATCAAATTGTTTTTGAATACGATTGGTGATAGATTTTGGTATCAGACTGTTTATAGTATTGGAAATATTAATGGCTCCTCTTACAATGGATCTGGCAAAATAAGATGATCCAAATCTTTCATCACCTTCTTGCTGACGGGCTAGATCTAATGATGTTTTTACCACACTTCTTGCTTTTTTCGACGTCCATAGGGTAACAACCATGATTAATCCGGCAATTACCAGTAGATAAGTATCGGTTCTTACTTTTCCTGCCAAAGAAGACATAAGGAAATCGTTTGGTGAGGCTCCGGCGGTTCCGTTAAATACTTTAAAGGATTCAAATCCGGCTAACGGAACACCAATAAAGTTAACCAGGTCGTTACCTGCAAAAGCCATAGCCAGTGCAAATGTACCTACTAAAACAGTGAATTTAAGTATATCGAATTTAAATACCCATTTGCATATTTGTAGTACAGCTGTCCAGCCGATAAAACTATATATTATAATCTGCCCGGCATTATCTTTAATCCATGCTTTGGTATCGCTATTCATAAAAGAAGCTCCTTTGGCTCCTTTGATAAGAATAAAGTAAGTAATAGCCGTGATGGCGATACCACCCCATATAGCGCCTAAGTACTTTAAGCGGCTATCATAATTAAAAGAAAAGGCTAAACGTGTAAAATATTGTATTATAGCTCCGGAAGAAAAGGCTACTACCACCGAGAGTAATATTCCTGCAATAATTGCCAATGCTTTTGCTGTATTAATATATTGGCTTAAAGAAGTATCCGGATTGTTAGTTACTTTAATGATAGAAATTGCTATAGCCGCACCCAGAAGTTCAAAAACAATAGATACAGTTGTTGAGGTTGGCATACCAAAGGTATTAAACAAATCGAGTAACATCACATCGGTTATCATCACAGCCAGAAATATGATCATAATCTCAGAGAAATGAAAATATTGTGGGTTGAATATACCCTTTCTGGCCACTTCCATCATTCCACTTGAAAAGGTAGCCCCAATAAAAATACCTAGTGCAGCAATTATCATAATCACTTTAAAGGAAGCAGCTTTGGAACCAATGGCGGAATTTAAAAAATTTACGGCATCGTTGCTAACTCCAACGATCAGGTCTGAAATGGCAAGTACAAAGAGTACAACTACCATGATTAAATAAATATTTTCCATCTAAAAACTAATTTGCTATTAATGTTTATATATTGTTAGCTAATTATCATCATAAGGTTAAAGGCATTCATTTTCGGGCGTAAAATAACGAATAATAAATCAAAAAAATAAACAAAAAAGGCTTTCATTTCCCTTAATTAATGAATAGTAGTGGGGGTGTTGTTTTTATATGGTTTATACAGATTGTAAAATGTGGGATTTTGATAGTGTGTTTTTAGGGTTAGAATATTTCTAAAAGTCTGAACCTTATGTGTCGACTGGCATTGCTATTGTGTATTCGATGAAGATTTTCTCTATTGTAAAGTGCTATTCTGTAATGAATTTTATTCCTTAAAAAGGAGGAGAGCCATTCTCAATATATATTAAGATATTAACCCCGGTGTGTGTTATACCAGTTCAGGTAATGTTTTAGTTGTTTTTCCTGAAAATCATAATAAGAAGGAGAAGTATGGGATAGCGTTTAAGGAACGGTTCTGGTTTTCAGCTTGTTGATAGAGAGCTGTTCAGGGGTTCCGGTATATTAGAAATGTTAGCTGTTGAATGATAATGAAACAGAGTTTCTGTAAATAAAGATTTCCATTTACAGGAAATTTTGTTTGGTGCGCAGGCTGGTCTATGGGTGGTGTGGAGTGCTGAAAAAGCCGGCCTTTGTTCGGGATGAGTTTGTGGGAATAGGTTTTTCAGCGATCTTCAGCCGTGGTGAACTTTCTTTGTTTGGCTGACAAAGAAAGTAAGGGAGTAAAAGTCTTATTGTTTAGGAAAAGTTTTGCTTTGGAGGTGAGATTGTAAAAAAATAGAGGTGCTTAAAACTACCTTCCGGTTCGTATCTCATCGTATTCCAACTTATTAAGGTGGTGATCCACTAACAGTTGCTGATAGTTGTTTTGCTAAAAATTAAAAAGATGATAAAATCTTATTTCATAGGGTTTTCAATCAGAAAGAAAACAAAGGCAATAATGACAAATATTACAATGGCTGCACCGGCAATTTTATTAAGCCACCATAATCTTCTCAGGTTTATTTTTGAACGAAACAGGCTGACTATGGATGTGAGTATAAGCCACCATATAGAGGCTCCGGCCATAACTCCTAAAATAAGTAACATGTGATCTATGACATTCCCTCCGGGTTTAACAACACCAAAGCCTGCAAAAAAGGCCAGAAACAGAAAAATGGCCAGGGGATTTGATATGGTGATTAAAAAGGTGGAGACAAAGTCCTGAAAGAGCGTGCCTTTCCCTTTTTTTTGCTTACGTAGTTGTTTAGCCGGGTTGCTATAAAATATTTTAACACCGAGTCCTATTAATATGCAGGCTCCGAAAATCTGAATATATAATAATTGAGCTTCAATAAAAGCAACAATAAAAGATAGGCTAAAACCTGCAATAATAGCATAAACGGTATCACTGAATGCTGCGCCTAATCCAGAGAAGAAACCGGCCAGATGTCCTTTGTTTAGAGTGCGTTGTATGCATAAAACACCAATAGGACCTAATGGTACTGAAGCAGAAAAGCCAATTATAATCCCGTCAAATATATTTTTTAATATCATTATTGTTGTCCCGTTATGGCCTCATTTGTCTCTATACTTCATTATAGTATCTTTGCCAAAGTTATAAATTATATTTAATAGAGGCCGCAATTCTTTTACTTATGAACACATTTCTGAATTCAAAGCCGCAAAAATAAGCTAATATTAAAAGAAGAAAAAATAATTGAATAGTTTATCCGGTTATTTTGAATTTTATTATGATGTCTCGAGTCTCAGTCTCCAGTCGGCAGTGTTTGGAGGATTGATTACTGCTAATTTTTGAATGATTTCTTCCCATTGCAGTTTTCAAAATATAATGTGCAACTCTTAAGCTTCAGGAGAAATGGTACTGCCTACTGCTATTCTTAGAACTCAGTCTACAGTTCTCAGTCAGCAGTGTTTTATCTGTAAGTGATACATTACTGCTTACAGTCTACTGCCTACTGTTGTTGATACAGCACTGCCAACTTCTATTTCAATGGGGAGTCGGGTTCTTTGGCCATGTGATTGTATGTCAGCTTCTCCAATAATCGAGGCATCCATTTCTTTAGCCAAACGGTTAGCTTTCCTTCTACAAAGGTAAGAATGAGTGTTGATTTACGTTTTTTAATGGCATTAACAACATGAAGTGCAACTTCTTCTGCACTCATCATCTTGTCTTCTTTCCTTGGTGTTTCGCCTTGTTGAGATCCATCGTTTGTTAAGGCTGTTTTTCTGATGTTTGATGCGGTGAAGCCTGGAGCTGCTATAAGTACATGCAGCCCTTTTTTTAAGTTCTCTACCCTTAAGGTTTCCAAAAATCCGTGCATAGCAAATTTGCTTGCGGAATAACCGGTACGGGCAGGTAATCCAATGAATCCGGCAATGGATGATATTCCGGTTACTGATCCTTTGGATTCTAACAGGTAGGGTAGTGCATACTTGGTGCAATACACGGTTCCCCAAAAATTTACATCCATTAATTGTCTGAGTACTTTCAGGTCAACATCCTGAAAAAGAGCCCGCATGGAAAGTCCTGCATTATTTATTAGTATATCAATGCCATTGAATTTCTCTACGGCTTTTTTTATCAGATTTTCGCAGTCCTCTTCTTTGCTGACATCAGTAGCTACTCCAATAGTTTCTATGCCTTTACTGTTAAATTCTTTTTCAAGATCCTCCAATTTATCTGCCGAACGGGCTGCTAATACTAATTTAGATCCTTGTTTTGCAAACTCTTTGGCTAGTGCTAACCCAATGCCTGATGAAGCACCGGTTATAATAACTACTTTATTTTTCATTCTTGTTTTGTGTATTTCTTTTTACGATCAGCAAAAGTATAAAATGATTCTGGATTTGTGGTTAGATTTTTTGATATTGGTTATTGTGATTCAATATTCAGTTATCAGTTAATATCAGGGAGTCTGCGAGAAGAGCTTGTCCTCTTTCTTGTTGGAACATATGTGTACGATGGTGCTTAGAGAACGGTTCTGATTTACAGCTTGCAGATCGGGAACCGTTCCGGATGCTTAATGCTTATAATTCTCCGGATTCTTTTAAGATCCTTCTGAAATATGAGATGGTTTTGTCTAATCCTTGTTCTAGCTTTATGGTTGGTTTCCAGCCGTCTAGCTCTTTTTGGGCTAATTCAATATTGGGCTGTCGCTGTGTCGGGTCGTCTTGTGGTAAGGGTAGGTGAATGATTCTGGATTTTGATCCGGTTTTTTCAATAACCAATTCCGCTAGTTTTAACATGGTGAATTCTATTGGGTTACCTATGTTCACAGGTCCCCAAAAACCATCTCTGCTATTCATCATTCGTATCATACCTTCCACTAAATCATCTACATACTGGAAGCTACGGGTTTGTGTTCCGTCGCCAAAAATGGTAATATCTTCTCCTTTTAAGGCCTGAACAATAAAATTGGATACTACACGACCGTCATTAGGGTTCATATTAGGGCCGTAGGTGTTGAATATCCTGATAATCTTGATGTCTACATTATTCTGTACATGGTAATCCATAAACAAGGTTTCTGCGCATCTTTTTCCTTCGTCGTAACAGGAGCGTTGGCCTATAGGGTTCACATTGCCCCAGTAACTTTCTACCTGTGGGTGTACAATAGGATCACCATATACTTCACTGGTGGAGGCTTGTAGTATTTTTGCTTTTACTCTTTTGGCCAATCCCAGCATATTGATAGCTCCCATAACCGATGTTTTAATGGTTTTGATAGGATTGTACTGATAATGTACCGGGGAGGCAGGACAAGCCAGGTTGTATATCTCATCTACCTCAATCATAAAGGGATTAGTAACATCGTGGCGAATAAGTTCAAAGAAAGGATTGTCGAGCAAGTGAACAATATTGGTTTTGCTTCCCGTAAAGTAATTGTCTAAACAAATCACTTCATTTCCTTCTTTTAAAAGTCGCTCACATAAGTGTGAACCAATAAATCCGGCTCCACCGGTTACTAATATGCGTTTCATAATTATTCTTCTATTTTTTTGAGTTACCAAAAGTAATGAAAAGATTGGAGAAATTGTTTATTGGATTTAGTGGTTGGTAAATAACTGTAGGAATTTGATGAGCAGGAGCTTGTCCTGTTTTTTTGTTAAGAGATATTTGAGAATTATTCAGGCTGGAGGAGTATAATAGAGTTATGATCGAAAGTGAAAGGGAAGTATAACAGGAGAATCAGATCCAACAGGAAATCCAAAAACATAGCTAGTGTCTGTTCATAAAGTCGGGTGTTTGGATTATAAAGTTTAAATACAAGGCGTGTGAAAAATTCAAACCGCAGTATACTAGTGTATATGAGGATTTGGATTTTGAGCAACAACGCAGTAGTTTGACTTTATAGACGAACACTTGCTAGTGTCGATGTCGGACTGATCCTTACAGCCAATAATCAGCACCGTTTGCTCAATATAGTGAGAGTGAAAGTTTTGCTGGAGGCCTGAAAGGACGATTTATACATTTTCGGCTTTTTAAGTGGTGTTTTAAGTGAGTCAAAAATAAATCTAAATGCTATTCCTGAAAATAAACCTCACCTCAAAACCCTTTAAATCGAACATAAAACCTATTTTTAAGTTTTAAAGTGGCAGCATAAAGGTTTTTAGACATACAGGCGTTAGCGGTCATTCTAACAACTGGCCATCATTGGTAAACCAATAATAAAACAATCAAGTAATGGTGTGGATTAGAAATGAACAATTGAATATATAAAAACAGATTTAATATTAACTTTTTAATAGAATAAATGATGATAGTTATTTTTGCACAAATATTGACAGCTTTAGTCGCAATAGAGCATTTGTATATTTTATGGATTGAAATGTTTGCATGGGAAACCGCAGGTAAGAAAACATTTAAAACCATTCCGGATCACTTATTTAAACCTACAAAAGGATTAGCAGCTAATCAGGGACTCTATAATGGATTTCTATCATCAGGATTAATTTGGTCCTTTTTAATTTCGGATATTAATTGGGAAGTATATATTCGGATATTCTTTTTAGGATGTGTAGTTGTTGCAGGAATATATGGAGCAATAACAGCATCGAGAAAAATATTTATTATTCAGGCTTTACCTGCAATTAGTGCATTGGTTTTTGTGTTAATTGCGTTTTTTTTAAGATAATTGATGTTGTAGAGTTTTGACCATTGGGGAAAATAAAGAACGAACCGACAATAATGCATATACAAAACAGGAGAAAAAGTTGTAATTCAATGGTTGCAGCCCAATTTAATTTATAACGAATTGATAGGCGTGAAGCCCACAATCACCTGCTTTGTATATACTTAATCATCCGTCAGTACCCAAGAAAACGAATGAAACAATATTTAAACAACGGTATTGTTGTTTGATAAGTTTGTACTTCGATGTGCGCAACGTTTCATACCACCATCTGTCAGCTGTCTAAAAACCTCAGGATATAATTCTTATATTCGTTCAGATGTCTGGATAAAATGACAAATATGGAAATCTATGACTATTAAAATTAGATTTTTAGAGAAAGAGAATAAATGTATAAGTATTATATAGAGTATAGCTCAAATCAGGCTGTTTGACTTGGAAAAGTTGCACGCTGGAAAACCCTTGCGAATTAAAAATCAAGAACGCCTTATTGAAATAATTTAACGAGAATAAAACTTCACCTACGGTTTGATAAAGAGGGGGCTGATAGTTTACTTATAATTATTAATTTTAGAAAGAATAATGAGAGTAAGCTATCAGGTTCTACTTTTACTGGGCAATTTTGAATTAAGTAGATCTAATCGAAAAAGCATGAATTTGTTTAAAAGACTATTGGGTAGAGATTCAAAGAAACTTGAAAATTCACACAGGAAAAAAGAAGTTATGGTTAACATATCTTCTGTTGCAAAAAATAAGATACCACCAAATGCAAATATTATTGCAGAGTCTCAAATTCCAACATATTGCTCAATTGGAAATTTGGTTTACGACAAAAAATATCATGAAGCTATTGAATTAGGTGAAAAGCTTTTAAGTGAGACACCCGATTCTGCCGGAGTTCATGTTAATCTTATGGATGCATATTTCAAAGTAAGAGATGAAAATCCTATATTTTATGACAAACATATTAAGCATGCAAGGCTCGCAATGCTCTATGGGCACAATACAGGATATGTTCAAAAGAAGCTAGCAATAGGACTCGAAAAACAAAAAAAAATTTATCAAGCCATACAAATCTGTAATATTGTTTTGGATGGCAAATTTCATTTTTCGAGCCATGGCTGTGGCGATAAAGATGAATTCGAAAGGCGAAAAGCGAAATTATTGGGAAAAGTTAAGAACTCTTTGGACAGTAGTGAATCAACGGTATTTACAAGTGATGAAATTTCTTTTATAATCGAGCAAATTCGACAGGAAGAAGAACAGGAAAAGCAAGAGAAAATTGAATACGATAAGAAAATGGAACAATTGAGGAAAAGCATTGGAATATAAGAAAATGAATAAAAACCATCACCGCATAAATAGAAATATGAGCGGTCTGCAAAACCCATCGATTATTCCCGGCGAACTACATTCATCCAGACTCTATGCACTTAACGATGGTTTTTCGTAGTTTTATAGAGAAAGGGAATGAATGTATTGGTATTATATCAAAATCCAGAATACGCTTCATTCAATCCGCAGTCGTTTCCTGTTTGATGATTTGTTTATGGAGTATCGTCAATAAGTGGTTTTTCTTTAAATTATAAAAATGCATTCATTTTTAGTATGATCAATGATATCTGTTTGATTTCTAATGTTTTAATCGAAATTAGTTTGTTTGTGTACAGGCAAAAATATCTGCTCTCAGAGTATGAAGAATGCTCTATGCCATTATAATCAGCCAATTAATCGGGCAGCCTCCTTATCTAATAACCAAACAGCATCTTTCACTAAGGATGCCGGGTAGTTTCTGAAATCACCTTTTTGATTTTGAATTTCATCAACTTTTCCGGCCTTATCATTACCGGTAACAAGAAAAAATACTTCACGGGCATGATTAATTATTTTTCCACTTAAAGAAACTCTGTTCTGACCACTATCCGGATGCTGAGCAGGAACACAAATGTTTTCATTATCCCATAAGTCAATCTGATATGGAAATATAGAGGCAGTATGACCGTCAGTCCCCATTCCTAACAAAACAATATCAAATTGCGGTATTCCGTTGATAATCGGGAGGTTGTTGATTAAATGATCAATATAAAAAGCTGTAGCTTCATCAACACTTTTTTCCCCGGGAACGCGGTGTATGTTTTCTTTAGGTATAGAAACTTTGTTTAACAAATGATCATAGGTCATTTTGTAATTACTCTCATCATCGGTTGGAGGAACGCATCTTTCATCTCCCCAAAACAAATGAATCTTTTTCCAGTCAATTTTATCTTTAAACTTTAACGCTAATTCATCAAAAATAGCTTTGGGAGTGCTACCTCCCGATAGAGCTATTGTAATTTTATCTTTAGTTAATGAACGTTCATAGAGCAACTGACCAAAATAAACGGCTAATTCATTTTTTGTATCAAATATTTGTAGGTTATCAGTTTTATTCATCAGCATAGTATTAATATATTTTTCTCTTTCTAAATAATTTAGCTTTCAGATTAAAGCTCACAGTAATTTCCATCATTAGCCAGGTTTTTACATGGGTAACGCCAGGTTAAATGAGGGTCGTCAATTAAGTCATCGGCAACTTCCGGGCCCCAGGTACCTGCCGGGTAACCATGAACAGGTGTATTGGGATTGTTTTTCCAGGCTTTCTGTATGGGCTGTACAAACTTCCAGGCTGCTTCCACAGCGTCTCCTCTGGAGTATAGAGTAGAATCTCCTAACATGGAGTCGTGCAGTAATCGCTCATAGGCACTGGGCAGATAAGAATCTGACAAATCAGAATAATGAAAATCCATATTTACATTTTGCACATTAAAACCGGCACCCGGAACTTTCATGCCAAACTTAAGAAGTAATCCTTCATCGGGTTGAATTCTTATAACCAGCTGATTTTGTTGTTGCATAATGCTTGAATTGGTGGCAAATAAGTGATGAGGTGTTTGCTTAAAGTGAATCACCACTTCTGTTACTCTTGTAGGTAACATTTTACCTGATCGAATATAGAAAGGGACGTCTGCCCATCTCATATTGTCAATAAAAAACTTCATGGCAACATAGGTTTCTGTCCTTGATTCAGGATCTACACCGTTTTCATTTCTGTAGCCATTTACTTTTGTACCTTTTATAGTAGATCCTACATACTGACCTCTAATCACATATTTATCAACATCTTCTTCCTGAATAGGTCTTAAAGATTGTAATACTTTAACAATTTCATTCCTGATACTGTTAGAATCAATGAGGGCAGGAGGCTCCATAGCTACCAGGCTTGCCAATAATAACAAGTGGTTTTGAAGCATATCCCTTAAGGCACCGGATCCTTCATAATAACCGCCTCTGTTGCCAACACCAATATTTTCAGCAGAAGTAATTTCAACATGACTTACATAGTTCCTGTTCCATAGCGGTTCAAAAATCCCATTCGAAAACCTGGTTACCAACAGATTCTGAACTGTTTCTTTACCCAGATAATGATCGATACGGTAGATCTGATCTTCTGTAAAATCCTTAAGCAGGCTACTATTTAGCTTTTTGGCACTCTCAAGGTCATAGCCAAATGGTTTTTCAACAATTAAACGTTTAAAACCCTTTTTCTCAGAATGAAGTCCGTGTTTAGCCAGATTATGAGGTATGATTGTATACATGCTTGGCGGAGTCGCCAGATAAAATATAAAGTTTTCTTCTGTACCCAGATCTTTATCTAAATTTAATAAATGTGTTTTAAAGTTTTTATAGTCAGCTTCTTCTTTGGTATTTAGAGAGGTATAATAAAGTTTGTTGGTGAAACCTTTGATGTTTTCATCGCTCGAATGACCATTTGTAGTGGATGAAAACTGTTCAATTCCCTCCTGCATTTTTTGTCTGAATTCCTCATTCTCAAGTTTGGTTCTTCCAACTCCTAAAATGGCGAATTTGTTGGGTAACGAATGTTTGTTGTATAAATCAAATACAGCAGGAACTAATTTTCTATAGGTTAAATCTCCTGATGCTCCGAATATAACGAGTATATGATTTTTAGGTGTTTTCATGTATAAAGTATTGTTTATTCTTCGATGGGTTTAAAATTGCAAGTTGTGAGTTTTATCATTTTTTGTAATGAAATACTAACAAAGCTAACTGGATTTGGTTTTTATTATAGAGCAAAAAACATCCTGTATTTTTAGCTTGAAAAACCTACATTCTCTATAGAAAATGACTGATAAGTTATTCAGGATATTTTTTTATCTGCCTGATGGCTGTATGTGATTGCTGATCAGGGTAAAATGAGTCGATACTAATGGGTTCGTTCATTTATTTATAGAATCAGTATGTTATTGATTCAATGAATGAAGTTTATTTTGTCCTGTTAAAAAAGTGTTTAGAATCCCCCCATTCTCCCAGACCAACTTCTCTGTCGGCCAATTCAATTCGCATGCTCATGCAGTTTCCGCAATCCTCAGCACCTTCATCAGTACAAGGTTTGTTTTCGTATAATTGGTAATTTTTGCGATTTAATGTTGGAGTAATATTGGGCATAATTACGTTAGCGCCAATTTTTAAAGCTTTTTCCCGACCCATTGGGTCAATGGCCTGAAGAGCCGTGGCAGCAGCAATATTAATATCTTTCATCATAATGCGAAGTATGGCTATTGCGTTTAAAGTGGTGCTAAATCTGACTTTAATAGGCCATAGTAAATCTCTTTTTTCATACAAAGGGGTGTGCTGATGTTCAATATATGGTCCCATACCACACATATCTATATCAAAATCACGCATAAAAATTAAATCTTTAGCCAAATCTTCATAAGTCTGTTCCGGAAATCCTATCATCACTCCGGTTCCGGTCTGATATCCTACTTTTCTGAGGGTTTTAAGGCATTGTAGTCTGGTGTTGAAATCGTGAAGTGAATCATTGGGGTGAATCTGATTGTACAGATGTGGTGAAGAACTTTCTATTCGCAGCAAATATCTGTGAGCCCCGCTATTAAACCATCTTAAATATGTTTCCTCCGATTGTTCACCAAGTGACAAGGTCACGCCTAATTCACCATTGGTCTCCTTTTTTATATTTTTTAAAAGGTTATCAATTCGATTCACAAAATAATCATCGCTTCTTTCTCCTCCTTGTAGCACTATGGATGCATACTTATTTTCCCAGGCAAATCTGGCAGCTTCAATTACATGCTCGTCTTCTATATAATATCGTTCAACTTGTTCATTGTCTTTTCTAATGCCACAGTAAAAGCAGTTTTTGGTACATATGTTTGAGAATTCTACCAAACCTCTGTAAAAAACCTTTTTTCCAATGTACTGTAATTGTACCGTTTCTGCTTTTTTGAATAGTAATTTCTGGTTTTCACCTGTTAATTTTAAAAGAGTTGTAACATCTTTCTGTGTTAACTGGTTTTTATCTAAAATTGACCGGATATCCTGTTGCACTTTTGTAAATTTTAATTAGGGTACAAAAATACTAAATTACTTTTGATCAAAACCAATATAAAGCACATATTATCACTGTTTCCTGAATGTATAATCATAACCCGTTTTTACAACAGGATGGTGATATATTTCATGCTGATTCATTGGAAATTCATCCGGTTTTGATCGTATATTTGGTAGGAGTATATTATAGAGGTTGAAGATTTCTCTACGTTTTTATTAATAAGGTTTTCTGTCATGATAAATTCTCAATTATTAAATCCTGAAAGTATTGTTGTTGTTGGTGGTTCAAACGACCTGCAGAAGCCCGGGGGGAAAATAGTATACAATATTTTACAAACCTTTAAGGGAGATTTATATGTTACTAATTTGCATTCGGAAAATATTCAAGGACAAAAGACATTTAAATCTGTAGAAGATTTGCCTGAAGTTGTTGATTTGGCCGTTATCGCAATTGCAGCAAAGTGTTGTCCGGATGCTGTAAATACATTGGCATATTCAAAAAATACGAAAGCATTTGTTATCATATCAGCCGGATTTAGTGAAGAGGGAGAAGAGGGGGCTCAGCTGGAAAAGGAAATCGTACATACCATTAATGACGTGGGTGGTTGTTTAATAGGTCCCAATTGTATAGGTGTGATCACAAAATCTCATAGTAGTGTTTTTACAACTCCCATTCCCATATTGCATTCTTCAGGGGCAGATTTTATTTCCGGATCAGGAGCCACAGCTCTTTTTATTATCGAAGCAGGAAGTGCATTGGGATTAAAATATAACAGTATATATTCAGTTGGTAATTGTGCTCAAATGGGTATTGAAGATGTGCTTGAGTATTTGGATGAATCTTTTGATCCTGTTTCCAGTTCAAGAATAAAGCTACTGTATATCGAAAGTATTAGTGATGCACAAAAGCTTTTAAAACATTCTAAATCATTAATAGGTAAAGAGTGCAGAATTGCAGCGATTAAATCAGGTTCTTCAGAAGAAGGAAGTAGAGCAGCATCGAGTCATACAGGGGCGATGGCAAATTCTGATATTGCCGTTGATGCCTTGTTTAAAAAAGCCGGTATTGTGAGATGCAATGGCAGGATGGAACTGGCTTTAATTGCTGCCGTATTTATGTCGAAGGAGATGAGTGGTGGCAGGTTAGCTATAGTGACTCATGCTGGAGGGCCGGCAGTAATGCTAACGGATATTTTGTCCAAAGGCGGATTTAAAGTACCTATGATAGCTGGAAATAAGGCAGAAGAATTGAAAAGTAAATTATATAAAGGATCAAGTGTTTCCAATCCGATTGATTTTTTAGCAACCGGAAATGCTCAGCAATTATCAGATATCATTGATGCATGTGAAAATGATTTTGATGAGATTGACGGCGTTATCGTTATTTTTGGAAGTTCGGGTTTATTTCCAGTAAGAGATGTTTATGAAGTGATTCATCAGAAGATAAGAATGTGCCGTAAACCTGTCTATGTAATAATGCCTTCAATAGTAAATGCTCATCAGGATATCCGGGATTTTATTTCGTGGGATAATGTATGTTTCCCTGATGAGGTAATGTTCGGTGAGGCCATGGTGAAAATTAAGAGAAGCAAAATAGAAAAGGAACAGGCAAATGAATCTTATGATATCAATTCATCAGAAATCAGAATGATTATTGATAATGCTGAAAATGGATACCTTTTGCCCAAAGAAGTTCATCACTTATTATTGCATGCTGGAATTCCTGTTGTGCAGGAAACGGTTGTTAAAAATAGAAATGAATTGCTTGCAGAAGGAAAAAGTATTGGTTTTCCATTGGTCATGAAAGTTGTTGGCATAAATCATAAATCAGATGTTGGAGGCGTGGCTTTGAATGTGAAGAACCATGTCCAAATGATTCAGGAATTTGATCGTTTAATGACCATAAAAGATGCCGCGGGTGTTATGCTTCAGCCTATGTTATCGGGAATTGAGCTTTTTATAGGGGCAAAAAATGAAGAGAATTTCGGTCATGTTGTTTTATGTGGTTTAGGAGGTATTTTTGTTGAAGTATTGAACGATGTCTCTTCCAGTCTGGTTCCGGTATCCTACTCTGAAGCTATAAAAATGATTAAGGATTTGAAAGGTTTTAAGATTTTAGAAGGTGTTCGAGGTAAGGAGGGAGTGAATATTCAAATGTTTGCTGAAGTTATTGTTCGTTTCTCTGCAATGTTGCAGATTTCTCCTGAAATAAAAGAAATTGATATCAATCCGTTAATAGCAGGTAATGGCTTAATTTATGCAGTGGATACAAGAGTGAGGATTGAAAAAGGATAGATGTTTAATCTATGTATGATCTAATTGTCTGATTTATAGATGTGTATAATTAGAAAGCCGCTGTCAAACATTCTTGACAACGGCTTTCAATCTTTAACCAAACCTAACCCTAAACTATGAGAAAATTTAAGACTTTAAATATTTTAATTAAGTCCTGTTGGACTTGTTGTTTCTTGATTACACTACAAATATATATGGTATAAATTTCATGCCAAAATAATTTTAGTTAATAAATGTTAAAATTTATAAAACTATCAAATAATTTGACGAATGTCTAAAATTTGTAGTTGAAGTTTATGGCGAAGTATTCCTTTAGCTGAATCTTTTCAGACTCGTTTGTAAAGTATCTTAACTGCGTGTTTATTGTGGTAGATAGGTATCTATTGATTCTCATATCGAATATAAGCTCCCAATCAACCTGAGTTATAGATTCCTCGTTAAAATAACCAATAAAGGCATCCAGGTTTGATTTTAAATTTAGCTCAGTAGATATTTCCCAGTTGATAATATTTACAATGGAGGCTCCACTATTAAACGATGCTTTTTTATCCTTACTAATCTTATAATCGGTTTGATTAACTTTAGCTGTATCTAATACAAAAGTTATTTTTGAAGTAAACGGAGATAGTAATAAAGTAAAGTTCTTGTTTTTCTTATAATCCATACCAATCGCTAAAGTGAAATAGGCCGGAGACATAAAGCTGGAAGTTATACTTTCTCTTTCCTTATTATTATATCCATTAAAAAATTGAGATTTAAAATTGAATAGTGAACTGTAATACCATTTTTTCGAAGCTTTTAATCCATATTTGCTATTCGCTTCAATTTGATCATTGTTTATCTGAGTCTGATAACTTTCACTGCTTATTATTCCAATTTTATGTCTAACAAAGTTTTCCCATTCATTTTTATTTTTTTTGTAATTGGCACTGAATTTAAGATCACTTTGTAAAGCAATGGAGTTTTCACCACCTTTGGACCAGTTTTCAAGGTAAGCTTGCGATAATTGGATGCTTTCGATGCCTCCAATAGTCCATGGCCCTTTGGGTTTAATTTTCTTTTCAAGCTTTTCTGGTCTGCTTATTGTCTCCTCGAGCATGCTCATGATGGCCTCACGTGCCGATCTTTTGTCCAGATGTTTACGATCTGTTATTAATCTGTGAGGTTCGGGAATTGTTTTCCAGACAAATTTAACGAGGTGAGGTTCTTCAAAGAAAAATCTTTCATTGATTTTTTTCATGTTAAAACCAGTATTTAGTTTCTTATCATAAAAACTTTGTGTACTCAATGTTTTAAGATATCCCTGCGTATCGTATAAGATTTGATCTTTTATAAGTGTCGGTTTGTATTGGATCTCTGGATTACTATTGATGAATTTTAACGACATCACATGTTCCATATATTTTCTAAAGTTGGTGTTCAGTGTTTTAACCTGATTTCTGTAAAATTCAGTTGAATCAACTATGAAAAATTTATGATCCAAATTTAATACGGACCACTTTTCAATTTCTTTTAAGGTGGTTCCGTTGAATAGATTCTTTATAGAGTCTGCTGACGTTATTCTTTCTATAAAATGATGATCATAATTTTGAGCTTTAATGATTAAGGTGGGATATAGGAATGAAAAGGCAATTATCAGCGTTTTGAGATGGGTAACAAACTTCATTCTAAAAATATTGTAGAGCAAAAAAAATTAATTTTAAATTGAATTTGCAAAAGTATACTGAATTTTATTCATTAATGGTATAATGAGCTTTATTTTTTAAGAGAATTCGAATGGTCAGGGATAAATTTGAGGGATATGGAATTGACACAATGACGTGTGTTTTTGGGTGTGAATCCTTCGCCAACAAAAACATGACCCAGATGGCCATTGCAATTACTGCAGATTATTTCTGTTCGTATTCCATCAGAATCGGGTACCTTTATTACCGCACCTTCAATTTCATCATCAAAACTGGGCCATCCGCAATGTGAATCAAACTTATCGGATGAACGATATAAGGGAGTATTGCATTGCTTGCATACGAAAGTTCCTGTTTCTTTAAAATTGGTGTAAATTCCAGAGAAAGGTCGCTCTGTACCCTTATTTATGATTACATATTTTTCTTCATCTGTAAGGGGATTGAATTTTTTATTTGGAGATTTCATAATATTATTGGTTTTGTGTTCGAGTTATCAATAAAAACAGGTGTTTTATACAGGTTATTTATACGTATAGAATAGTGTTAAGTTTAACCGGGTACAATTTGTGTTTTCTATTGGTCAAACAGGTATGTCTGCATCAAAAACAATGCCTGAATATTATACAGCTAATTTTAATCTTATTAAGTGATATTTGATGAGTTCAATCCATTATTTTATGTCGAACTTGAGTAAAATATAACAGCTGGGGTTGTTGATTGTTTATGGATATCAGATGTCTATAATAGCATTTAATAACTTAGTTTGCGATGTTTAATCAACTTATATTACTGCAATTTACTCTATTAAAAGGAATATATGGAAAGATTATGTATCAACATATAAATTAAATCTCAAATGAATCTTGATTCATGATTTTAGACCCGACAAAATTAGATTAGTTCTAAATTATAGAGAGACCTAGGCATGGTGTTAAGATTGGAATATGAAAATGAACAAGTTATTGTTTTAGTCTAACATGTTCATATATTGATTGATGAGTAGTAATTGTGGTAGGTGGAGTATATTATTTATAATCGATTTTCTTTCAGATATTTTTTCTGATCAGTTGATGAAAATTGTGTAATTCAGTTGTTTTTTTAAATTTGTTAGCCATTCTAAAGAAAAATTATCACTCTTAAAATCAGTTTAAATATGGGATTAAAAATTATTGTCCTTGCCAAGCAGGTTCCCGACACCCGGAATGTTGGAAAAGATGCAATGAAGGCAGATGGAACGGTTAACCGTGCCGCATTACCGGCAATCTTCAATCCGGAAGATTTAAATGCCTTAGAGCAGGCATTGAGGTTAAAAGACCGTTATTCGGGGTCAGAAGTAACAATTCTTACAATGGGACCAGGTCGGGCTGCCGATATTATTCGTGAAGGTTTATACAGAGGTGCAGATAAAGGATATCTATTAACAGATAGAGCTTTTGCGGGTTCAGATACTTTAGCAACTTCGTATGCAATTTCATGTGCGATAAAAAAAATTAAGGATTTCGATATTATAATTGCAGGTCGTCAGGCCATTGATGGTGATACCGCTCAGGTAGGACCGCAGGTGGCTGAAAAACTTAATTTGCCTCAGGTTACTTATGCCGAAGAAATTATTACAATGAATGAGGGTATTGTTGCCGAAGATGATCCGTATGGCGTCCCTCACGCTAAACTTGCTGAGGAATTGTCAGGAACACCAATAAAAGGTACTTTAGTTATTAAGCGTAGACTTGAACGTGGTGTTGAAACAGTAATGACTCCATTCCCATGTGTATTAACTGTAAATGCTTCTGCTCCGGATTGCCGACCCAGAAATGCCAGACGTGTAATGAAGTTTAAACATGCAAAAACAATCACAGAACTTCAGGATCAGAGTGAAGATTATATTGATTTAACAGAAGGTCGTCCATACTTAAAAATTGCTGAGTTAAGTGTGAATGATATTGAAACGGATACTAAATGGTTAGGTCTTTCCGGTTCTCCAACAAAAGTTAAGAAGATAGAAAATGTGGTATTCCAGGCTAAGGAATCCAAAAAAATCTCTAACGATGAGGAAGAACTCGAACAGTTAATTGTTGAGTTAATTGAAAACCATACAATTGGTTAATTAAATCTTTGTTTAACGAATCTATATTAAGACCTTAAGTTTAGTATTAAGTTGTCTTGATTCATTTGATTCTGATCATTTAAAAAAATGGGTAACGTATTTGTAATTTGCGAAATAGAGGAGGGTAAGGTTGCTGATGTAAGCGTTGAATTGCTTACAAAAGGTCGATCACTTGCCAACGATTTGAACTGTAAACTTGAGGCTGTAGCTTTAGGTAACCAGTTAAAAGGAATTGAAAAACAGATTTTTCCTTATGGAGTAGATGTTCTGCACATAGGGGATGATAAAAATCTGGAGGTATATACTACCTTGCCATATACCTCAATAATTGTAGAGCTTTTTAAAGCTGAAAAACCGGAGATATGTCTGCTGGGAGCGTCTACATTAGGACGTGATTTAGGTCCCAGAGTTTCATCGGCACTTCAGAGTGGATTAACAGCTGATTGTACCGCTTTGGAAATTGGTGACCACACCGATAAAAAAGCGGGTAAAGAGTATAAGGATCTGTTGTATCAGATTCGTCCGGCTTTTGGAGGTAATATTGTAGCTACAATTATTAATCCGGATTGTCGTCCACAGATGGCAACGGTACGTGAGGGAGTAATGAAAATGGAAGTATTTTCAGAAACTCATAAAGGAAAAATTAAGACTATTGACGTTCAAAAAATACTAAAGCCAGAAGATTTGGTGGTGAAAGTGATTGAGCGTCATATGGAACAATCAAAGGTAAATATTAAAAATTCATCTATTATAATAGCTGGCGGATACGGCATGGGCTCTAAAGAAGGGTTTGATCAATTGTATCAGTTAGCTGATGTTTTAAGTGCTGAAGTAGGAGCATCAAGAGCTGCTGTAGATGCAGGATTTGCAGATCATGAGCGTCAAATAGGGCAAACAGGAGTTACGGTTCGTCCGAAATTGTATATCGCTTGTGGAATCTCAGGTCAAATTCAACATACAGCCGGTATGGAAGAGTCATCAATGATAATTGCCATAAACAATGATGCTAATGCTCCAATCAATAAAATCGCAGATTATGTGATTAATGGCGATGTGAACGACATCGTACCTAAGTTGATTAAATTATACAAAAAAAATACTAAGTAGATAATAGATGAAACGACTCATTAGTAATTTTATCCGACTAGAGATAAAATGAATGGGGCGTTCCATGTGGCAATTAATTATTAATTTTTAGACACATGAAAGACGTTTGGTGAAGAAGTATTGCTTTATAAAACTAAAGTACTTCCAGTTAATACATCCGTCTTTATACTTAAAACATAAAAGCAATGGCTAATTTTTTTACAGATAACCCCGATTTGAAATTCCATCTATCTCACCCTTTGATGGAAAAAATTGTGGCATTAAAAGAGCGAAATTTCGCCGATAAAGAAAACTTTGATTATGCACCTGTTGATTTTGAGGATGCAATGGATAGCTACGAAAAAGTACTTGAAATTGTTGGAGAGATTTGTGGTGATATTGTAGCTCCTAATGCAGAAAGTGTGGATCAGGAAGGTCCTAAGATTGTGAATAATGAAGTAGTATATGCAAAAGGTACTCAGGAAAATCTGGATGCATTGGTGCAGGCCGGATTAATGGGTATAACTCTACCTCGTAAATACGAAGGACTTAATTTTCCGATTGTTCCTTATATTATGGCTGCAGATATTGTTTCAAGAGCAGATGCTGGTTTTGTTAATATCTGGGGGCTTCAGGATTGTGCAGAGACAATTAATGAATTTGCAGATGAAGATCAGAAGCAACGGTATCTGCCAAGAATCTCTAATGGTGAAACTGCAGCAATGGATTTGACAGAACCAGATGCCGGATCAGATTTACAAGCAGTTCAGCTTAAGGCTACCTATAATGAAGAAGAAGGAAAATGGTATTTAAATGGTGTAAAACGATTCATTACCAATGGCGATGGACATGTTTCTCTTGTACTGGCTCGTTCCGAAGAAGGAACACAAGACGGACGTGGTTTGTCAATGTTTATATACGACCGGAATAGCAAAGCAGTTATTGTACGCCGTATCGAAAATAAAATGGGAATCAAAGGTTCACCAACTTGTGAATTAGTATTTAAAGATGCTCCTGCAGAGCTTGTTGGTTCTCGTAAAATGGGTTTAATTAAGTACGTAATGGCCCTGATGAATGGAGCGCGTTTAGGTATTGGAGCTCAGTCTGTAGGTATATCGGAATCGGCTTATCGCGAAGCTTTGGAGTATGCAAAAGAGCGTGAACAATTTGGTAAACCAATTATTCAATTCCCTGCAGTATATGAAATGCTTTCTACAATGAAAGCCAAACTAGATGCTTCACGTACATTATTGTACGAAACTTCACGTATGGTTGATATCTATAAAACCTATATGCATATTAGCGAAGAGCGTAAGTTAGAGCCTGAAGAGCATTTGGAAATGAAACGTTATCAAAAGATGGCTGATTTTTTCACACCGCTTCTTAAGGGTATGACAAGTGAATATAGTAATCAGCTGGCTTATGATTCACTTCAAATTCATGGAGGATCCGGTTTTATGAAGGATTATCCCATTGAAAGAATCTATCGCGATGCACGTATAACTTCTATTTATGAAGGAACAACCCAGCTTCAGGTAGTAGCTGCAATCCGAGGAGTAACTACTGGGGGATATGTGGATAGGATAAGAGAGTATGAAACTATGGAGCTTCGTCCGGAGTTACACGGATATCGTCGTATTTTAATTGGTATGACTGAGGAATTTGTACATGCAGTTAAAACTGTGGTTGATGTAAAGGATAACGAATACATCGATTTTCATGCTCGAAGATTAGTTGAAATGGCAGGTCATATCGTTATGGGGTACCTGTTGCTGTTAGATACTCAACGCGATGAACAGTTCAAAACATCTACAGAAATATATATTAATATGGGAAAAGCTGAGAATCATGCTCGCGCTGAGTTTATTCATAGCTTCACACTCGATGATATAGGCATATATAAGCATGTGTAAAAAGACAAGGTAAATTCGAATATTCTAAAATGTAATATTTGTATATTTTAGATTTCAATTCAATATTTTTTAAAAGTCCACTTGGGTATCCTGGTGGACTTTTGTTTTAAAGCTTCGTGTTGAAAGTTGAGTTTTATTAGAGTATAAGTATTGGTAATCTTCACAGAAACGTGGCATAGCATCGTTCTGGTGAATCGAGGTGAAGCAACCAAGAAGACCTTCAATGTGTAATTGACTTCGTAATACATATTGCGGGTTTAATTATTAGTGTTATAATTGGGTTTGTAATACAAATTCAGCATAAATGAAACAATATACACTACCTGTTCATATTCGATTCTTTGATATTGACATGAATAACCACGTTAATAACTCAGCTTATTTTACTTACATGGAAAACGCTAGAACAGAATTGTTGTTAAAGGATTTCATGAATTTCAAAGCTCAGGGCGATACATTCGTTGTGTCAGAAGTCTCTTGTAAATATATTCAACCCATCCGTCTGGAAAACAAGGTGATTTGTAAATTTAGCTTTGAGCCAGCAGGGGCAACTTATTTTCATATACATTTTCAGTTCATTTGCGAAGAATCCGGTGTTCTGTTTGCTGAAGGTTATAATAAAATGGTGTTTATTCACGAAGCTAGTAATCGTCCCAAAAGAATTCCAAATGAGTTTCTGGAGACATATGTACTATAAATATATTTTTTCATTTTCAATGGCGTTTCCCTTACATCTCAGAACAATTAAATTTGCCGGTATTAGTGTCGGGTCGGGCTTTCCGTTCATACTCCTCACTCTCTTTTCCCATTTATAGTAAGCTTTTACTATTCAAAAAACCACCAGATCAATACTGTTAGTTTCCGGTAATAAGCGTTGCGGGGTACCCACTTCAATCCCTAACGCGGGCGTAATGTCACTTGGGCTAAAAAAAAGTTTCAGCAGCTAAATTATTGACAAGGTGAGGGTTAAATATTTATTTCCCCTGTTGGACAAAAAAACTTTCGTTTCACATTAGGAAAAGCAAAATAAAGTCCTTTAATTTGCACCCGCTTTGAGAGAAACGCCTCTCATGAAAAGGCAGGATAAAATGACATATTGAAAGATAACAAGAAGTGATGGAGCGGTTTAGGAGCGTAGGATTTAGCTGACT
>JBNKRV010000093.1:0-2199 GCA_050296935.1 Marinilabiliaceae bacterium | reverse complement strand
GGTACCAGGTAGGTTTGTATGAATATCAAACAAAGAACTCTATCGGTAAGCCGTATGAGGGAATTGAAAATCATGAACGCCTTATAGAAGATAATAATACGAGAATAAAACTTCATGTATGGTTTGATGAAGGGTGCGCTGATAGTCTATTAATTATTGTTATTTTAGTCTCAATAATTAAAGTAGGCTATCAGGCTCTACTCTGCGGGTGAATTGATTAATTGCTTGAGAAGGCATATGATTTTTAACAAACTAGATTCTGACAGTAAATTATTTAAAAAATATGAAACACTATATATTAGTAATTATTCTACTAATTGTTAACATTTTAACTTTTGCAAAAAAACAAAAAGATGATTTTAGTTTAAGTATTTTCATGTATGAATATAGTGGTTGTTTGGGACCCACCTATAGATATATAGATCTAAAATTAATCGGAAACTCAGATTCAAGTTATATGAGGTGTAAATTAGATAATCAAATTAAAGAAGCTAAATTATCACCAATAAAAGCAAAAGAGTTGTATAAAGCTTTTCAAGAATTCAATTTTGAAGAACTAGATAATTGTAAGAAATACAATGAAGAAGTAACGACTGCATTAGGTCCTGGTGAAATATACATAACATTAAAATCTGGCAAAAAAATTAAAGAAAAGAGGATTAAATATCATGTGGCTCCATTTTCTTGTATATCAGGCAAATTGCATGATTTTTATTATTGGCTAAGAAATACAGGCTATAACGAAGCTATTCAAATTTCATTTGCAAAACATATGCTTTTAGTGAATGAAAATTCAAATTTCATAACTCCTCCTGATGAAATTAAGATGAGATATTATAATCAGAAAGGAGATGCCATATCAAGCATTTCTAGTATTAGTGATACAACACAGCTTAATTTAATGATAGATAGCTTAAAGAATAAAGATCTTGCGTATTCTATTTTATTAGCAATTCAGAACAACATGCGAAGTAGTAATGTTATTGGTGAGCTACATGGTTTGTTTGATGAGATAGACAGCAACGATCCTATTACTTTTAGATATTTAATGTCAATCGTAAGACAAGATAGTTGTAAGCAAAAAGTTGGCGCTTTAATTGATGCTTTCAACACATTTGAATATAAAGACGCAAAACTTATGGCAGCAATTGAGTTAGCTAATTATAAAAATCCTCTTTGTACAGATTTTCTACTAAAGAGCATAAATAGTAGTGAAATCCGAATAGATCAAATAATTCTTGCTTTAATGAAATTGGAAGATGACTATATTACAAGACAATTAATATATAAATATCAGGAGTCATTAAAATCGGATTCAGCAAGAACTAATAGCTATTTACTAGCGAACTACATATATGGGATTAGTAATATCCTGAATTGTAGAGAAAATAAATATGATAACATTTTCAGAATTGAACGCGACCTTGAAAATGAAATAAAAAAACTAAATGAACCTATTGATAAATATCTGAATAAAGAAACTCACCCCAACAATGGCTTATAAAGCATAGGCTTGCCGAAGGCGCAACACAAGCCAACGCTTCATAGCCGGACCGTTGGTGTGCCACGAGGCTGTGGTAATCCAGTAGGTGCAAATCCTACCTGAATAATTTGCTGTTCATTTAGAAGAACTGCCGACAGTTATGTCCGTGAGGATATCGCTGAAGCTCGGTATGTTCAAATGACTAAGCCGCAATGTGCAAGCGTGAACCCGAGGTAGCTTCGAGAAGTGTATCAGTAGATGGGGAGAGTTTCGACGGTCTCGAACCCTGCAACGTTGCATGGATTAACAGCAGTACGAAGTGCAACGGTCTGCCGGAGTCATAGGGATGGCGTGGTTATAGATGGATTATTACGGAACGTGGGAGATCTCTTGTTTCAAAGGATGGCAACCTTAAACGAGCCGATATAAGTATAGCGAAGTTCAGTTTGGGACCAAGAGAAGTCGGAGGAGCCCATAGTACCAGTGATTGTAGCGACAACATAACGCTGTATAGGAAAGGGGCTCTACTTTAGAGACGCGAATATGGAATTTATACTTTCGGTACAGGCATTGTCCTGTTCGGCTGAATTTAATAACCTGAGTTCGACATAAAATTTTGGATTCAGACCGCCTATAAATAGTGAGATTCAACTGAAAATTATGAAAGAATAGCGGGCTATTTTGAATAATTTTCAGGAAGAAGATCGCTGTTTATA
>JBNKRV010000092.1:0-64183 GCA_050296935.1 Marinilabiliaceae bacterium | reverse complement strand
GTACATCAGAAGCGGAAGACAGTTCTCCCTCCGGTAATTATTTAGGAGTATCCTCTGCTGATGTGTATGCCGATAGTGGAAGCAATGGAAATACATTAAATAGCGATGCTATTAAGATTAACACCTCAGGCCTTAGCGTAAACGTACCTTCTGATGCCGTTACTGTTGGTAATACTGGAGGTAGTCAGGCTTTCTCGATTATGCAACCCTACTTAACCATTAATTGGATTATCTGTACTAAGGGACTATACCCTATGAGAAGTTAAGGTTGGAATCAGAGATCTTTTTATAAATAATTAAGCTGGCTGGAGTTTAAATCCCCATGCCGGCAAAACAAATTTAAAATTAAATATTATGGAAGGAACAATAGGCGAAATCAGAGGTTTTGCAGGAAATTTTGCACCCAAAGGATGGACTTTTTGTTATGGTCAACTCATGCCAATTGCTACAAATCAAATCTTATACAGTATTCTTGGATCAACTTACGGTGGAGATGGCCACGCAACATTTGCAATACCTGATTTACGAGGAAGAACTCCCATTAGTGCAGGAGCCGGACCCGGTTTAGACATTTACCGCCTGGGTCAGAGATCAGGTGCAGAAATCCACTATTTAACTACAAATCAAATGCCTGCTCATTCTCATACAGCAGCTATTAATAATAACTCCATCGAAGTAGAAGGCTCTGTAACTGCAAGCATGAGTGTAAGTACTTCGGAAGCGGAAGATAGTTCACCTACCAATAATTATCTGGGCGTATCATCCGCAGATGTATATGACGGTAGCGGTAGTAATGGCAACATCTTAAACAGTGAAGCAATAAGGGTAGATACCTCCGGATTAGGCGTAAGCATACCTTCAAATGCTATTGCAATTTCAAGTACTGGCAAAAGCCAGGCATTTTCGGTTATGCAACCTTACCTAACCATTAACTGGATTATTTGCACAAATGGAATATACCCATCTAGAAGCTAAGACATATTTGAGGTGTTCGGAATTAATAACCGGACACCTCTTGTTTTGTTCAGCATTTGCGCTTTCAATTAAAACAAAATGATTGCGTTAATTCCTTAATATTCGCAATATTTAATCAAATAAAAGTATGAAAATAGGCTTACTACTCCCTAACTCTGGTTACTACCCATATATAGGTAGTGATTTGTATAATAGTTTAAAACTTACTTTGGGCGAAACTTACAAATACATCCTAAAAGACACAAACTTTGCCACTCCTGCCGATAATCAGAAAGCGGTAAAGGAATTGGTTTTATATGATAACGTTGATTTCATTGTTGGCTTTTTAGGATACCGTTCAATTACAGCAGTAAAACCACTTATTCAGCAAACAAAAACCCCTTTGATTATATGTAATTCAGGGGAGCATCCTCTTTTAAAAGCCGATATAAGTCCATATATCATACACCTTTCATTAGGCATGTTTAACTCAACCTATTTGGCATGTAAATGGGCTTTTAATAAAATAGGTAAGTCATTTGCATCATTACACGCATTCTTTGAAGCCGGATATCCAATCTTATATGCTGCTGATATAGCTTCGAAATGTTACCATGGTAATATTGAATGTTTAGAGATTACGCATAAAAACAATGACAACATACTTCCTGCAGAAATAGAAAAAATAGAACGCGGAAACTCCGACTTCATTTTGTTGGCGTACCATGGCTTTCAAGCACTGGATGTTTCAAAATACATATACGAAAATAAGAGTCTTAATGAAAAGCCTCTGGTTGTATCTCCTTTCTTTTTTGAACCTGAAATTTTGAATACAGGAATTGACAACCCATTAATAACGGTTAAAACCTGGACACATACACCAAATGATATATCGGTTAACTTGAAAGAGTGTTTTGAAAGAGAGCTTAACCGACAACCATCCATATTTGCTACCCTTGGTTTTGAGGCAGCCTCAGCAATTAAACATTGTTTAAATGGTGGTTGGAAAACGAAAGAAGAGATTGCACCTTACCTTGCCGATTGTAAAATTCAATCATCCAGAGGTGTATTACCTTTTGATACCGAAATGAATAACTTCAAGTGCAATTATTATTTACAGAGTACCCATTCTGAAAATAAAGAACCCCTAACAGAGGAACTGAAAGTCAGAATAATTGTACCGGATGTAGTGGATGAAGAAAATTTGAATGGTGAAGATAAAGAGATAAGTGGATGGACCAACACCTATTTATGTAATTAAATATAAGTATAGCTATGAAAGTATTATTGTTTTGCAATGAGATTAATTCAGCTCAAATAGTATTTGAATTAATTAAATTAAGAGTATTCTCCGGAATTGCGGTGCCTCCTGAAAACACTGAATTGATTAAAGAAATATATGACTCGGGTTATGTACAGGATAATCAATTATTTACACCTGATCCAAAAAACGATAATGAGATATTAGAGATAGTAAATCGTGTACAACCGGATGTTGGCCTAATTGCCACTTTTCCACGTATTTTTCCTGAAAAAATTTATACAGCCCCAACACTAGGGTTTTACAATATACACTATGGAGCGCTACCAAAATACAGGAGCGCGAATCCTGTTTTTTGGCAAATTAAAAATGGTGAAAAATATGGTGGCGTTACCATTATGAAAGTAGATAATAGTATTGATGGAGGCCCGGTGCTATTGAAAGAAAAATTCCCCATTGATCCGTTTGATAATTACGCAATGGTATTACAAAAATCTGTTATTATAGCGTGCCAACTTGTAGCACCGTTAATTGACACACTCTCAGGCGGTAATTTGGAATTAGAACCTCAGGATCAAATAGTGAAATCCTACTTTCCAAAACCTAAACTAAAAGATGTATGCATCGACTGGCAAAATATGTCGATGGCAGAAATTACTGCGACAATTAATGCCGGAAACCCATGGAACAGAGGTGCATTAACAACCTTCGAAGGACAGGAAATAAGAATTGTTCAGGTATCTCCGGCTAAATATGATAAAGAGCTACCTGAAGAACCCGGCAAAGTTTTTTTTGTTGATGCCCAACAAGGAACCTTTGTTCTCTGCAAAAACAAAGAATTGTTACGAATTGACACCATATACTCTCATTTTGGCTATAGCACAGGAAGTATGCTTCTATGTGCCGGATTTAAAGAAGGAAAAACTTTTAACTAAACAATAAACCAATATCGTATGAAACAAAAATTACTCTCAGGTAAATTGCTTAAAATAAACAATTTACTACAAAAAAGAAAAACTCTGATCATGACCTTTATGCTGTTTATTTTGGTAACAATGAGTAATGGTCAAACGGTACTACAAACTGTAGATTTTGAAACCACTACAGGTTATACACTTACGGGAGCACAAACAAGCACCATCCCTGGCAGTGACTGGTGGGAAAGAGCATTATTAAGCGAAGTAGCCCCAGATAATCCTCTTTCTGGATATCAGGGATCTTATTTTTTCTATGCAGAAGATACTGATAATGGAAGAACAAATGATGATCCGGTTTATTGTACACTAAACTCAGTCTCAACAACTGGATATTCTAATCTTACAATAAAACTATTAGTGGCTGGCAACAACAATTCTACTAGTAATTATGAGCAGGAAGAGTACCTTAAAATACAATATGCATTTGATGGAGGCTCGTTTGTAACTTTATCACAATTTATTGCATCAGCTCCAAATGTAACGCTTATGTCAGAAGATACGGATGCAGATGGTATAACGGACGGAGTCGGACTGAGTCCTGCTTTTGCAGAGTTCACCTATAGCATTCCTAATGTGGGGTCTAGTTTGCAAGTAAGGATTATGGCGAATATTGATCAGGGACGTGAAGAAGTTGCATTTGATAACATAAGAATTTCAGGTACTCCGGCAGGTAACGCAGCTCCTACGGCATCCAGTTTCTCTACTTCTTCAGGCCCCTACCAAAATCAGGTATATACATTCTCTACATCTGATTTTGGATATGCTGATGGAGATAGTGATCCTATAGATCATATAAGGGTAACAGCTGTTCCTGCAAATGGAACTTTATATGTAGATGCTGATAATGGAGATGACTATGATAGTGGCGAAGAATTATCTAATGGAGAAACAATAAGCAAAACTGATTTAGATGCAGGTAACCTACAATATTATACAACCACTTCAATAAGTTCCTCCTTTACTTTTGATGTAAATGATGGAACGGATTATAGTTCTTCAACATATACCGCTACATTAAATGTAACAGGCTTACCTACAGTTTCAACCGCAACCATCTCCACTTTTGATGCAACATCTGCAACCATGGGTGGAGAGGTCATAGGCGATGGCAATGCTACCGTGTCTGAGAGAGGAATCGTTTACAACACAACTGGCACACCAACTACATCTGACACTAAAGTATCGATTAATTCAGGCACTGGTATCTTTTCTCAGTCCGTTTCGAGTCTTTCTCCAGGTGTAACATATTTTGTGCGGGCTTATGCTATTAATTCAGTAGGCACTTCATATGGTGGCGTACAATCTTTCACTACCTCCAAACAGTCGCAAACTATTACCTTTAGCGCATTAGCAGCAAAAACATATGGAGATGCCAACTTTGCACCTGGCGCCTCAGCAAGTAGTGGATTAACGGTAACCTACAGTAGTTCTAATACAAGTGTTGCAAGCATTGTTGGTGGACAAATTCATATTGTTGGTGCTGGTAGTTGTACCATTTATGCAGATCAGGCTGGCAATTCAACTTACGATGCAGCACCACAAATTTCTCAAGGCCTGACCATTGCCAAAGCGACTCCTACTGTGACTACTTGGCCTACAGCAACAGGAATCACTTATGGTGAAGACCTATCAGTAGCGACTTTAAGTGGTGGTACTCCATCGGTAGCAGGTAGTTTTGCTTATGATGACAATACCATAACACCGAATGCGGGAACATACAGTGCCGACGTTACATTTACGCCAACCGATGATGGTAATTACAATACCGTTGCAGGGAACATTGATGTGGCCGTTGCAAAAGCGACTCCTACTGTGACTGTTTGGCCTACAGCAACAGGAATAACTTATGGTGAAGATTTATCTGTGGCCACTTTAAGTGGTGGTACCCCATCAGTAGCAGGAAGCTTTGATTATGATGACAATACGATTACCCCGAATGCAGGAACATACAGTGCCAACGTTACATTTACACCAACCGATGCCGGGAATTACAATACTGTTGCAGGTAATATTGACGTTGCTGTTGCAAAAGCGACTCCTACTGTGACTGCTTGGCCTACAGCAACAGGAATCACTTATGGTGAAGATTTATCTGTGGCTACTTTAAGTGGTGGTACTCCATCGGTAGCAGGTAGTTTTGCTTATGATGACAATACCATAACCCCGAATGCAGGAACATACAGTGCCGACGTTACATTTACACCAACCGATGCCGGGAATTACAATACTGTTGCAGGGAACATTGATGTGGAGGTTGCAAAAGCTACGTTATCAGCTACGGCTGAAAACAAATCGAAAATTTACGGGGATGCAAATCCTGCGTTTACCGTTGCTTACTCTGGATTTGTGGGATCGGACAGCGAGTCGGACATAGATACGCCCCCTACAGCTGAATGTACAGCCACAGAAAGCAGTAATGTTGGTGAATATCCAATTACCGTATCCGGAGGTACTGACAACAACTATACATTCTCATATTTTAATGGAAAACTGACAATTGATATTGCTACATCTATTGTCCCTGCCATTAGCAATAGTAAATCTGCATGGCCAAACCCAACATCTGGATTAGTAAATGTTGATAAGAACTATAGCTCGAAAGTGTATACTGTTTATAACATAGCTGGCTCAATAGTTTCAAACGGAAAAGTTGAGAATAGCATGTACAGTGGTATTATTGACATCAGCCATCTTGATAACGGAATCTATATCATAAAAATAAACAGCACAACATATCGAATAATTAAGGAGTAAATTACTATTATTTATAACCAGAAGAAGAGGCTATCATAATTATGATAGCCTCTTCTCTTACACAGAATAAATTTGATTTTAGATCATTTTCCGGGTTTAAATATATCCCTTGATGCAATAAACATTATACCCAATCCACTCTCTTATCAACAATTGCCATTTTCCAAGTACTCCTGCAGAAGGAGTAATCGCATCTGCAAAATCCGGAGCAATTACACTTTGCAGTGGATCTGTATTATAGGGATGTACCTTTAAACCAGCTTTTTTAAAACATCCCATTGCTCTTTTCATATGAAAACCAGAAGTGACCAATAAATAATCTCCCTTTTCCAGATTTTCCTCTTTTAACATTGCAAATGTCATCTCTGCATTTTCATGGGTATTTCTGGAGTTCATTTCTACGAGTAAGCTATCCTCTGGTATTCCTGTTAAAACTAAATAATCATTCAGAAATTCACCTTCTTTTTGTCCTCTGTCAATAATTCTTCCGGATCCTCCGGTAAAAATAAACCGATCAGCCTTTTTAAGATGATACAACTCCAAAGCATTTAATAACCGATCAGCACTCTCACTAAATCTGATTCTTTCTGATTCTACGTTAAAAGAAGAGAAACCCCCTAACAAAATAATACCATCGCAATGTTTAACCTCCTCAGATTTAATCAAGTCACCTTCCCACCAACCTGCTACATGATAAAATAATAGTTGATTAGAAAACACAACCAACAACGTAAAGGAGGTGTACAAAAGAATTCTTCGGCGTTTATAGTTGGGTAATATTAAATACAATAACAGCAATATGGTAATCCACCATAAAGGCGATAAGATAAAAGAAAGAATCTTTGAAAGTATAAAAAACATAATTGTACAATTATTTTTGAAATAACATTATTTAGAAGCTATCTAAAAACAGCAATATCCTTGAAAAATACAAAGAACATTTGATATATTTAGTGACTATAAGAAAACGTGAGGAACTTCTTTTCACGTTTTCTAAAAACGGTCATTTTGAAAGTAATCTACTTGCTGTTTGCGAAAAGCAAGCCTGATTATCTGTTCTTTCATAAGGCCACACACAAGTACAAGTGGTTCTATTAAACCATTATAAACCATATGCTATGCATTTTAAAGAACTCATAAAATCAAGGTACTCTGTTAGAGAATACCATGAAAACAAAGTTGATCATACGCTTTTAAAAGAAGTTGTGAATGCAGGAAGATTAGCTCCATCTGCAGCCAACCGACAACCCTGGCGTTTTGTAGTGATTGATGATGATGAACTCCTACAGCAAATACGTCCTGCTTACCCTCGTGAATGGTTTAATAAAGCTCCAGATCTGATTATTATATATGGAAATCATACAGAATCGTGGAAGCGTTCATTTGATAACAAAGACCATTGCGATATTGATGCGGCCATTGCTATTGACCATATGACTCTTATGGCTACTGAATTAGGACTTGGTACTTGTTGGGTATGCCACTTCGATCCTGAAGTAATTAATAAGCGAATCAAAAAGGATGACGGATGGGAACCTATTGCCATCTTAACTATTGGATATCCTATACAAATTGCAGCTCCTCAGAAAAAGCGAAAAGAACTGGATGATGTGATACGGTTCAATGCCTTTTAACCCACTTAAACTGTGGGTTTCACTTTCATTCAAACCTTAAGGAGGTTACCTCAGGCAATATCCGATTCCAAAAGTGAAAGTACTGTATTCCCCCGGACTATATTCTGCAAATAAATCTACAAACCCTATTTTAGCATTAACACCCAAATCTACATCCATTTGAGAATAATCATAAGTTAATGTTACTGGATTGGATTCTTCTATAGCACCATTCACATCTCCAATAAAATAATCACCTCTAAACGCATATTCAATAGATGAGCTTCCATATCCTACTCCTGCATAGGCTGAAAAAACCCTTACATCCAAACCAAATAACAATCTCCCGGTATACCCCAAAGCTCTTCCTTCTAAAATCTGAGTATTCACATTAGCTGAAGGATAATCCAGTGCTATATCATTTTTTTGCATTGAAACACCTCCCATAACAGACAATGAAAATGCAGGAATATCGTTTAATCCAGGCAGATACTCTTTAATACTGTGTTTAATGGAGATTCCATACTGTGAAAGCTTACCTAAGTTGCTATAATCCATCTTAGGCATATACCTCAGTCTGATTTCTGTATGATATGGTAAACCTACACCTAATGAGATAAATGGTAATGACACCTTCTGTAAATCGCTTCCATCAGGTACCGTAACCTGACGCCCATCTGCAATACTTTTAATTATAAGCAGATCTTCTGTTGTTCCTGCCACATTAGGAGCAACAAGGCTACTTTCTGAATTTACTGTATAATACTGTTCAAACTCAGGAATACTTGTCATATAGAATCCTCTTTGTGTTGAAGGAACATTGGATACCGACATTGATAAGGACAAGTCGAATCCTAAAAAGCGATGCGGATTGGCTGAGTGATACCAACCGGCATTCAGATTTCCATTTGTCATTTTAGCCATTGGTTCCATATATTTTTCCATCATTGGCTTATAAAGTTCCGGAACCCGGAAATAATTCACTATATCTTTCTGGGCAAATAAAAAATTGGTAAATAAAATCAGAAAAAAAATTGTAATTAATTTTCTCATTATGTTGGTTCTAATGGTTTAAACTTTCAAAATAACTTAATGCTTCACGTACAGATATCCGAACTCCTTTTTTATACGCTACAACATAACCTTTAACTTTTGAATCGGCTAATTCTTTTTTCGCATGTGAAAGATCTACAAACTTACCTAAACTATAACGATACCACCCATCTCCTTTATTTTCGACCACTTGCAGACTTCCTCTATATACCTTTTTAATATTGTCCATTGAAACCGGTTTGCGATCCGCTACGATCTGAATAGTAAAGTACACTTCAGGATCCGCTTTTTTCTTCTCAGCTGCAACAACCTGTTCCTTTTTAACAGGAACAACCTCTTTTACAACTTCATCCTCCACCGCCTCTTTAATCTCCGGGACTACTTCTTTTGCTTCTGGTTTCTTTACAGACGATCCTTTTTCTTTATCATCTGATTCGGGCAATACTTCATCTAATGCCACATCATTTACAATACTTTTTTCTTTTATTTTAAGCATGGTTTTCTCGCATAAAAGCACTGCATTCTGAAGATTTAAATTGGATTTATGTATTAGAAAACCAGCGGCCTTCCGGCTTCCCTTAACTGCACTTTTATTTCGAAACAGCCTGGCCTCATTAATTAAACTTTCGATACTATCATTTAACTGACCTAAATCTTTTGATGCTCTTTCTCGCTCTGATCTTAAATAGTAATCAATGTAAGTTTTATAAACATTAATTTTTGATTCAAAACCCGCTGTAAAATACCCTTTGCTTTCAACTAAAAGTCTTCCTACTCTGTTACCTACATAAAGATTTTCGGCTAGTTGCAAATAATTCCTGGTTTTAAACTCAGAACTATCCTTCACTAATTCTGGAAATAATATCTGCTCCCCCTGATCAATATTAACATCTGCTTTTCGTATTTTATCAAGTTCTTCTGAACTTAACCAACTCTTTATCTCTTGCGGTATGTACTGACTATAAGCTGAAACATAACAAGTAATCAGTAATAAACAAACAAACTTTACGATCATGAGTATATTCATTAAAAATTAAAAGATACGAACAGGGAAGTTAAAGAGCAAAACTTAGATCAAAAAAATAAGGCCACCTTTAAAGATGGCCTTATTTTTCACAAACTTTTAATGTTATCTAAAGTTAATGCCAAATCCGGCTGTAATTGAGCTATAATCACCAACTGTGTAATCCGCATGAATACCAATAACTCCAAGTCGAAGACGCATCCCTACGTTAAAGTCTATAGAACTGTTAGAATATGACACTTTAACAGGATCTTTAACTGACTCACCTCCAACCAGAGTATAATCTCCCTGAACATTAAAATCACTTGTTGATTTATTTAAACCAACTCCTGAATAAAAAGCCACTAAAGGTAAATTGGCACCAACTAATAATCTTGTTGTAAATGCACTTGCTCCAATACTCATAGTACTATTGTCAGCCATCTCTGTTGCAACACTTACTGTACTTGACAAATCTGTATAGGCTGCCAACACGGATAAATTCACTACAGGAACATGCTTTAATCCAGGGATATAATCCTTAATATCTTTTTGAACACCAAGCCCCCAAAGTGAGAATTTACCTGCAACTCCAATTTCAAGTTTTGGAGCAAACCGACCTTTCACTTCAATCCCTTTGGGTAACCCAACTCCTACTGTAACCATTGGAGTCAAAAGGTAATCAAGACCCGAACCATTGGGCATCGTGAAATCAGTAAGTCCAACAGGATCACCATTTGCTCTTAAAACAGGACGATCGGCCTCTGCCATCTCTCCAGCAACAGTTGGAGCAATAGTATTTGTACTTTGTACATGGTAAGTCTGTAACTTATCTTCATATTTTGCAATATCAAACGTAGCATCACCGGATGGCGAAGTTGTATACGTCCCGGTTACTGTAATATCAAAACCCAATAATTTATGCACTTTAGCTGAATTATACCAGCCTGCATTTAAGCTTCGCCCTAACATCTGTCCCCATGGATTCAGATAGGGCTTTGCCAATACATTAGCATCGTCTACTCCTGCTTGCAGAATATCTCCAATATTAATTTGTGAAAATCCGTTCATACTAAACAGACTAATTACAATTGCGAAAATTAGTTTTTTCATGTCTTTTCGTTTTTATAAACCTGACAATATTTGCAAATCTCTTAGTATCGGTGTAATTTGAGAATTGCACTTTGTTCTTTCAGGTTATGTATGTTATGGTTTACAATATTATATAGTCAATGTAAGTTCTATTCACCAGCCATTAATTCAACAGCTTCTCTGGTTGAAATGCGTTTATTATTGTGATAGGCGACAACATATCCTTTGGTTCCTGATTTCCCCAGTTCGCTTTTTGCCTCTTCAAGCGAACCGAATTTTCCAAAACTATATCTATACCACCCATCAGACTCATGTTTTATTACTTCATGTGTTCCTCCATACAAACTAGTAATTTTTTCTTTGGGAACAGGTTGTTTTTCGGCTAAAAACTGAATGGAAAAATAGGTACTCATTTCTTTCACCTCCAATTCCGGTTCAGAAACCACCTCCTCATTTATTTCAGGTACAACAATCGTAGCTGCATCTATCGAGTCAGTTACTATTGAATCCGAAACCATTGATGCCGTAGTCAATGAATCATTTACCAGAACAACCTCATCAGACGCAACTGAGTCCGCTTCCTGAATTTCAGCCATTGGAGCAGTGAGTACCTCCATTGAATCCTGTATTGCAACAACAGAATCCTGAACTGGTTCAGTATTTTCTGTAATAGTATTGTATTGGTCACCCAATCCATCTAAAGCTTTTATCAGACTTTTAATAGCATCACCTTCAATTCCATTGGCTTTATATAAATAATCAACACCTCTGTTAACATCCTTTTGACCTTCTGATTTTCGCCTCCACTTTCTACCTGTTTTATAGGCTTTATGTGCCAATTCTTTTAATTTCAGAGATGCTCCATCTAAGTTTCCCTGTTTCAACTCTCGCCCAACTGCTTTTTTATAGGCTTTATATTTAATGCCAAAACCTTCTTTATAATAAGATGATGATTGCATTACGACACCATTAGCCTTAGTCTTTAAACGTTCAATTTTCCCAACCCTCGAACTATTGTTATTTTCCAATGCTTCAACTTGCGAAGTATATTTTTCTTGTTTCTCAACAATCGACTCTGCTTTCTTAATCTTTTTTTCAGCTCTTTCTATCTTTTTTAAGTCACCGGCCGACAACCCGTTATGAGAGGTATTCTGAGCTGACATGACAGTAAACACCAATAAAAAACCAATAGGGAATAACGTTTTTACCAAATTATATTTCATTTTAAAAAATTTATCAGGAGCATTCTACAATGCATCTGTTTTATACACAAATTAACAACCTGAATTCTACATAAACTCTGAATTACGGCTATTAGGTTATCCTACATTTTACTCCAATTCAACAACAAGGTTTCATAGAGCTGATAGTGGATTCTGTACACCAAAATAATAAATTCCGTACATTATTTAAGCATCTTCTTTAACTATGACACTTTAACACTTTTTTACACATATACTTATTTTACAAACCCGAAAACAAAACAATCACTATCTTACTATATAACAACTCATTACACACAAATACATACAGCTCAATAAATCAGATATTAAAACATATTGAAAAGATAAAACGAAACATGCTTTTTTGTTGTTTAATTTGCAGATTCATTAACTTAAACTAATTAAAAAAATAGTACCATATAAGTATAGCAAAAGATTACATTATCAGAACATTCGTTTATTTTGCAAGCTGTAAATAAAATAAATATAAAACATAAACACATGAAACTACCATGGCCGGAGCAAATTATTGGGCACACTGAAGCATGATTGATATTTGCATTGGTCATCAAGGTTTTAATAAATTATAAACATATGAACAATATTTTATTAACTGAATTTAATACACCATTTCAAACCCCTCCTTTTGATAAGATTAAGATATCAGATTATTTACCTGCATTTAAATTATCTATTGAAGAAGGTAAAAAGGATATAGCCCGAATCATTGAAAATAAAGAAGAACCAACTTTTAAAAACGCCATTGAGGCATTGGAAAATTCCGGAGAAAAACTAGAACGGGTCTCTTCTATATTTTTCAATATCAACCATGCAGAAACCAACGATGAAATACAAAGTATAGCCAGAGAGATATCTCCCTTGCTATCAGAATATTCAAATGATATATGGTTAAACGAAACCTTGTTTATCAAAGTAAAATCTGTATATGAGAAAAAGGAATCATTAAACCTTAATGATGAGCAAAGCATGTTGTTGGAAGACACATATAAGGCTTTTACCAGAAAAGGGGCCTTATTATCCGGAGAAAAGAAAAAACGTTATCGTGAGGTTTCAAAAGAACTATCCAGATTAACACTTGAATTCGGAGAAAATGTGCTGGCTGAAACCAATGCCTATAAACTCCATATTACAAATAAAGAGGATTTATCCGGACTACCTGAGGCCGTTATATCTGCCGCTGCTCAACAAGCTAAAGCCGACGGGAAAGAGGGATGGACATTTACACTTCAGTATCCAAGCTTTATTCCTTTTATGAAGTATGCCGACAATAGGGAACTAAGAAAACAATTGTTCATAGCCAATGCAACAAAAGCAAACCAGGGTAATAAACATGATAATAATGAGATTGTAAAAAAGATTGTGAATTTACGTTTGGAAAAGGCGCAACTTCTCGATTTTGAAAACTATGCCCATTATGTTCTTGAAGAAAGAATGGCTCAGTCTCCAGAAAAAGTAAATGATTTTTTAAGCGATTTATTAGCTCAATCATATTCCTTTGCCGCTGACGATGTAAAAGAAGTTGAGGCTTTTGCCAGACAAAATGGTTTGAGCGACAATTTGCAACGTTGGGACTTTAGTTATTATTCAGAAAAACTAAAATCTGAGAAGTTTTCTTTTACAGAAGAAATGACCAAACCATTTTTTCAACTCGAAAAGGTTGAACAAGGAGTATTTGATCTGGCTACAACATTGTATGGTATAACGTTTAAAGAAAACAAAGACATTCCTGTATATAATCCGGAAGTAAAAGCGTATGAGGTTCTGGATGAAAACAAGAAGTTTTTAGCAATTTTATATGTTGATTTTTTCCCAAGAGAAAGTAAGCAAGGTGGTGCGTGGATGACAAATTATGGAGAACAATTAAAAAAAGACGGCGTAGATATCAGACCGTTTGTTTCTCTGGTCTGTAATTTTACACGACCTACTGATAATGAACCTTCGCTACTCACATACAACGAGGTAAGAACATTTTTGCATGAATTCGGACATGGGTTACATGGCATGCTAAGTGAAACAACCTACAAAAGTCAGAGTGGCACAAATGTATACAGAGACTTTGTTGAATTGCCATCGCAGATACTCGAGAACTGGGGTACAGAAAAAGAATGGATTAAAACGGTAGGTAAACATTATAAAACCGGTGAAACAATACCTGATGAATTAGTTGATAAAATTATGGATTCAGTAAATTTTCAAAGCGGGTATCAATGTGTCCGTCAGTTGTCTTTTGGCATTAACGACATGGCTTGGCATTCCTTATCTACACCATTTAGTGGATCTGTATCTGAATTCGAAGAAAAAGCCATGGAAAGTACAGAATTATTCCCGAAAGCAGATGGAACTTGTTTTAGCACAGCATTCTCACATATTTTTGCAGGAGGATATGCTGCTGGTTATTATGGGTATAAGTGGGCTGAAGTTTTAGATGCAGATGCCTTTAGCTTGTTTAAGCAAAATGGAATCTTCGATAAAGATACAGCAGCATCATTCCGAAATAATATTTTAAGCAAGGGGGGAACAAAACATCCAATGGAACTTTATGTAGCTTTTAGAGGACAGGAACCAACCATTGATGCATTGCTTGAAAGAAGTGGTTTAGTTAAAAATTAAGATAAACCCACAATATATTTAGTCTACAAAATCAAGAAAGAAAAGGCTGCTCAGGAAAATGAGCAGCCTTTATTTTATATCTACGAAAAAGAAAAAAATCATACAGTTAATAACTTATTAGTGCTTGTTCATAAATTCGTGTTTCTGGGCTATAAAGTTAAAATACAAGACGTATAAAAAATTTAAACCACAGTATACCAGCGTATATGAGGATTTAGATTGTAAGCAACAACGTAATAGATGGACTTGATAGACGAATACTAATTAGCAATACGCTTGACACACGGAATGTGCCTGATGCTACTTAAGGAACGGTTCTGATGGACAGCTTGCTTATAGAGAACCGTTCCGGATTTCCGGCATTTGAGATGCAATAGCATTGCAGGTTAACTTTCGGAACGATTCTCTATAACTATCAAGTGAATCAGAACCGTTCCCGGACTTCCCTGAAAGCAATAATTTAATGTCTGTCCATAAAGTCAGGTGGTTGGGCTATAAAGTTAAAGTACAAGGCGTGTGAAAAATTCAAACCGTAGTATACCAGCGTATATGAGGATTTAGATTGTGAGCAACAACGTAATAGATGGACTTGATAGACGAATACTAATTAGCAATACGCTTGACACACGGGATGTGCCTGATGTTATTTAAGGAACGATTCTGATGGACAGCTTGCTTATAGAGAACCGTTCCGGATTCCGGCATTTGAGATGCAACAGCATTGCAGGTTAACTCCAGGAACGGTTCTATAGAACCATCAAGGGAATTAAAACCGTTCCCTGACTTCCCTGAAAGTAATAATTTAATGCCTGCCCATAAAGTCGGGGGTTTGGGCTATAAAGTTAAAGTACAAGGCGTGTGAAAAATTCAAACCGTAGTATACCAGCGTATATGAGGATTTGGATTGTGAGTAACAACGCAGTCGTTGGACTTGATAGACGAATACTAATTAGCAATACGCTTGACACACGGAATGTGCCTGATGTTATTTAAGGAACGGTTCTGATGGACAGCTTGCTTATAGAGAACCGTTCCGGATTTCCGGCATTTGAGATACAACAGCATTGCAGGTTAACTCCAGGAACGGTTCTATAGAACCATCAAGGGAATTAGAACCGTTCCCTGACTTCCCTGAAAGTAATAATTTAATGCTTATTCATAAAGTCGGGGGTTTGGGCTATAAAGTTATAATACAAGGCGAGTGAAAAATTCAAACCGTAGTATACTAGCGTATATGAGGATTTAGATTGTGAGTAACAACGCAATAGTTGGACTTGATAGACGAATACTAATTAGCAATACGCTTGACACACGGAATGTGCCTGATGTTATTTAAGGAACGGTTCTGATGGACAGCTTGCTTATAGAGAACCGTTCCGGATTTCCGGCATTTGAGATGCAACAGCATTGCAGGTTAGCTCAAGGAACGGTTCTATATAACCATCAAGGGAATTAGAACCGTTCCCTGACTTCCCTGAAAGTAATAATTTAATGCCTGTCCATAAAGTCGGGGGTTTGGGCTATAAAGTTAAAGTACAAGGCGAGTGAAAAATTCAAACCGTAGTATACCAGCGTATATGAGGATTGGGATCTTGAGCAACAACGTAATAGATGGACTTGATAGACGAATACTAATTAACAATACGTTTGACACCCGGGATGTGCTTGATGTTATTTAAGGAACGGTTCTGATGGACAGCTTGCTTATAGAGAACCGTTCCGGATTTTCGGCATTTGAGAAGCAATAGCATTGCAGGTTAACTTTCGGAACGGTTCTCTATAACCATCAAGGGAATTAGAACCGTTCCCTGACTTCCCTGAAAGTAATAATTTAATGCCTGCCCATAAAGTCGGGGGTTTGGGCTATGAAGTTAAAGTACAAGGCGTGTGAAAAATTCAAACCACAGTATACCAGCGTATATGAGGATTTAGATTGAGAGTAACAACGCAGTAGTTGGACTTGATAGACGAATACTAATTAGCAATACGTTTGATACACGGGATGTGCCTGATGTTATTTAAGGAACGGTTCTGATGGACAGCTTGCTTATAGAGAACCGTTCCGGATTTCCGGCATTTGAGATGCAACAGTATTGCAGGTTAACTCCAGGAACGGTTCTATATAACCATCAAGGGAATTAGAACCGTTCCCTGACTTCCCTGAAAGTAATAATTTAATGCCTGCCCATAAAGTCGGGGGTTTGGGCTATAAAGTTATAATACAAGGCGTGTGAAAAATTCAAACCACAGTATACCAGCGTATATGAGGATTTGGATTTTGAGCAACAACGCAGTAGTTGGACTTGATCGACGAATACTAATTAGTACAAATCTTCTCTTTTATAAAAGCCTGTATTTATTAATTCCTTTTCAAGATTATCTTTTGTAATGGCGATAGAATTTACACGGTGAGTTGGTATTTCATTATCTCCACTTAGCTCTGTACTATTTGCAAAATCTTTAACACTATTCCCTTTTGCCATTTCAATAGCAATCTGCGCCCCTTTCTCTGCTATTTTATTTAACGGATGAAACACTGTAACAATCTGATCACCAGCTATAATATTTTTACACCCACTTACATTTGCATCCTGTCCGGTAACTGCCACTTTACCGTTCAAATCATACTTTTTAAGTACTTTAATAATCCCATCTGACATTCCATCAAAACCAGATATTACAGCATCTATATCAGTTCCGTATGATGAAATGATCTTTTGCATTTCAAAACCAGCAATATCACCATCCCATTGCTCAATGTAAGCTTCATATATTAAATTTACATTTCCATTATCAATATACGGATTCAGATATTTCTTAATTGCTTTTTGTAAATCAAGACCATTCTTATCAAATTTATCTCCTCCTAGTAATACAAAATTACCACCTTTCTTTTCGTCCATAACGGCATCTACCATTAACTTACCAATCTGATCATTACTACTTGCAACAAAAAAATCAACATCACTATTCTGGATCATTCGATTATAGGCCATAACCGGAACATCATTATTATGTGCTTCACGAACAATAGCGGCAGCCGTATTCACATTTACCGCAATAACAACAAGAACGTCAACACCATTATCAATCATTTCTCTGGCCTGATCAAGCTGTTTTGCTTCATCGTTTGAAGCACACATAACAGTAACCTCAACACCTTCTTTTTCGGCATAATTCTTAAAGAAATTACCTTCCTTTTTAAAACGTATCGTTATATCTGAAGAATATAAAAATCCAATTTTAAGATGATTTTGTTTTTTACAACCGCTTACAAATAACAGTATTAAAGCAAGTAAAAATACTGTAACAATATTATATATCCTTTTCATTATTAAACACTGATTTTTAGATTTTCCGTTTACTAAATTAATAAAATAAACAAGATTTTTTTTTTAATCCTGTATTCTTATGACAAAACACTTAAATATTACTACTTTTACTTGCAACAACTTTTAACATTTTACGTATACAATTTAGCTCTTTAATTTCAAATATAAACAACCACAAAACATTATTAAAATTTATGAAGTGGAGGGATCTTAAAATTAAAAACAAGGTTAGCATTGGTTTGGGAACTATAATCCTACTGACCTTTATATCGAGCCTCGTACTCTTAATCAATTTACTTAAAGTTGAGAGGGAGATAAATCAGCTTTCAAACCGCTACATTCCTTCTGTCTCGGAGTCATCTAAAATGGATCATCATTGGGAAATTGCACATGGCTTAATGACTGCGGTAGATTTGTCCGGAGACCTGTATTATAATGAGAGAGCAGAAAAACAAATTGAAAGTTTTATAATGACTTTAGAAAAACTGATTTCGCTGGAAGATTCATCGAACAGTAAATTGCAATCCAGAGGAATAAACTTACAAGGCGTATTAAAACTTTCAAATGAATTTATCAAAGACCGGGATACTTATATTGATGCAAAAATAGCCAGTCAGGAGAAACTTCATAAAATTAGTGATGCATTTAATCATCTAAATAAAGAAGGTAATAGCTACAAGAATTCATTAAGTGTTCAAAAAAATCTGGCTCAGGTGAATCTAATCTATGCCAATCTTATCACCTATTTAAAAGATAAAAATGGAGTTTCCATTTCAAATATGGTTGAGGACAACGCTAATTTTCTAGAAAAAAATAACTTCTCCGGACCACTTTCAAGTTCTCTATCAGATTTCACTTCAGCCTTCAATGATTTTATACCCTTTTATAGAAAAGCCTGTTTAGCCGAATTAAAAAGGTATGAAATCGGGAAACAGCTGATGTGGGAAGTTCGTAAATCTTCGGATTTAGGGCTGGATTATTTATTAGAAATGGGAGACAATAGTGCTAAAATTGTACATCAGGAAAAACAAATCCTTATTATCTCAATTTTTAGTGTTATTATTTTAGGTGCAATATTGGGTTATCTATTAACTAAATCAATAAGCACACCAATTGAAATGGGAATAAACCTTGCCGAAAAAGTGGCAAAAGGTGACTTAAATGTTTCTTTTGCCATCAATCGAAAAGATGAAGTTGGTCGTTTAGCTGCAGCTCTTGATGCCATGGTATCCAACATTAAAACAGTAGTTGATGAAATCAGGATTGGTGCCAATAAAATGGTATATGCCAGTGAAAGACTGACAACGGAATCAACAGAACTTAGCGAAGGGGCTAATGCGCAAGCTTCTGCAGCAGAAGAAGTTTCATCATCAATGGAAGAAATGTATGCCAACATACAACAGAACACGGAAAATTCAAAGGAAACTGAAAAAATTGCATTGACAGCCGCTAAAGGAATGAAAATTAGCAACGATAGTTCCAGGCTGGCTCAGGAATATCTTAAAGGCATTACTGAAAAAATATCAATTATTGGTGATATTGCCTTTCAAACAAATATCCTGGCCTTAAATGCAGCTGTTGAAGCAGCTAGAGCCGGACAAGAAGGGCGAGGTTTTGCTGTGGTGGCTGCAGAAGTCAGAAAACTTGCAGAGAGAAGTCAGGCAGCTGCAAATGAAATAAATGAGGCATCTCAAAAAACAATAACAAGTTCCGGCGAAGCTACCAAGAACATTATTTCAATTACACCTGAAATTGAGAAAACAGCTCATTTGGTTCAGGATATTACAGCAGCATCTCTGGAACAGGTTTCCGGTGTTGAGCAAATTAACAATGCACTTCAACAGCTTAATCAAATTACGCAACGTAATGCTGCAAATTCGGATGAGATTAATTCTGCGGCTAAAGAACTTGAAGAACTTTCGGGCATGCTAAAGAATTCAATATCGGTATTTAATGTTGAAGATGATAAAACTCCGGAAAAAAGAAATAAGGGAGATAGGAATTCCAAAGGGAACAACCCTTCATCCAGGGAAAGTACTCAAACAAAATCATCTCACAAAAAAAATACAATTATAGATTTAGGTATTGATCTGGATAAAGACGATGAGTACGAAAAATTCTAAAACCAACTAAATTAAAACAAAAAGAGCTATCCTTTTTAAACAGGATAGCTCTTTTTCGTTATCACCCAATATGCATAAAAAAGTCTAAGCCGGATTTCTTATCCGGATTTTTAATTAATTAGTCTTCGTCTATAATGTCCGACTAACCTGAGTTCGACATAAAATTAATGGCTCAAATCGATTATAAATATTGAGTTTTAAGGAATGTTTGCGAAAGCATAGCGGGCTATGGTAAGCAAATATGACGCAGAAAATCGGTATTTATAAGTGACATTCATAGCTTTTCAGTAAATAATCGATTTACTGCTCTAAATTTTATCACCATAGCTCGCTATGTCTCAAAAATTTATATTGCAAATCAATCATTTACTGATTTTTGAGCTCGCTAATTTTAATCGAACTCAGGTTATAATTAAAGTAACAATGAAAACGAAAATAAAAGCAGCAGTTATATCTCTTTTTTTATTAGTCTCCATGACATCCATGGCACACCCCGGAGGACATGGACTAAAAAAAGAAGACATAAAGAAATGGACTATTAAAGGTGAAAAAACTGTTTATGGATCTTTTTTGACTCTAAGAGGCAACAATGTTTATCTGGAAGATGAACATGGAAAAATAAGCCATATAAACCTGATAGATTTTTCAGAAAAGGATCAACTGTTTATACAAAAAAGGGTTGAGAAAATAAAGGCTCTGAATAGTTATTCCTCAAATCACCATTCGCATTCAAAAAAGGAAACATCTCATATTCTTATCTGGATATTAGCAGCAATTATTGCTATAATGGCAGTATTATTCCTATCAAAAAAGAAATGGGTAAAATATGTTTCCGGTAGCATAACATTACTATTTATACTCTATTCCTGCAGTAAAAATGAGAATCTTTCTCCTGATCATATATTATCCGAAATAGCAAAAGCTTATGATATTGACTTTTTACGTAAAACATTCTCCAGTTTCAGCAACGTAAGCTATGTTGACTCCGATGAAAAATATTTTTACGTGGAATCAAATGGAATTCCTGATCACCCGATGATGGTGGGTATAACGGCATGGATCGAAAGAGTTCCAACACCGTTCAGATATCAGTATTCTGACAATGACAGAGACAATATGGCCTGGGCCATACCCCTTATACCTGAATATGAAGAAGAAAATAATATTGAAATCATTAATGAATTGCAGCGAGGAGCCATTGCCATTTCAGCAAATGGAATACCTGTGTTCAACCCATACAATGCTAGTGGTGAGCTTTCATGGGAAATAGGTGAGTTGGATGCCTACGGTGGTCATTCGGGCAATGGTGACGATTACCATTATCACTACCCTCCGGTACACCTGGCTTCAAAAACCAATGGATACCCCATAGCTTTTGTGCTTGATGGTTTTCCGCTCTATGGATTTACTGAACCTGATGGTTCGCAAGTCACCAATCTGGATGAACATTTTGGGCATGAAGACGAAAATGGATATTATCATTATCATGCATCGCAAACAGCCCCTTACATGACTCCTTCATTACGTGGAGTAGTTACAGTAGATCAGGAAGGCATTCAGCACAACCAAATAGAACCGCAGCCTGTGGCCTCTACCGTAAGAGGATTGAAAGATATTGTATTAGTGGGAGGCACTGACAGTCATGAAATTACTGGTTTAGAAATGAATAACTCGAACAATGGCTATAAGCTGTCATATAGAACCACTACCAACAACATAGCTAAAGATGGCACCATTGATTATAGTTGGGATGACTCTGGTTTGTTCACTTTTACCTTTACAACAGATATTACTAAACCGTCAAATACAAGTTCATTCACTTATCAGGGAAATCCGGGTGAAATTCATCCAGGTGCTTATGGTTATCATTAGGGAGAAACTACTTACATAATCGGCGTGCGACTTTGAGTTGCTCACCGATTATGCTTACTTCTAATTGAAAAAAATGAATGATTCAGGATAGATCAACAATCCGGAAGTTGCTAATCGCTGATTTTCCATCGTCGACCTTCAAATGTTATATCAATTAGAACTATAAATGCGCCGGTATAATGCCGGGCTAAATTCCCGAGGCAAAGGCTGGTACAGGAAGAAAACGTACAAAACTTAAAGCAGATTCTTGTTCTTTCAGATTTGATAAATTACAGGAAGGAATCTTTGAGAATGAGTGGAAACTGGAAGATATAAGAGACGCTATTAAGGGGAAATTGCGACTTTGAGTATACAAAAAAGAGATTTGGACATGGAATGGGAAAGTTCAAAGACGAAAATATGGGTTTTGATCATCATCAAAACGACCAATACAAAAACAAAAGTAACATACAGTATCAGCAATGGAAATATTGAAGCCCAGGGAAATTGCGTTTAAGATTACTTCTGTCATCCCTACGGGATTATCTAATAAAATTAAAATATAACTGCCATACTGGCGTGCCGATGGCACTTAATAAAACACCGTTAGGTGTGGCAGTATGGCAGGAAATACACATTTGTTATTTTTGAATCCCATAGGGATGACAGATAAAAGTTAAAAGCAATTTCCCTGTATTGAAGCCAAGAGACATTGTGAATATGCATATTTAGTCTACCAGTAATTTTGGTTAGAAAGGTCTTCTGACAATGCCAAAAACGAGTTGGGGATGTCGGGATTATCAAATTAGAAAATGGCAATAATGGCATACACATCACGCAATTATTATGTTTGCTTCCTTGTTGATTACCACTAAGCTGATTGAAAGCAAAGAAGCAATTCCATTGCTTAGTTTTAAAGATGCAAGAATATTGATAGTTGCTCAAATTTGTACAACTCAAGTTCATATAAAGCAAAAAATCAAACAAATACAGAAAAGTCTTGTTAAATGAAAAGCTAATATGGATTGGAATTTCAGCAAACAAAGGTTGGGAAAATTAAAGAAATTAAGTTTCTTAAGTAGAATTAGGTAAAAAAATACTAAAATAATTCATTTTGGAGGTTGGGTATTATATAACCTTGTTCGTAATAGCTTCAACTAAATGTCAGAAACTAAATTAATACATAATAATGGCAACAAAAATCACTCAACTACTCCTGCCGCAAATGTTTGCAGCAAGAAGGGGATCAGATCCCAAAATCGATAGGCATAAACGAACTCATCTTCTCAAAACTTATTTAACAGCAGTCATCCTGCTGTTTAACATGGCTTTTATAGGTTCAATAAATGCCCAACCCACCAGGAGCGGTGCACTAGATTTAAGTTACCAGGAAGGCGATGCCATGATCATTCCTGTATTTACCCCTTCAATCCTATCGGCGGAAAGTCTTTGCAATACCCCATTTACCATAGAAATGTGGGTGGAAATGGTTTCTAACCCAGGCAGTGATATGGTGTTGTTCAAGCTCGATGGAGGCCCCTATAAAGTGAGCCTGGGCTGGATGACCGACCATTTTTTACTTGAGGCTGAGGGAGGGGCACTTAACGGTGCTTATTGGGAGTTTTATGATATAACCCAATTTCCTGATTTAATTGGTAAATGGAATCATTTAGCATTTTCTTATGATGGAAATTCACGCATTGAAATTTATTTAAATGGTGAAAGAATATACCATACTTACCTTGCAATAAACCAATCGGAAATCACAAATCTTTTCCCTGGCATAAATCCAACGTTGTATATTGGAGGACACCAATTACGAGATACCAGAATTGGCAAAATGAATGTGGGAGAAGTAAGAGTTTGGCGTACGATGCTCCCATTTGACAATATTAAGGAGTATTATAATCAGGAAATTAACCCAAGCCATCCTTATTGGAATAAATTGTACAGATATTATCAGTGTACAGACCATACCATTTCAAATAATACTGTACATATTCCTAGTGTAATAAACGATAAACTTGGGTATAATGCCGATGCAGGAGTTACTAATAATTTGCTCAATCGGGTAAAAAATGACATGTATCCTCCTATTTATCCACCAAGGTTTAACAACAGTACATTTAATGTATCCACGAATGCAACTGATTGTGGCGAGAACCAAATTGAAGTAACCTGGAGCGATTTTGAGGACAAGAATGCTTACAATTATATATTGCATCAGGAGGTTAATTATGAGCTGGTACGTAGCGACAATGAATCTTTAGTGCTATATGACGGGCAGGATAATACTTTTTTAGATACTGATGTTTCAGGAGGCGATAAATACCGCTACAAACTAAAAGCGTACTATACCATAAATGGAGTGAAATATTACTCAAAAGATGAATTATGGAGTGATTTTGGTACTGTGAAATATCAATACGATGCTCCCACATTAACTGCTACTACCGACAACTGCGATGGAACCATCACTTTAAATTGGAGTTCAGATTATACTCCTCCGGCCTGGACTTTACAACGATCTAATACCAGCGATTTTTCATCAGGAGTACTTACGATTAATTCTTCCATTGGTGGAAGTGAAACTGAATACACTGATATACCACCTACAACTAATAGCAATTACTATTATAAAGTGATTGCCACAGGTTATGATAATAATGGATGTAGCGTTAATGGTACCTACTCGGCAATAGCCAATGGTTTCTCTGCCAATATTCCTACAGCTCCGGCCGATATTACCCTTGCTCCCAATACCGGGGCCGGGGAAATAACGGTATCATGGACGGCTGTTGACGCAAATGCTACTTCATGGATTGTAAGAAGGACTGATGAGGACGGTAGCAACCCGGTTGATTTTACGGGGATAACAAGTACCGGATACACTGATGCCACGGTTTCGGCCTGTCAGGTTTATAAGTATTCTGTAGGTGCGGTAAATTCATGTTCTACAGGTGATTTTTTTGAAACCAAATCAGCGGCCATTGGCAATAGCGACCTCGACAACAAGATTGTTTACATTGAAGCATCCAAAGGTTATTACGGCGATGGTGTTCAGTTAAACTGGGGCATCAATGGCTCTTATTCAACCATTGATGGTTTTATTATAGAGCGTTCCGAATCTGGCGAAAACAACTACCAAATCATAGCCTCATTAGATAATTTACAAACACTTTATAAAGACCAAACAGCTCTTGGTGGTGTTTTGTACGATTACCGCATACAGGCAACAGCCGATTGTTTAGGAAATTTGGTTTATTCCAACGATGCCACCGATTTAGGTTTTACCATTCCTTTTGGTGTTGCTAACGGGCACGTTGAATATGAAGGCGGCAACGCAGTTGAAAACGTTAAAGTAAATATTGAACCCAAAAACGGTATGGGAGGTAAAAGTTTGTATTTTGACGGTGTTGACGATAAGGTTACAATAGATAACTTCAATGGCGTTGAAGGCGCTGCTCCCCGTACTATTGAATGCTGGGTAAAATTGCCAACCGCCAACAATAATTTTAATATTTTAGGTACTCATGAAATCGACTCCTTTTCTCAGAACTTTTTGTTATCGGTTACTGGATTAGGGAAGCCCATGGTAACATTGGGATCCTCCTATGGATACATTATATACAACCAAAACCTTTTTGATAACCAATGGCACCATGTTGCAATAGTGGTACCTGATGAGGCACAATATAGTGGTGATATTAAATGTTATATTGACGGAGTAGAGTGTTCCATAGACCCTGTATCTTGTATTTCCTGCGAAATCAATACCCCAGCTTCCACAGAACTTAATATTGGAGGCAATTATGCTGCACTTAGCTACTTTAATGGTTATTTGGATGAAATCCGCTATTGGGATGTGGCACGTACCAACGATGAAATAAAGAAAAGTTATGGCCGCCTGCTTAATGGAAACGAAGATGGGCTTATTGGCTATTGGCGTTGCGATGAAGGTGTTGGCAACAAAATATACGATGCTTCAAAAACAGGTTCAACTTTTAATAAACATGACGGTGTGTTTGTAAATGGGGTAAACTGGACAGATGAAACACCATCGGGCGACCAATTGAGCCTGGCCGCAATCACCGACCAGTATGGCGACTATAGTGCAGATTACATCCCCTTTCGTCAGGGAGGAGAACTTTATCGGGTAACTCCAGGCCTGGGGGTACACGAGTTTTCGCCCAATTCAAGAACCATTTACCTGGGAGATGGCGATGCGACCCAGAACAACCTCGATTTTACCGATATTTCATCATTCGATGTAAGCGGTAAAGTAACCTATTACAACAGTACATTCCCCGTGCAAGGGGTACAGGTGTTGATTGATGGGGCCCCTGCGGTAGGTGCTGGTAAAAATATTGTAACTACCGATGCAACAGGCCATTTTACTGTAAATGTCCCCATCGGTTATCATTATATTTCTGTAGAGAAAGATGGGCACGTGTTTTCATCGGGCTATTTCCCGCCCAAAAATGCATCAGGTGGTTTCAATTTTCACGAATTCAATGATGACCTTAGCGGTATCGAATTCATCGACAGTACCCTTGTGAAAGTGCTGGGGCGTGTTGCCGGCGGAACAGTAGAAGGGGATAAAGAAGTAGGTTTTGGTTTATCGACAAATAATGTGGGTGTTGCCGATATTATTTTCAAAGCCCAAAACGAAGCCTACGACCTGGATACGGCCGATGCAGCCATATTTTCCATAAAAACTTTGCAAACTGATGCAAGCACCGGTGAGTTTGAAATTTATCTGATTCCCGAAAAATTTGAAATACAAAAAGCCGGGAACGACACCTACTCTATTGATGTAAACGATTTGTCAACTCTGGATTTATCAAACTCTTTAACTGCAACCACTGTTTACGACAGTACGCTTGTTGAAAGTGCCAATGGCAATTATTACCGGGTTGATACGGCATGGTACCACCACAAACTAAACTTTGTGATAAGGGAAACACCCAATGTTGAGATTACAGATTTGAACGGGAACAATTTTGTTGGCGATACGGTGATTTATTTCACCAACCAGCTAACAGGTTTGGCCGATACCCTGGATTTAACATCCAATAACCCATATTTACACCCAATACTACAAATGGGTAAAACCTATACGGCCAATGTTTTTGTGTACGAAGAATACAGCAACCCCAGCCATCCCGATGGAGCAGTTGTTGATAAAGTACCGGTTAACAATGCCAGGTTAACCATTGACAACCAGCTGGAAATTACCGAATCAGGAACAACGGCAAGTACTGATGAAAAAGGTTACTACCAGTATTCGTTCAAGGCGGGTGTCCCAAGTATAACCCAGGATCAACTGGTACCCGAAAACAGCTACACCAAACTGATGCAGGTATATGCCACTACTGATAAAATAACAGTGGAATGGCGCGAAGCCAACCCTTTCAGGGGATATATATTAGGGGCATTCCCTATTGAAGGCACCGATTTTGTCACTTATGGCTATGAAGTACCTGAGATTGTATTGCGCGACCCTCCGGGTTCAAATAGTTACGCTTATATTGAGCAAGGGTCGGAATTTTCACGCACCACCAGTTGGGAACTGAATTTTGATGTTAATACCGGAATTGATAATACAGTACATTCCGGAGCAAAACTTGGTTTTGGTGGTGGATTGGCTGGGCCGCTTATTGAAAGTGAAATTGTAAGTGATTCCCAATTGGGCTTGCAAATAACCAGAAGTACAGACAATGAAGGAAAGTATAAAGAAACAACATCATTTAACCGCAGGATTGAAACCAGTTCAGATCCGGAAGATGTGGGTAGTGATGCCGATTTGTATATTGGCCATGCCTATAATGCTTATTTTACTAAATCGAAAAACCTGAGGTTGTTGCCTGAGCAATATTGTATTGACAATAACCTCGATTACATAGAGGTACCAGGAGCAGAATTAGTACTAGGTATTCTAGACGGCCTTGTGATGGATCAGGGAAATACCTCAACGTACTTTGTGTATTCGCAGAAACATATTTTAGGGGAGCTAATTCCAAATTTAATTGTTATGCGCGATAACCTTCTGGCTGGTGATAAATATGAATCTCATATACCTCGCACTTCGCCCTATTATGGGTTGAATAACGATGATAAGAGCCTGGAAAAACTGATATCAGATTCTCTAAAGATGAATCCGTCATTCGATGTAGCAACAGCTTCCTATGCATTTATGGGCGAGCCAACCGAAAATGATTCCGTGCAGTTTTTCAACGATCAGATCACCTACTGGATGAACGCCATTGCCATGAACGAGGCTGAAAAAATAAATGCCGAAACATTTAATAATATATCTATTGATGGTACTGCGGGTGCCTATAGCGAATCGGTTTCACAATCGTTTAACTCAGCATTTAACTGGAAAAGTAGCCGCCAGTTGAAATTCAAGTGGAATTCTGAATTTAGTACGATATACACAGGTAACGGCTATACCGGCAATTCTATTTTTAATATCAGCGCCGAAATAGCTAATGGCACTAATGAATCAGAGCAAAACAAGGTTACTTTTGGCTACGTTATTGACGAACGCGATGAAGGCGACTATTACAGTATTGACATAAAAAGAGAACAGGGCGTACCCGTATATTCCTATGACAGCTTTACTGAAAGTGTTACTTCGCAAGAAGAGTTTTTGGAAAACCAGGCAACTGTTGCAGGAGTAGGAGCAGGTACATTAATTGGTTCTACAGCCATCAGCACTATCTCTACTAAATTGGCCGGAAAATCGAACTATTGGGCATCTGTTGCCACTTTTGGGGTGGATGTAGCTATTTTCGCCGGAGAATTAGGTAACATGCTATACAATACATTCAGTACGTATGAAAATATGGATGGCAACACCACCTGGGATGTTTCAGGATTTGATATCAGTAGTCCTATCTTTTCAATACGCGGTGGTCAGTCGAAATGCCCATATGAAGGTGAGCAATACTCTATATTTGCCCTTGATGCACAGAAAAATCTGGCCAAACTGCATACCGGAACACTACAGCGCGAAGTTCCGGTTATTGATGTAGAAAAAGCATTAATAACCAATGTGCCTGAAAACAGTAAAGCATCTTTTGTTCTGAAACTGCAAAACCACAGTGCTTCAAATACCGATAACTGGTATGCATTGAGTATCGATGAATCAACCAACCCTTATGGCGCCATATTGAAAATCGACGGCAATTCGCCCGAGAAAGAATACCTGGTGCCGGCATGGGAAACCCTTACCAAAACACTAACTGTACAAATGGGGCAGCCTGAGGTATTTGAATACGATAGCATTGGCATTATACTACATTCGGCTTGCCAGTGGGACCCAACCAATGTTCAGAATGATATTGCAGATACCGTATATATTTCGGCACACTTCGCCCCAACCTGTACCCCTGTTGATATTAAAGGGATGCAGGACAACTGGGTGTTGAATTACGATGACAACGGCGAAATGGGAGTTACTTTAACCGATTATGATGTTAACTTCAGTACCCTGGAAAAATTACAATTTCAGTACAAAACCTTAACTGGTAATCCAATCAGCACCATAGCCTATTTTGCAGAAGAGGGCACGGCTTACAATGAGTACTCCGGCCCTAAAGCACTATTAAGTGGAAGTGCAGAGGAAAGTTTTACCTGGGATGTATCGTCAATGAACGACAGGACTTATTTAATCAGAGCTCGTTCAACCTGTACCGATGGCTCATATGCCGAATCCGATTGGTACACCGGTTTGATAGATTCAAAACCTCCTAAAGTGTTTGGCAAGCCAGAACCTGGCGATGGCATTTTATCAGCAGGCGAAGTGATTTCCATCCGTTTTGACGAGTCGTTGGAACAAGGGATAATTACTGAAAACAACTTTAGTATTACAGGCGTGTTAAACGGATCAGAAATTAGCCACAATACAAGCCTGCACTTTGATGGCATTAATGATTACACTTCAGTGAACAACGGCGTAGTGTTAACCGATAAATCCTTCAGCATAGAGTTCTGGTTAAGGCGCAATGCGCAATCAGGCTCGGTGTTGCTTTCGCAGGGTGAAAATACGGCATCTAATCTTGAACTTGGTTTTGATGCTAGTAACCAGTTGTACCTAACGGTAAATGGAGAAAACTTTACAGGCGATGCCACAACAGCTTATTCTACTACTAATCCATGGAATAGCTGGCATCATTACGGGGTGGTTTATAACCATAGCGATAAAACATTGAGTATGTATGCAGATGATCAAACCATATTTACTCAGTCTGATGTGAACCTTGAATACTCCACCACCGGAAAATTGTTTATTGGTAAAAGTGCCACTTCAACAGGAAACCACTTTTCAGGCAATATGCACGAATTGCGTATCTGGGACGATGCCCGTACATTTGGTGAACTGTACAGTAACATGTACAAGTCACTGTCGGGTCGTGAAGCTGGCGCATACCGCAATTGGGAAATGAACGAAGGCAATGGAACCATTATTGCCGATAAAGTCCGCAATCAGGTGATGGAGGTGAATGCCCAATGGGCTATTGAACCTGCCGGAAAAGCCGTTGATTTTAATGGAAGCCAGTACCTTGAGTTAAAAGGCACCAATGCTACCATTGATGATGAAACAGATATGACCATTGAATTCTGGTTTAAAGCTGCAACGCCTTCTGCCCCGGCAACGCTCTTTTCAAATGGTAAAGGAGATGGTATTGAAGTACCCGGTGTTAAAAATCCGGTCAATGCACTTAGCATTACTGCGCAAACAGATGGAAGTATCGTGGTAAATTCCGGTGGCTATGCATTTGAAGCGGTTACCAATAACTTTATGGATGATAACTGGCATCATTTTGCACTGGTAGTGGATCGCAATTCAAACACCAAAGCCTTTATTGATAGTGAGCTTCAAAACTCAACCTCAAGCGATAGCATAGCACAGTTTGCCAATGCCAGAATTTTTGTGGGGGCAAGAGGCTGGAATATCGATCCGGCAAACTACACCTTCGACCAATACTTTACCGGGCAGATGGATGAAATAAGAATCTGGAATACCGCACGCACTGCTGATCAGATTGAGTTGTACCATCAAACCAAACTTGGTGGTGAAGAGTTTGGTTTAGCTGGGTACTATCCGTTTGAATATTACCAGACTGTAATGGGTGTTCAGGTACTAACCGAAACATGGGAAGACCAATGGATCAATGAACTGGGCGCCAATAATGGAGCAGCTATTCCGCACGGTTCTATGGTTGTTACTGATGTAGCACCTGAAATTAAAGATGCCCGCCCGGTGCAGAAGGTGTCGTTTGATTATGTGGTAAACGATGATGAAATTATTTTAACACCCACATTGTCGTCCGAAAAACTGGAAAACACCATTCTTGAAATAAGTATAAAAGATGTGTATGATTTAAATGGAAACCGATTATTGTCTCCAGTTAACTGGACAGCATATATCGACCAGAATCAGGTGGTATGGAACGAAAGTACTGTTAGTCTCGAAAAAGAGATTTACGAACCAAAGTCCTTCACCACAAGTATTGTAAATCTGGGTGGAACGTCTAAGGAATATACCTTAAGTAACCTGCCGGATTGGTTAACCACTTCATTTACCTCGGGTGTAATAGAACCCGATGAAGAATTGGAAATTACCTTTGATATTAATGAAGCAACTAATCTGGGTGAGTATGATAACACCATTTATCTGAGTACCGATTTTGGTTTCAATGAGGCACTAAATGTTAAGCTGCGTGTTTTTATCCCCGAACCTGAATGGACAGTTAACCCGGCGGATTATGAAAATTCAATGATCGTGGTTGGGCAGTTAAACATTGCAGGCAATTACTCTGCCGATGTGTATGACAAGATTGCTGCTTTTGCAGGAGATGAATGTCGTGGTGTGGCCAATGTACAGTACAACAAAAACCGCGATGCATACTATGTATTCCTTACTGTATATAGTAACAGCACTACAGAAGACCTTACTTACAAGGTTTGGGATGCCAGTGCCGGGGAGGTTTACACCGATGTAACACCTGAAATCAATTTCGAATCGAATCAACTTACAGGTTCCATCGGCAACCCAACACTATTTGAATGCGGTTACCTGTTGAACAGTTCTATCGATCTGAACCAAGGCTGGAAATGGATTTCATTTAACCGTACTATGGATAACTATAGTGATGTGAATACACTATTTGCCAAATTAACGTTGGGAGATGGCGACATCATTAAAACAAAAACGGCGTATGCCATTTACGATTCCGGGTTCGATTTCTGGTTAAGCAGTGGATTAACTCCGCAAGCCGGGGAAATGTATAAGATTAAGCTTTCGCAAGCCAACACTCTGGATTATGAGGGTCAGTTTATTGATGCAAACAATCATCCGATAACCATTAATTCAGGTTGGAACCGCATGGGTTACATTCCTCAAACCAACATTGAAATTAATCAGGCTTTAGCCGGATATAATGCACAGGAAGGTGATGTATTGAAAGCGCAAACCAGATTTGCCCTATACGATGGCAGCGAATGGTTTGGTTCCCTCTCTTACCTGAAACCGGGAGAAGGTTACATGCTTTGGTCACAAACCACCACTCCGGTTCAATTCACCTACCCCAATAAGAGCACGTTGGGTAATCTTAAATCAGGTGTAAAAGAAGAGCAGTTAATCTCTTACTTTAGCGGTAATAATGTAAATCCGTTTACCTATCCGGGTTCTGTAAGCATCACAGCTCATCTTAACAATGTCAATAACCTGCCGGAAGGAGTGCAGGTTGGCGCCTTCATAAATGAGGAGTTAAGAGGAGTAGGCACACTGAATAAGCAAAGTGTTGATTTATCGGAATTTACTATGATTACTGCCTTTGGCGATGAGGTAGATAATGGCAGTGAAATTCAATTTGCCCTGTTATCCGGTGGAGATGTTTATGAACTAAAAGGAAGTACAATATTCCTGAACGATAATTTCCAGGGAAATCTCTCACTTCCTGTAGAACTATATCTTGATGAGTCGGATATGAACGATATGGATAACCATTTCAATGTATATCCAAATCCATTCAAAAATAAAGTCAACATTAACTTCTTCTTGCCGGAAGAAAGTAAGGTTGTTATTGACCTGTACAATCTTTCAGGAAGCAAAGTCGGAGAATGGATGAGCAACGAACTTGAAGCAGGAACACAAACCATTACCCGATATTTTGGCGAATTGCCGACAGGGGTATACTTCATCAAGCTTCAGGTTGGAGAAAAAGTATATGAACAAAAGTTAATTAAGCAACAGTAGTAATGCATAAAAAGATCCAACAGGAACTCAATCCTGTTGGATCTTTCATATTAAAAAAACATAATACCATGATTAAAAATTATATTCTTTCATCAATTATCCTGATGTTTATGGCAAGCAGCACAATAGCCAGTGCAATAGACGTAGTTAATCCAAACGACTTTCAATACTCCATGACGCTTACAGGGAAACTCTTTATTAACGGTGCCGAATCCACTGATGCCAATGATATTGTATACGCATACGTGAATGGAGAATTGCGCGGATCGGCCCAGGTGATGCATTTCACCTCTGTTGATATTTATATTGTATTGTTAACCATTTACAGTAACAACCTGGCTGGAGAAACAGTGGATTTTAAAATTATGGATGATTCATCTGCCAGTCTGGTAAGCTGCTCCACTCAAGTTACATTTGAATCAGATAGTAACATGGGAACACCCAGCAACCCTTACGAGATATCAGGCAGCGTAGCAACTGGTCTGGCTAAAACTGACCTCAATCAACCGGAAGGCATCAAAATATATCCAAACCCCACCAATGGAATCGTTAATCTTAGTCTTGAAAAAAATAATGTTCAACAAATAACAATTTTTGATACTGCCGGCAATGCAATCATTAATGAAACAGCCCAATTTCAAAACAAAACAATTGATTTATCTCAATACCAAAGTGGGGTATATTTCATTTCAATTCAAACAACTGATGGAGTAGTTACATCAAAAATAAGGAAAGAATAATGTATTTTGTTGTTATTTGCAATGTGCGAAACCTGGTAATGTAAAAAGGCTTTTTCGTCGGGATTTATCAGGAACTGGCATTGCAAGGCAACTAAGCCATAGATCAAATGCACAAACAACGTAAAATCAGAATCAAAACGTACCGAAAAAAAATAGTCCCCAAGGCTACCCCTGGGGACTAATAAGAATATTCCTGTTTTTAGTCCAGTAATCTGTAACGGTTATTTAGGACTAGTCAGATTTTATCTATTATTTTTTAATAACATTAAAAGTTTTCACACTATTGGGAGAAATGTATTTAATGATATAAACTCCTGTTCTCAATTCTGTAAGATTAATAGTATTTCTACCCATACTTACAGAAGCCGATTGAAGCAGTTTACCATTTAAATCAAAAACATTAACAACTCCATCTTCCGGTAACTCAACCGTTAGCAGGCCACTTGTAGGATTAGGATAAAATTTATATGCTGAACTAAAATCTTCTTCAACCTCTGTTGAAATACCAACAGTAAACGTTTTAACACAAGTCTGAGTTCCACATACATTATCAACACTATAAGTTACATCAACAGCTCCACCTGTTTCTGCAAAACCTGCAACAGCTCCCAGATATTTGGTTGAATACTGATATTGGAAATTGCTAATACTAGCTGAATAGGTAGAATATTGTGTTAATCCCCAGGTATAGAACTGAAATACATCTCCTGCTGATACAGCAATGTCAGATAATGATCCTGAACCTGTGGTTGTTGTTATATCTGTTCTAACACCATTGATTTTATAAGCTACAATATATCCGCCACTTCCGGTAAAATTACCACTCCAGTCAAAACTTATAGTTCCATCCGCAGGAATTACAAGTTGCCTGGTTGTTCCACCACCACCATGAACTGTTGTAATGGCCAAAGTTGTTGACGAATGATTAAATGAGCTGGATGGTGATTGTTCCGGTGTTGTCCAATTGGCAGGCATGCTGCTATCTACAAATCCATTATCAGTAGTGGAAATGGATGGCAGTGCTGAATTAACGGCAAAATTAGAAATAGTTGCTTGATAGGTAGAATATTGTGTTAATCCCCAGGTATAGAACTGAAATACATCTCCTGCTGATACAGCAATGCCAGATAATGATCCTGAACCTGTAGTTGTTGTTATATCTGTTCTAACACCATTGATTTTATAAGCTACAATATATCCGCCACTTCCGGTAAAATTACCACTCCAGTCAAAACTTATAGTTCCATCCGCAGGAATTACAAGTTGTCTGGTTGTTCCACCACCACCATGAACTGCTGTAATGGCCAAAGTTGTTGACGAATGATTAAATGAGCTGGATGGTGATTGTTCCGGTGTTGTCCAATTAGCAGGGTCATACAATGCATTAAAACCGGTAATTTCATTTGAAAATGAACTGGTCGTATTTGTTCCTGTGTGGCTGAATGAGTTTAAGAAATCAATAAAACCAGTGTTGATTTCCTCTTGCGTGGAAGTAGTTGTCATGGATACATTTTCCGGGCACGTTAATACGGCAGCATCTTCCACATCCACAGCAATAACAGAACGTTGGCTCTCACATCCATTAGTATTTACTTGTGCAACATAGTAAGAAGTGGTTCCACTTGCAGTGGTTATAGGTGTTGGAACTGTTGCAGAATAACTTCCTGCTTCATCTGTATACCATTTTAATGATGTACCATCACCTGTTAAAGTTGCTTCTAATGGCACTGCAGTTGCATCTTTACAATAGGATACATCAGCTACAGTTGGGCCAGCTGCTAGTGCTGAACTTTCTGTAACAATAACTTTTGCTTCAACAATAGACCATGTGCCTGCTTTGGAAACAACTTTTACTGAAGTTACAGGAATATAAGCAGATATGTCTATTGTTTGTTGTACAGCTGTTCCTGAGCCAATTAATTGATCATTTACATAGTAGTCATAATTTCCTGCTCCTGTCCACACTCCTGTATAGATATCAGAGTAAATTTCCAACGAAACACTTTGTTGACAATCCGTTAAAAAATCAACAGTTGCTGTTACATTTGTACCTCCATTGCCTGCATTGTAGTTTTTGTAAGATAACGATTGTCCAGAAGTTGCACCTAGAACAAATAAGGACAGAAGTAATAAAGTAATTTTTTTCATAAGCATAAATGATAATTTATTAAAATTTTAAAATGAATTCTGAATATTCTTTTAATTGCAATTGAACAACTAAACATTAAAAATGAACGTAAGGCTTACATATTTATAATATATTAAGATCTTTTAGTATCTATAATTATCAGATCAAATGGTTGACTAAATATTTAAAACCTGAGTTCGATATAAAATTAATGGCTCAAATCGCTTATAAATATTGAGTTTTAAGGAATGTTTGCGAAAGCATAGCGGGCTATGGTAAGCAAATATGACGCAGAAAATCGGTATTTATAAGTGAAATTCATAGCTTTTCGATTTACGGCTCTAAATTTTATCACCATAGCTCGCTATGTCTCAAAAATTTACATTGTAAATCAATCATTTACTGAATTTTGAGCTCGCTAATTTTATATCGAACTCAGGTTATAAAATTCAGAGTAGCAAAAATATCTGCTTTTAAAGTATTGAAGTACTCCAATAAGACAAAAGTGCACTTATTTTAGGGATGGAATTATTGCAACTTTTATTAAGCTACTGAATAATTGATGTTTCTGAGGGTAGAAAACCGATTTCCTCTTTGAATGCCGCTGTAAACTTGGCCGCATTGTCATATCCTAATTGGGTAGCCAGGTCTTTAATTTTAATATCACTATTTTGCTCCAGAATTGAGAGGGCAATCTTCATTTTTTGATTTCGAAAATACTTATAGATAGAACAACCAAAGAGTTGGTTAAAGCCTGTTTTGAGCCCCGTGTGCGAAATACCAACCTTTTCTGCAATCTGCGCTATTCCGGGAAACTCATCATTATAAAAATTTCTCATATAATCTTCCGCTCTTAAAATTTTAAGCCGTTGCTCATTACTAATCTTTAAGTAATTGGCATGAAAATCAAAATTGCTAATATCAGAAGCAAAATCGTTAAACATCATAAGGCTTTGGTCTCGAAAAAGCTCCTGATTGATTTCCGATACGGGCTTACTATTCTCCAACACATCTTTAAACAAAGAATAATCACTCTTGCCTAAGGTTTCGTAGCTAGGCCACATGATATAGGTAGCATCTGAATTCAGAAAATCAGTGAAAAACGTTTTAACTATTTCATCAGCATGTATCAAATAATTATCCAGCCAGATTTTTGTAAAAAAGAGCGTATAAAATTGCTCATCGGAGTTTTTAAAATGACTAATATTTTTAATGCCTGCAGGTTTGCATAAGCTCCAGAAGTTATGTATATGGTTTGTGCCATTTATCAACGGTTGTCTGCTTTCAAGGCACTTTCCGTGTACTTTAAGTGCTATAAAAAAATATTCAGTTGGTAACTCTTCATCATATAACATCCTATCCATCACATTTTTTTTATAGAAAGCCTTAGTGAGCATCAGTAAAAGACCTTTTTCGAAACTCAGATAAAATATTTTAACCTTTAAAAAAGGATTCTCGGCAGCAATGGTCTGATAGATTTCATCGGACTTAACAAAAGGCATATTGATGAAATTTCGAATCATCAGCTGGGGTGAATTTGCGTATTGGAATATTTCAAAAAAGCCGTTTTTATAGGAGAGAAAATACTTCTTCACTTCCTTTTTCCATTTTTTTATAACTTTATCAAATAATAGCATACCCATCAATTCGAGCGAATAATTACAAAGTAGTTTAAATCCGTTTAACTAGTTTCTTGGTTCTGATATGTGCTTAATAAGAACACAAGTAAATGTATACCTGGTGTTTGGCTCAATACAGTTCAAAATTGCACTTTATTTAAATCCTGACTAATATAAAAACACACCCCGGATTTCCTGTAAATTGCATAATTATTACAACTTAACGGATTCATTTTTTCAAGTTTTTCTATCAACGTTCAAAAAAAAGAAAAGTTCAATAAATGCCAACAATCTTTCAGTACATAAACACAAGAACATTAAGGAATGGTTGGAAGGTAAAAGGAAGATTCAATTACATTTTACACCGACATGTTCATCTTGGTTGAATCAGGTAGAAATATGGTTTAACATATTAACAAAAGATGCAGTAAAAGGTGGTATATGGCAATCTTCTGACAACCAGCATCTCAACTCATCGAATACGTCGAAACATACAATGCACAACACGAGCAAAGCCATTTCGTTGAACTTACACTGGAGAAGTCTTAAATGTTAGTTAGTTTATTAAGTAATTATTACTTTCGCCAATATCTTATTAATATGCAAAATGATGGAAGATCGTAATATTCTGGATGGAAGAATTCGCAAAAACATTACACCCGGTTGTGAAGTTGAAATCGTACAAAAGCATCATCAAAGATCCGGTGAATTAACCGAGGGATTTGTAAGTCGGATACTTACCAAATCAGCAAATCATCCTCATGGCATCAAAGTTCAACTTGAAACAGGTGAAGTTGGCCGTGTTAAAAATGTATTTGAAGACTAGCGTATTACAACACTCTAAATACAAAAGCTTTAATAAAATCCGAGTTCTTATTTTATTCTTCATCCTATTTTTTAAACAAGATGAAAAATAAATTAATGATGATAATAAATTGTAAGGCATTAACTTGATTTTAAGATTATGATCACACTTAAGTTATTATGACCTTATGGTTAACAGGTATATTTTTAACCATTACCGGAACTATCTTTATTCCTTTCATTAGGTTTCAATCACCAGCCTGATTAATTAGCTTCGCTGATCTTTGATTCATGAATTTTCGTTATGAGACCTTCAGATGTCTGTCAGATTTGATCAACCACAAGATTTTATTTTTGAGGAATAGCGATCTGTATTGATAAAAAAAATCTTAGGACAAGCAAAGATGGCGGGCAGTTGAAGGTTGGAATAGAAATATTTGTGAATTATTCAGGCTAGATCTGGTTGATTTATTTTTTCAGAAATCTATTCAATACATTTCATAAAAAAGCCCCGGAATGAAGTGAATGTCAACCGGGGCTTTTCGTTTATCTAATTGTAATCTTTATTCTTCCTTTAATTGATGAATCGCCTCATGAAGTACCTCATCAATCGCTCCTAATATAGGATAGAATCCATCATTATCTATTATATTTCTGGCGATATAAGCCTTTAGCTCCACATCAATAACATTTTTTGAAATATTGAATTCTTTTTTATTCAACTTTACTCCTGCCTTCGAGGCATATTCAACAAACTTATCCAATACAGGCTTATCCTTTAAATAGGTTTTTATTTCTTTAAGTTTGGTAAAATTTTCGATTTCGGCACGATGTTTATCTGCAAACTCCAGAGCAAATTGATAAATTAGCCCTTTTTCTCTGACACTATAATAATAATTAGTTAATCCTGTAGTATCACGGGGCACAAAATAATCAGGCATTATACCTCCTCCTCCATATACAATACGTCCTTCTTTTGTTTGGTATTGTAGTGTATCATTCACACTTATACTATCCTCATTAAAAAACTCACCATGCTGGTAACGCTCCATAATATCTTTATAATACTCCTCTGTACCATTGTCATATGGTTTCTGAATACACCTTCCGGCTGGCGTATAGTATCTTGCTATTGTTAAACGAAGAGCAGACCCATCAGGTAATGGAATCTGATTCTGAACCAGTCCCTTTCCAAAAGATCTTCGGCCAACGATAATACCCCTATCGTTATCCTGCATGGCACCTGCAAATATTTCACTGGCTGAGGCTGAAAATTCATCAATCAATACAGCTAGTTTGGCATCCTGACATGTTCCTTTTCCATTGGCAAAAACTTCCTGACGGGGATTTGCCTTTCCTTCGGTATAAACAATCATGTCTTTATCATGTAAAAATTCATTACAAAGATTTATCGCTACATCAAGATATCCTCCGGAATTGCCTCTGAAATCAATTATGATTTTCTTGCAGCTATTAGCTTTTAATTTAGCCAATGCGGTTAAAAATTCACTATAAGTATTGGTGGCAAATCTGCTCACTTTAATATATCCTATTTCATCATCAATCATGTAAGAAACATCCACACTATAGATCGGAATTCGTCCCCGGGTAATATTGAAACTCAAAGGCTCAGTCAAATTCCGCCTGATCACACCAACTTTCACATCCGTACCCATTTCTCCTCTAAGCAGCTTAAGCACCATGCTGTTCTGAATACCATTACCTGCAATAACACTATCATTTACAGCAACTATTCTGTCACCTGGCAAAATACCCACTTTTTCTGATGGCCCACCGGATATCACTGCAACTACTAAAACCGTATCTTTCTGAATACTGAACTGAACTCCGATTCCTCCAAAATTACTTGAAAGTTCCTCATTTACATTTTTAAGATCTTTGGCAGGAATATAAACGGTGTGAGGATCCAGTTTTTTTAATAATTCCGGGATTACATCCTCCTGCATTTTTTCCGTATTTACGGTATCCACATATTCCTCACTAATGAGATTTAAAATGGCATCTATTTTATTGGTTTGCGGATAAATAACCAACGGATTACTCTTACCAATCTTACCCGGTAACACTGCATAACCAATAAATATTCCGGCAATCAATATAACTGCCAGTAAAATAGGTTGAAGAATTTGCTTTTTTGTATTGTTATAACTCATGATATATGATTTGCTTTCATCTAGGTTTTCTACTTATTAAATTAACTCCGAACGATACCATATCTATCAACAATTTCTATACCTCAATATGTATAGTCTCAATTCCGGCACGCTTTAATAGATTAATTCCATCTTCGACACGATATTTTTCACTATAAACAACCCTTGTTATTCCTGCCTGAACAATAAGTTTAGCACATTCAATACATGGTGATGAAGTAACATATAATGTAGATCCATCGGAACTGTTATTTGAACATGCCACTTTAGTTATAGCATTGGCCTCTGCATGTAAAACATAAGGCTTTGTAATATTGTTTTCATCTTCACAATTATTTTCAAAGCCCGAAGGAGTTCCATTATAGCCATCGCTGATAATCATTTTGCCTTTAACAATTAACGCACCTACCTGACGACGTCTGCAATATGAATTTTCAGCCCATATATAAGCCATCTTCAGGTATCTTTTATCCAACAAATGCTGTTTTTCCTCAGCAGGTAAGTCTTTCTCGTTCATTGAAAACATTTAATTTTGATAACAAAAGTAACAAAATTAAGATTTTACCATTATTCTACACTGTTTTTTAGTTAACTGTTTAAATTATCATTATATAAAATCCCACATCATTTTCCAGGTCAGATACTTAAAGTAATTGACGAAAGTAACTTTTTTAACCAGCAATCGTAAACAAAAACACACAACACAAAACACACAACACAATGAGAAACCTATACACAAAGTCTACAGACTGGGGTATTATGCGTTATATCCTGGTTTTTATTGCCTTTTCATTCTCAATCAACTCAATTGCACAATCTTTAGCTGAAGAAAACGAAGTTAAAGATTGTGCTAATTGCTTCTCTTCCGAATTAATTAGTATGGATAGAAGTGACGACTGTATTTCTGTTGAATTACAAGTCAATGCAGAAAGTGGCTGTTTATCTGCACTTTCTCACTTTACGGTTGAAGTTCCTGATGGAGCAACAATAAGCAATGTATACAACTCCAAAGGCTGGAAGATTGAAAATCCAACCAAGGATCCCACCTCCAGTTTAAATGGATTCAAAATTGATGACATATCCAACTTTGGTGAGAATGGAGAGTCAGGTACATTCTCAGTAGAATATACCGTATGCGCCAATAATCAGATTCTTGATAGCATTGAAAACAAAATACTGGTAGCCTATAAAGCAGGCACGTGCGTATTCTATCAGGAAATAGAGAATACAGATACACTTGAATATAATTTATCAGCTAGCATTGAGAAAAAAGATATATCGTGCTTTGGAGGAAACAATGGCGAAGCCGAGGCAATTGTTACTGAAGGTAAGGCTCCTTTTTCCTACTTATGGAGCAATGGAAGTACAAATGCAAAAATATCAGGCTTAAAGACTGGTGAATATCAGGTAACTGTAACCGATAGCACCGGAAACTCACTTGCATTATCTGCAACAATACAACAACCGGAAACAGACATAACAATTGTAAGTGATGCAGGATCCACTACATGTGCCCACAATTCAGGATCAATACAAATTGCAGTGACAGGTGGAACCGGATCATATACCTATTTGTGGAATAATGGAAAAACTACGAAAGATCTGGATCAGTTATATGCAGGAACTTATATCCTCCAGGTTTTGGATAGCGTAGGTTGTAGTAAAAAAGAAACGGTACAGATTTCAGAAGATACTGATTTAAGTGTAAGCCTTACTCCTAATTACTTACAATGTCACGAAGAAGATAAAGGAGAAGTAACCAGCAGTGTAACGGGTGGTCTTCCCCCCTATACTTATAGCTGGAGCAATGGCGACACTACCTCAACAATTTCAGGAGTGCATTCTGGCAGTTACACTCTGACCGTTATGGATGCCAATGGTTGTACAGCTACTGCCTCCACTTACGTTGGAATTAGCACCTTATCCATTAGCACATCTGTTATAAATCCTACTTGTAATGGTGGAAACGATGGTGCCATATCTGTAATTAATATCAGATATGGTTCGGAACCTTATCAATACTCCTGGGATACTGGCGATACAACTGCTGTTATTTCTGATATTGTAAGTGGAAGATATAAAGTAACCGTTACGGATGCCAATGGTTGTTCTGTTTCGCGTTCAGTAAATTTAGCCGATAGAGCGGCATTGAGTCTCAATTATTCAATAGATGCTCGTGATTGTTCAACGGACTCTGAAGCTACAATCAATATCTCAGGTTCAGGTGGAGTACCTTCTTATGAATATTTCTCAGGAGATACAGCAATCACCTCTCCACTTGTTGTAGATGGATCCGGTAATTACGACATTACCATGAAAGATGCACTAGGTTGTGAGTATACTAAAACCATCTCAGTAACAAACTCAACAGAAACCATTAATGTATCAGCTAATGTGAGTCAGCCAGCTTGCGGGGGAAGTCTTTCCGGTGCGGCAGAAATCATAGCAACTGGCGGAAGCGAACCTTATCAGTACTATTGGAATGATGGCTCTTTTTCAAAAACCAGAAATAACCTTGATCCCGGAGGTTACCAGGTAGAGGTTACTGACAATAACGGCTGCTTCTCCTCAACTGATTTCACCGTTGAAGAGGCTGCAACTGTAACCAATTCAATCAACGCCAGTGGTATTGAAGTGCAATGTAGCAGTGGAGGTAATATACTAACAGCCTCATCTTCCGGAGCAACAACTTATACCTGGGAAATTATTGACAACGACAATTCATGGTATATTGAAGAATCATCATTGGATACTATTATGTATTATGCCGGAAACGAAACCGCCAAATTTATATATTCTGTAATGAATGATGAAGGGTGTTTAGCCACTGATACCTTAAGTATATCCTGCAACACCGATAGTCAAAACAATGGCAGTGGCGACAATAGTAATGGCGATGGTAGTGACGATGGAGGAAGCATTGACAACGGAGATGATGTAGTTGTTGATACTGATAACTGTATTTCAGGTTGCATGTATAGTAACATTTCAGCGATTACCCCACTTGACGGCGAAGGATGCTATCACTTTGTTATGAATGTATATACCGATGGAACCTGCGACCACGAGTTGTCTCACTTTAATGTCGGATTGAAATATGGAACGATTGGAGCTATTGAGAATTCTAACGGATGGAAGATTGAGAAAAATTCAACCGACCCTAAAACCGGGCTTTATGGCTTTAAGATTGATGAAATAACCGGATTTGGCCAATCAGGACCAGATCAGTTTAAAATTGAATTCGACGTATGCTTTAATAATACTTCTGCCCCCAATTACCTTCCAGATTCAATTCCGGTGGTATTCAAGGCTTCAACATGTTATGCTTTAAGCTATGTGGATATTTTACAACAAGAAGTAATGAAAGACGGATTGACTGTAAGTGCACAACCAAATCCATTTATTGATCAGGCACAAATTACTGTTGCATCAAAAAACAATACTGATGTTGAAATTTGCATCTATGATATTTATGGAAAAAAAATAGAAACATTGTATTCGGGGATCATAAAATCTGACATTAAGTACACCTTTAAATATGATGGAAAAAATGACATAGAGAGACTTTACATTTATAAAATCATCTCTAAAAACGGTGTAATACAAGGTAAATTACTTCGAGTAAATTAAGATTTACTTATAAATTTATTAGCTAAGCAATAAGAATTTAAGTAAGCTTTTCATATAGAATCAGGTTTAAGTTGAGAAAGGGTATTTTCGAAAGAAGTGCCCTTTTTTTTATTAAACACGAAATTTACATTGGGAAATCTATTACGAGATAAAAATGCTGCTAATCAACTCGCAATCTAACTTATTTCAATTCACCATGGCAGCGTTATATCTCTTTTCAACATGTTCTTGACCAATTGCTCTTTTATCTCTCATAACGAAGCACTAATGAATATACTTTAAAGATCTATCCGGCTAATTTTCCGCGTTAAGGCAAAAAAACTATTTTTGCAAAATATAAATCTAATAAAATGGCATTAATACTTTCAATCGAAACTTCAACAAAGGTGTGCTCAATCTGCTTATCCAAAGACAATCAGATTGTTGAAAAAAAAGAATTGTATGAAGCAAACTCTCATGCCACTCATCTGACTGTATTTATTAAAGAGTTATTTGAAAAACTGAGTGATTATCAATTGAGTGATATTGATGCTGTTGCCGTGAGTAGTGGCCCTGGATCATATACCGGACTGAGAATTGGAGTCTCGGTTGCTAAAGGAATCTGCTACGCCCTTAATAAACCTCTTATTGCTATCACCTCACTTGAGTCTTTGGCACTATCTGCTTTTAATCACGCCGAGTTTAAAAATCAAGTAAAAAATAACACACTGATATGCCCAATGATAGATGCAAGACGGATGGAAGTATATACTGCATTGTTTGATTCACAAAAACAATTAGTTCGCAAAATAAGTGCTGAAATTATTGATGAAAATTCATTTCAAGAGGAGCTTGACAAACATACAATTATCTTTTTGGGAGATGGCGCCGGCAAATGTAAAGAAGTAATCCATCATCAGAATGCCATATTTTTAGACAACATGAATCCATTGGCTGCTAATATGATTGATGTGGCTCACAATAAGTTCAATAAAAAACAGTTTGAAGATGTCGCATATTTTGAACCATTTTATCTGAAAGATTTTATCGCAACAACTCCAAAAAAGAAAATACTGTAGAAACAAGAAATACCGCAACCTACGGTATCTTCAGTATCGAAATAATTACTGGCCATAAAAAAAATACAACAAGCAATAAACTATTCTTATAACCATTACAACATAGAAAACTTATAACATTTACACATAATACCGCAACTGTATAACCTGGAATATGAAATTACGTATAACCTTTATGGATTTCATAAGCCTTTGTTTTTGAGTCAGGTTGGGTTCAAATTTTGATTTGGTCTGATAATTGCTAAATTTAAGGAAATGCCTAATACATTACTATATGGTTGTTAAAAAAATTACACTACTGATATTTCTACTTGCATTTGCAATCGGCTCTTCTTTTTCTCAAAAAAATCAGGCCATTTATACCAACGCTTATAAATCTGGTGAAAATTTAAAATACTCACTAAGGTATGGATTTATTACAGGAGGTTACATTACGTTTTCTGTTAAAGATTCTGTTTGGGAGGGTATACCTACAAACGAAATTAAACTATCTGCCAAAACTTCAGGATTTGTTGATGCTATTTTTAAATTAAGAGATCAGTACATTAGTTATATGAATACTGAAACTCACCAACCCGTTAAATCTATCAGGGATATACATGAAGGAAAATATCGTTATTACAATGAAGTTACCTATGATTATTCTTTGGTAAAAGATGACTCCATTAGAATTCAAAGTGGAAAATCGGGAGAAGTCACTGTTCCTCAAAATATTCAGGATATTCTATCAGCTTTTTATTACGCACGGAAATTTGATTTTAATGATAATATGAAAAAAGGGGAAATACTTGAATATACAACGTATTTTGGGGATGAAATCTTTCCTCTCAGAATAAAATATATCCGGAACGAAATAATAGACACCAATTTTGGTGACATGGAATGTTATCTTTTCTACCCTGTAACTGAAGTTGGAAGAGCCTTTAAAACAGAAGAGGATATGAAGGTTTGGATTACAAGAGACCTAAATAGAATACCTGTAAGACTTAAAGTAAATTTAAAAGTAGGTTCATTTACATGCGACTTAGAGGAATTCAAAGGTCTTAAAAACTCGTTTAGTTCCATCAGGCAATAGAAACTACTTCGTATTCGTCTATAAAGTCCAACTATTGCGTTGCCTCTCAAATGCCGGAAATCCGGAACGGTTCTCTATAAGCATGCTGTCCATCAGAACCGTTCCTTAAATAACATCAAGCACATCCAGGGTGGCAAACGTATTGCTAATTAGTGTTCGTTTATAAAGTCCAACTTCTGCGTTGTTGCTCAAAATCCAGATCCTCATATACCTTAGTATACTGCGGTTTGAATTTTTCATACACCTTGCATTTTAACTTTATACTCCAAACACCCCACTTATGGACTGGCACCTAATTATTACTTTCAGAAAAGTCAGGGAACGGTTCTGATTCCCTTGATGGTTATAGAGAACCGTTCCTGAAGTTAACCTGCAATGCTATTGCTTCTCAAATGCCGAAAATCCGGAACGGTTCTCTATAAGCATGCTGTCCATCAGAACCGTTCCTTAAAGAACATCAAGCACATCCAGGGTGGCAAACATACTGCTAATTAGTGTTCGTATATATCGTATATAAAGTTCAACTTCTGCGTTGTTGCTCAAAATCCAGATCCTCATATACCTTAGTATACTGCGGTTTGAATTTTTCACACACCTTGTATTTTAACTTTATAGCACAAACACCCCACTTATGGACTGGCACCTAATTATTACTTTCAGAAAAGTCAGGGAACGGTTCTGATTCCCTTGATGGTTATATAGAACCGTTCCGAAAGTTAACCTGCAATGCTATTGCTTCTCAAATGTCAAAAATCCGGAACGGTTCTCTATAAGCATGCTGTCCATCAGAACCGTTCCTTAAATAACATCAAGCACATCCAGGGTGGCAAACGTATTGTTATACCAATTAAAACTATAAATGCCCTGGTATAATGCCGGGCTAAATTCAAACTACTTTAACTAGAAGTGGAATTTTGAGTTTTAATCGGTATTGAGTTTTCGTGCAAGTGCTAATTACACACAAACGTTCTGAGCCATTAATTTTATGTCGAGCTGTGGTTATTAGTGAGCACCATCTTTTATTTAATAGTTGTTAAATATTAGCTATTTAAACTATTTGGGTTATTTTTGCACCATTATAATACTCATAAAAGATTAATTTATTATACTATGGCAAATACATCTGATATCAGAAACGGGATGTGCATCGAATTTAAAAACGATCTATATGCAATTATACAGTTTCAGCATGTTAAACCAGGTAAAGGTCCTGCATTCGTAAGAACTAAGCTTAAAAACATATCAACAGGCAAGGTCATTGACAATACCTTTTCTGCTGGTCATAAAATAAACGAACAACGCGTTGAACGTCGTTCATACCAATATCTTTATAAAGATGATATGGGGTATGTTTTCATGAACAATGAATCGTATGAGCAAGTAACTATTGAAGAAAAATTAATTGAAAACCATGATTTACTAAAAGATGGTTTGGCCTGCGAGGTAGTTTACCATGCAGACACAGAGACTCCCCTATTAGTAGATTTACCAATGCACATTGAGTTTGAAGTAACCTATACCGAACCTGGCGTTAGAGGCGACACATCCTCAACAAACTCCTTAAAGCCAGCAACTATAGATACGGGATCGCAAATTATGGTTCCATTATTTGTAAATACAGGCGACTGGATTAAAGTAGACACCAGAGACAGATCATACGTTGAAAGAGTAAAAAAATAATAGCATATATAACGCAAATGTAGCCCTACTTATTAAAGCAGGGCTATTTTATTAAGTTTTTATCTGTCTTTTGGTAAAAAAAATTAATAACTTACAACCTAAAGATTTATTGTCAATAAATTATGGTTACTCAACTTCAAAAGAAAAGACTTCGGCTTTTTAAGGATAGACTCAATATTCTTCTTGATATAGCACAAACTATAAATGAAGATCATAGTATTGATGATCTGATAGCTGAGTTCGAAATTTTACTCCGTGAGGAACTTGAAGTGGGAAAAATATTAGTTTTCACCCTAATTGATGGAAAGTGGAAAAATCTGCTCAATTCCGGTGTTACTCATAAAGAGGTTTTAAATATTGATGTTGAAAGAGATTTAATACGATACCAGAATATTGAAAACATTACCATATCACATCCTCCTCAACTTAAAGGATTTGATGCAGTCATTCCTTTGTTTCATAGATTCCGGGCTATTGGTTTTGTATTAATAGGCGATGTTGACGAAGAACACCAGGGTATCAGCCCCACAATTAAACACCTTAAATTAATTCAGATTATCTCTAACCTGATCATTGTTTTCATTGAAAACAAAAGAATGCAGCATGAGTTAATTGAACAGGAAGCAATGCGTAAGGAGATGGAACTGGCATCCCGTATCCAATCACAATTGGTACCAGCCGATAATCACCTACCTGTTAGCACTAAATTTTCAATTCATACATTTTACCACCCCCAATTTGAAGTTGGAGGAGATTATTACGACTTCATAAAGCTGTCGAAAAATGTTTTGGGTTTTTGCATTGCTGATGTATCCGGAAAGGGAATTTCAGCTGCATTTTTAATGTCAAACTTTCAGGCAGTATTCAGAGCCTTATATACACCTGGAATCAACCTGAAAAAACTGGTTCATCACTTAAATCACAAAGTAAACCAAAGCGCTAACAGTGAGAAGTTTATTACCATGTTTTTGGGCAAATACAACACACTAACACGTAAGCTTACCTACGTTAATGCAGGTCACTTACCCCCGATGTTATTCGACCCCAAAAAACACCATCTCACAAGTCTGGATAAAGGCTGCATTGGTTTAGGCATGCTAGATGAGATACCTTCTGTAGAGATGGGTAAGGTATACATTCCCAAACAAGCGAAATTCTTAGCTTTTACTGATGGATTGGTTGAATTAGAAAATGGAGATCAAATTGAATCCGGCATGAAACCCATTGAGGATATTATTTCAAACGGTCAGGATGTTGAGAAAAATATGATAGATTTAAAAGAATTAATTAATGAGCAACTGGAAATTGGATCTGTATTTGATGATATTTCCATAGCTGCGATTCAGTTTAAATAACCTTTATTGAAGAACTCCTCACAGTAAAAATCACTTACTACATTCAGCGATCTGAAACAACATTCTAGTAAAATACCATCCAAACAGATATTCAATAAGGTAAATACAATCCGGGTTATAACAAATATAAAAGGGAACTGAATATTCAACTCCCTTTTATTCCAATTAGAACTATAAATATGCCGGTATAATGCCGGACTAAATTCAAGCTACTTTAGGAATGAAGTAAACCAGAAGTAGCATTTTGAATTTTATCCGGTATTAATCAAGGTCAGCCGAAAACATTCATCCAGCTCAAGCTTTTATATATAATCCTTACTCTTTTTTAGCTTTCCAGATTTTATACCCTGCAAATACGATCAGTAACAGTATAATCAAGGAACTTATTAATGCCAACATCTGACTGTTAGCATATGATTTCGGTTCAAACTTAAAAACCAACTGATGATTACCTGCGGGTAACATAACTGCTCTTAGAATATAGTTGGCTCTGTTTATTTCAATTGGTTTTTCATCCAGATAAGCATTCCACCCTTTTGCATAATAAATCTCAGAAAAAACAGCTAATTGATCCTGACCAATAGCGTAATTATATACTAATTCATTGGGCTTATAACTACTTAACTCTATATTCCCACTTACAGAATCTACTTTATACTTATCTAAATTTTCAAATTCAGAGACATTCACAATAGCCTTATCTCTTAAATTAGTATAACCAATGGCATCAATAGCTGCATCCGGTGATTCAACCGAATAAACCTCCTTTACAAACCACGCTTCTCCAAATACATTTTTATTAATAATCGGGTTTGCATTTGGATTGTAATTGATAAACCTACCATTCAGCATATTCAGAGCAGGCATATTACTTAGTGCTACTTGTAATGCAGAATCACTACCGGATTGCTGAAGCGTACGAGTCAAAATCTGTAAGTCTTTTTCAAGATAATGTTCAATCACATCCTGGTAACGTCTTAATTTAGCACCATGAAAACCTCCAATAGAATGATGGTGATACGAAGTATTTACTTCATTAAACGGATTCTTATAAATGGTGAAAACGCGGTCTCCATCTTGTTCTACATTATCTATTGCTCTATCTGCTACAGTTGGAGCGAATTCTTGCTTTTGCTTTCTGGCGCTTTGAAAATCATCATTATTTAAATATCTTTTATCTACACTCCATAAGTCAATTAATATCAATAACCCCAATCCCCAAATCACATACTTACCAGCCAATTTTTTAGTAGCATAAAACCACAATGAAGCTGATCCAATCAATATAAATACAAATGATCTGAAAGCATCCGCAGTTAAAAGACTGGCACGTGCTGCTTTTAAATTAATGATGATATCATCGAAATAACTTGATATTTGAGCTGCCTGACCAGCATTTTGCTGAAGAACCTGTTGTTTTTGTTGCAGTATAGCACTCAATTCAACATCACTAATAAATGAAAAGAAAGCATTAGGGAAAAGGTAAAACAACAAACTAACACCCCCTGTCAATCCAAAGGCAGCAAAGAATTTCCATGTTTTATCTGTAATTAATTTTGGATTTTGATATACCTCCCTTAACCCTAGAAAGCCAAGAGCTGGGATTGTTAATGAGGCAATAACCATTGCCATTTCCACCGTTCTAAACTTATTGTATAACGGAAAGTAATAAAACATCAGATCGGTAAAACCGGAAAAATGTTTTCCCCATGCTAAAAAAAATGAAAATATGGTACCGGCAATCAACCACCATTTATCCCCACCTTTGTAATAAAAGACTCCCAGCATAAACAAAAAACAAACCAGCGCTCCTGCGTAAACAGGTCCTGAAGTAAATGGACGTCCTCCCCAATACTGACTTTGGCCACTAATCGTTTCTTTATATCTGGCATCAACGTTCTCAAGTGCACTTTTATTTTCACCGATCGCTTCCGAAGCTCCACCCACTGCATTGGGAACAAGCAATGTCCATGTACCCTTTCTTTCTAAACTCCATGCTAACGCATAATCTTTATCTAAACCACTATGGCTTTTCTCACCTTCCTCAACTTGCAATTCTGATTTCCCCCTAATACTATACTTACCATATTCATAGGTAGTCCATAGATTAGAAATATTTGGCAATAAAGCCAAAAAGGCAGCTACCAGTAATACACCTGATGCTTTTGCAAAATGATTTAATGTTTTATGTAGTATCGCATATATTAATTTTGATACAACCAGAATTAACACCAAAAGAGCCAGGTAATAGGTTATCTGAACATGATTATATGCAATTTGCAATCCTAAAGCAATGGCAGTAAATAATCCTCCGCCCCAAATATGTCTGTTATAAGTATAAAGCACCCCTGCAATTACAGGCCCCATGAGTGCAATGGTATATGCCTTTGTAATGTGACCTGCAATAATGATTATTAAATTATAAGATCCAAAAGCGAAAGCTATCGCACCAACAAGACTCATCCATTTATCGATCTTAAGACTTAGCAGAAATACATAAAAGCCCAACATATAAAGAAATAATATGGCCACCGTTTTGTATGGGAGTCCAAATCTGAATAGCTTATTTAAGTAGGCAAAAATATTTTTTGATGAATCTCCTTTAATCTGATAGGCAGGCATTCCACCAAACATACTGTTTGTCCACTGCGATTTCTCACCCGTTTCTGCTTCAAATGATTTAAGTTCATGAGCCATACCGATGGCATGGGTTTCATCCATCTGCGGCAACTCCTTATTCTGTAAAACAGGATTAAAATAAGAAAAACTTAAAACGATAAACAGTATAACTGTTCCTGCATATGGAAGAATTGTTTTTATTTTATCAAACATAGTGTTAGTTTTTATGGACGCTAAAAATAGATAAAAAGGATTTACTCTGCAATTAGATGATTATATGTTTTAACAAACGGATGAATTGAGATCGAAACAAACTTGTCAATCCAGAATTTTGATAATATTTTATCTAGTTAAATACATTTATATTGAAAACACTCTAAGTCATCATCATTTCATTGATTTTCTGTGCAAAAAAAAGGAGCATCTCCAAAGATACTCCTTACGCTTATAATTTTTTGATATTATCTGTTAACATATTGATTCTCATAATAGGATTCATAAGAACCATCCGTTATTCTATCCATCCAGAGTTCATTTTGCAAATACCAATCAATCGTTTTTTCAATACCTTCCTCGAATTGCAAAGATGGTGCCCACCCCAATTCATCCATCAATTTTGAAGAATCAATAGCATATCTCATATCGTGTCCGGCACGATCTTTTACAAAGGTGATTAATTCTGCAGATGTGCCAGGTTTACGATCCAACTTTTTGTCTAACACTTCACACATTTTTCGTATTAAATCAATATTAGTCCATTCATTAATTCCACCTATATTATAGGTTTCTCCATTACCTCCTTTATGAAAAATTAAGTCAATAGCTCTGGCATGGTCAATTACAAATAACCAGTCTCTTATATTCTCACCCTTACCATAAATAGGTATAGGTTTCATCTTTTTTATATTATTAATCGCCAATGGAATTAGTTTCTCAGGGAACTGATTGGGGCCATAATTATTGGAGCAATTAGAAATTACAACAGGCATTCCATAGGTATGATGATAGGCTCTTACTAAATGATCGCTACTGGCCTTTGAGGACGAATAAGGACTACGCGGATCATATGCCGTTGTTTCTGTAAATAATCCATCTTTACCCAAAGAACCATATACCTCATCTGTAGAGATGTGATAAAACAACTTATCCTCATAGTTATTCTGCCATAAAGAACGGGCTGCATTCAATAGGTTAACTGTACCTAAAATATTTGTTTTTATAAAGGACAACGGATCTGAAATCGACCGGTCAACGTGCGACTCGGCAGCTAAATGTATTACTGAATCAAATTGATATTTCTCAAAAAGTTGACTCATCAATTCTGCATCAACAATATCTCCTTTAATAAAGGTATAGTTTGAAGCATCCTCTATATCCTTTAAATTTTCAAGATTTCCTGCATAAGTTAATGCATCCAGATTATAAATATGATATTGCGAATACTTTTGCACAAACAATCGGACAACATGCGAACCAATAAATCCGGCACCTCCGGTAATCAATATTTTTTTCATCTTTCTATAATTTGTTTTGTTTGGCCAGATAGAAATCCCTTAAATCAATTATATTCTTGTATGAGAAAAAATTTCTACAGGCTTGTTTCATGCAATTAAAAATTTGTATCAGATATCAATGTAAATACCAAGGTACTCCACATGCAAACTTCATATTCTGAGAGAAGTTGTGTAAGTCACTCATTAGATGCACTGATTTAACCTTACACACGGTAACCCATTGAATCTGTCAATAATTTTCTTGTTCATATGAATGAACAAAGCTAACGTAAAGAAATAAAAAAAGCCCCAATGGGGCTTAATATTTTAATTGAAAAGTTATACCTAATTAATTGTAACAGGCATCTTTTACACAGATAACCAAACAATATATAAAGAAGGCATTAAAAACCAATCCTACAATATTGAATGAAACAATGTTGCCAATTGTTCCTAAAGCAGTGAATACAAGAGTAACAAACAAACCCAATATAAGAAATGTAAGTAGAACGATTCCTATCATGGTGGTTCCCAGACCTGCAACCATTGAAAAAGCAGAATCTTCAATTAAAACTGTAATAAAATCAGCCCCGATAATTAATGTAAGTGATAACATAAAACCTACTGTGATACCAATTGAATTTAATCCGCCCATAACAGTTCCTTACCATGGTCCACTAATTGATATTTCCTTAAAAATCAATAGTTAGGCTGAATTTTGTTCGGTATAAGATTATCAATAATTACAATGGAGGTATTTTAAACTGAACCATAACTTTTATCTTTATATATTATGTTATTTATTCTCATTAAAAATAAAAAAAGGTTGTCCAAATATTGAACAACCTCATATGAAATCAAGCGTTTATTATCTATTCCTTTAATCCTCTGACATTTTTCTCCCACTTCCATGCAGAAGCAAGAGTTTCTTCAAGTGACTTTTCTGCTTTCCAGCCTAATTCATTGTTTCCATAGGTAGTATCTGCCCATATTTTTTCTATATCTCCACCTCTGCGACCAACAATTTTATATTTCAAATCTACACCAGTAACTTTTATAAATGCTTTTACTAATTGCATTACAGAATAACCTTCTCCTGTACCAACATTAAAGAATTCATAATTATTTTTCTTTTTATTTTTGATCAGGCGATTAATAGCTACAACATGCGCTTTTGCCAAATCAACGACATTAATATAATCTCTGATGGCAGTACCATCCGGAGTATCATAATCATCACCAAACACACTTAATTCATCTCTTAATCCGGCAGCAGTTTGGGTAATAAAAGGCACAAGATTATTTGGTACACCTAATGGAAATTCTCCAATTAAACCAGATTCATGAGCTCCAATAGGATTAAAGTATCTTAATGCAATACAATTAATATCTTCATTTACTTTACAGAAATCACGCATTACATCTTCACAGATTGCTTTCGTATTACCATACGGCGATTCTGCCTCCTTGCGTGGTGTTTGTTCTGTAACCGGCAATTTATCGGGCTGGCCATATACGGTACATGAAGAAGAAAATACCATATGCCCTACACCATACTTCTTCATCCCGGTTAATAAGTTAAGCAAAGAGTTGATATTGTTACGATAGTAATCCAACGGCTTCTGAACTGATTCTCCAACAGCTTTAAACGCTGCAAAATGAATGATGGCCTCAATATCTCTGTACTTTTGAAAAAACTGATCCGTAAGTACACTATCAGATAAATCGAATTTTTCAAAACCGGGACGGATGCCGGTTATTTTTTCAATATTATCTAAAACCTCAATCTGAGAATTAGATAAATCATCAACAATAACCACATCAAAACCTGAATTCTGTAATTCAACTACAGTGTGAGAACCAATATAGCCTGTTCCACCGGTAACTAAGATTTGCTTACTCATATGATATATAAAATTTAACGTATAATTATTTTGAGTATGTAAAAATAATAAAATCCTGACCAATTCAAATTACACACATTAAAATTAATCCGTTAATTGCCTGTTAATAAATATAATAAACCAGTAGGTACTAGTCGGTTTTATCTAGTTTTCAACATCTTATCAACACGTGTTTAAAACCACTATGTACATTCATCTATTTTTTTATTATTTTTGTACTATGCTTAATCTGGAAAAACATATATCGGAATTACTTTATCAATACGATTGCGTAATCGTTCCCAATCTGGGAGGGTTCGTTGCGAATAATATTGCCGCACATATTAATGAGGAAACAGGAATTTTTAATCCTCCGGTTCGTGAGATTGGATTTAACAGAAGCTTATCATACAATGATGGCCTACTGATTAATCATATCGCAAAATGTGAGGGAATAAGCTATGAAGATTGTCAGGATAAGATTTTAAAGCATGTCAACATTCTCAAATTCCAGATGTCCCGTGGGGAGGAATTGAAGATTGATAATGTTGGTATTTTAAAAGCTGATACTTTAGGTAATACTATGTTTGTATCAAATAAAGATCATTCTTTTTCAATAGATTCATTTGGCTTATCTACATTTCATTTTAATACGCTTGAACAGGAAATAGAACAAAAAGACAACACCAGACATTTGGTCAGACAAACACTACATTCAAAAAGTGTCAGACAAATTGCTGCCAGCGTAGCTTTAATTGTAGGATTGTTATTTGTAACTCCAAACATTAACTACCAGCAACAACAACAAAGTTCATTTACCAGTTTATTTACCGGAAATGATATTCCTGTTTTAAATGTTCCAGTTACTATACATTCAACAAATACCCCGGAGATTGAAGCAGAACAAGCAACTGTTTCAAAACAGATATTGAAAACCAATACGCCTATTGAAAATAATTTTTTCATTATTGGGGGCAGCTTCAAATTAAGAAAACCTGCTGAAGAATTTGTTAACAGAATGCAGAAAAAAGGCTTTGAAAACATTGATATACTTAACAGTAACAAAGGAAGATACCGGGTTTCATTAGCTGCATTTACAAACAAGAATGAAGCTGTTGTTGCTCTGAAGGAATTCAGAAATAAATATGGATTTAAATCGGTCTGGTTACTGACAAAATAAAATTCGCATTCGACGATAAAGGTAAAGGCTGCTCAATTTGAGCAGCCTTTCTAATGTACAATTGAATTTCCTAAGTTGAAAACTCCTTTATCTTAACGCACTCCACTACCTGGTTTAATTGATTTAGAAGGCTGTATAAATACTAATTCTCCATCAGCATTCTCTCCCATCAATATCATTCCTTGTGATTCTATGCCTCTGATTTTTCTTGGTGCTAGATTTACCAGAATACTCACTTGCTTTCCTACTATTTCATCAGGATTAAAAAACTCAGCTATTCCGGAAACTACAGTTCTTTTATCAATACCAGTATCAATAACCAGTTTTAGCAGTTTTTTTGTTTTCGCTACTTTTTCTGCTTCAAGAATAGTTCCGATCCGAATATCCATTTTTGAAAATTCATCAAAACTGATATTCTCTTTTGCAGGTTCAACCGTTTTTGCAGCTACATCATTTGCTGTTTTGGTGGCCTCAAGTTTATCTAATTGTTTTTGAATGGCTTCATCTTCAATTTTAGCAAATAATAATTCCGGTTTATTCACCATATGACCGGGCTCCAATAAATCTGTTCTTCCCAAATCTTCCCAGGTACAGCCATGTAAATTAAGCATGCTCTGTAACTTATTTGCACTAAATGGCAAAAATGGTTCCATAAGAACAGATAGATTGGCTGTAATCTGAAGTGAAACAAACATGATTGTTTTCACTCTTTCTTCATCCGTTTTAATCAACTTCCAGGGCTCTGTATCTGCAAGATACTTATTACCCAAACGAGCCATGTTCATCATTTCTTTAATGGCCTCACGAAAACGGAAATGATCAAGGCTTGCCTGAACTTTCTTTACTATTTCTGCAATTTCTGATAAACAAGCTTTATCAAATTCCTCAACCACACTGCCCATTTCAGGAGTTTTGCCATCATAATATTTATGTGTAAGTACAATTGCACGATTCACAAAATTCCCTAATATAGCTACCAGCTCATTATTATTTCGGGCCTGAAAATCTTTCCATGTAAAATCATTATCCTTTGTCTCAGGCGCATTTGCAGCCAACACATAACGTAAAACATCTTGTTGATTCTCAAAATCTTCAAGGTATTCGTGCAACCAAACTGCCCAGTTACGTGACGTTGATATTTTATCTCCTTCAAGATTCAGAAACTCATTTGCAGGTACATTTTCAGGCAAACTATATGTCCCTTCTGCTTTTAGCATCGATGGAAATACAATACAATGAAATACAATGTTATCCTTACCAATAAAATGAAGCAATCTGCTTTCTTTATCTTTCCAGTATTTTTCCCACTCAGGAGTTAATTCTTTTGTTGCAGAGATATAACCAATAGGGGCATCAAACCATACATACAATACTTTACCATCAGCTCCTTCTACAGGAACAGGAACACCCCAATCCAAATCACGACTTACTGCACGTGGCTGTAAGCCTTGATCAATCCATGATTTACATTGCCCGTATACATTGGCTTTCCATTCTTTATGATCCTCCAGAATCCATTTTTTAAGAAATGGTTCATGTTTATCCAATGGTAAATACCAGTGCTTCGTTTTTTTAACAACAGGCACACTACCTGAAATTACCGAAACCGGATTTTTTAAATCGGTGGCATTCAATGAAGTACCGCAGCTTTCACATTGATCTCCATAAGCTCCATCATTTCCGCAATGCGGACAAGTTCCGGTTATATATCGATCGGCCAGAAATTGCTTGGCTTCATCATCATAATACTGATCAGACTCCTTTTCAATAAACTCTCCTTTTTCATAGAGGGTTTTAAAAAATTCAGATGCCGTTTTGTAATGCGTTTCTGTAGTCGTTCTGGAATATACATCAAAGGTGATTCCAAAATCCTCAAACGATTTTTTAATGATACCATGATACCTATCCACAATATCCTGTGGAGTTACACCTTCGTTTTTTGCTTTTAAAGTAATAGGAACACCGTGTTCATCAGACCCACCAATCAACAATACATCCTCACCCTTCATTCGCAGGTATCTTACATAAATATCAGCAGGAACATAAACACCGGCAAGGTGTCCGATATGTACAGGTCCATTTGCATATGGCAAGGCGGTGGTAACAAGTGTTCTTTTATAATTATCCATTTATTTAGCAATTAATGCATGTATAAAATAAAATCCGACCAGAATAATAGCTCGGATTATGTATTAATAAATCGTTAATGGCGCAAAGATAAGGAAAATGAGAATATTTTGTAGATTTGATTTTTAATAATATAAATCAACATGATATTTCCACCCTCAATACATAAAGGTGATACAATTGGAATTGTGGCTCCGGCGGGTCGCATGGATCAAAACACCATCAACCAGGCTCAGCAACGCATTGAAAACCTGGGCTACAAAGTTGCAATTGGTCAACATGTTAACAGCCATAACCATAATTTTTCATCATCTGATAAAAGCAGACAGGAAGACTTACAGATTATGTTGGATGATGAAAATATTAAAGCCATTCTGTGTACACGGGGAGGCTACGGAACCATCCGCATTATTGATGATATTAATTTTTCAAAATTTAAACAAAATCCCAAATGGGTAATTGGCTTTAGTGATATAACGGTTTTGCATGCAGCCATTCAAAAACTTGGAATTGCCAGCATTCACGGCCCTATGTGTAAAAGTTTTCTCAACTACACTCCCTCTGGCATAGACATTGAAATCTTATTTTCATTTCTGGAAGGTGAAAGACCTGAATATGTGATAAACCCGTATCCATTTAACAGAACAGGCAATACAACAGGTACTTTAATAGGAGGAAATTTATCTATTTTACATGCGCTACGCGGTACTGAATTTGACTTTGACCCGCGGGGTAAAATACTGTTCATTGAAGATCTTTCTGAATACCTGTACCATCTTGACAGGGTGATGTATAATTTAAAATTAGGTGGTATTTTAGAAAAATTATCCGGATTAGTCGTTGGGCAATTTACTGACATGAAAGATAATGAAACACCTTTTGGAGAGACTATCGAAGAAATAATATTTAAAAGTGTAGCTGAATATAACTATCCGGTTGCATTCAACTTTCCTGCTGGTCATATTGAGACTAATTATCCCTTGATATTAGGTGATGAAATTAAACTTCATGTTGAAAATGATAAAGTAAGTATACTTTCAATATAACTGTTATTTCAAACTGCATTCTAATTTTGTAAGATTAACATTAAATTGTATTTTCATTCTTAAAAATCAAACCAAAATGGCCGAACATAACGAACTAGGAAAAGAAGGTGAAGCAAGAGCTGCTTCTTATTTAGCAGATAAGGGATACAATATATTGGAACGAAACTGGACCTATAATCATAAAGAGATTGATTTAATAGCAACAAAGGAAGATACTCTGATTATTGCTGAAATAAAAACCAGAAGCACTGAAGATTGGGAACATCCGGAAGAAGCTATCACTAATGCAAAAATTCGTTTTCTGGTGGATGCCACTGAAGCTTTTATCCTTGAAAATGATTTAGATATGGAAGTCCGGTTTGATGTAATTTCAGTCATCCCCGATGGAATAAACTGGAAAATAGATCATATCAAAGAAGCCTTTTACCCTCCTGTAAATTAATTTTTAAAACATGAATATTGAGGAATTAAGATCACACTGTCTCTCGAAAAAAGGAACAACTGAAGAATTTCCCTTTGACGATGTAACACTTGTTTTTAAGGTGTCTGGAAAAATGTATGCGCTAACGAACCTGGATGGTGACTTATCTATTAACTTAAAATGTGATCCGGAAAGGGCTATCGAACTACGAGAGGAATATGAAGCCATTCTACCGGGTTGGCATATGAATAAAAAGCATTGGAATACTGTTAAAATTGATGGAAGACTAAAACCTGATTTTATTAAAGAGATGATTGACCATTCCTATGATTTAGTGATTTCAAAACTCACAAAAAAACAAAAAGAGGAACTTCAGAATAGCTAGTTCCCTCTAAATATCATACTTGAGAGGTATGGTGGAATCGAACAGCAATAAGCTGGTATCTCACAATTTGTTTTAACTTTGTTGTTGAAAATATTTTATGCAGTAACCACTCAAAAAAACGTTTTCTTATTTTCAATTAACAATCAACTCATTACAAATTAATGTTTTTATGAAAAAACTTGTCAGATTCTTTTTTCAAGGACTCCTTTATATAGTTCCGTTAGCAGTGACCATTTATGTTATTTCAATGGCTATTCTTTGGACAGATGGATTATTAATGGATCGGGATTTTTTTCAAAAGGGATTTCTGGCTAAGTATAACTTCCCCGGGGTTGGTCTGGTTATCATATTGGTTTTAATTACTTTAATTGGCTTTATTGGTCAAAAACTGATTTCCTCCCCCATATCTGAAGCCTATGATAAGGTAATGAAAAAAGCACCATTGATTAAAATGATTTATTCATCTGTGAAAGATTTAATGTCGGCTTTTGTGGGAGGCGAAAAGAAGTTTAACACACCTGTAATTGTAAAATTAGATGAAGCCGGGGTTTTAAACCGACTTGGATTTGTGACATCTGAATCTCTATCTGACATTGGAATTGAAGATAAGGTAGCTGTATACCTTCCTAGTTCTTATGGGATGCTTGGAGAGTTATATCTGGTACCTAAAGAAAGAATATCATCCATTGATGCCAATGCTGCTGACATTATGAAATTCATAGTCTCCGGAGGAGTTTCAAAAATAAATAGTTAAGACTCTGATTAAAAATGTACAAATACGCTTTTCTAAGCAAATAAAATATCTTAAAATACTCAAACATCCTTATACTCTTTTTACTTATCCGTATCTAAAAAGTAATTGGCTGTATCACTAATTGTCTGATTAAATGGAGTGTATTCAAACTCAATATTATTTCGTATAAAATCGCCGGAATAGTTTGTAGTTTTCAACGAAGTACGGGCAGAGTCTCTTGTAATTACCGGATCACTGCCAAATAATAAATAGCGTAATTTCTCATATCTCCAGGCTAATTCAACCAATAGTTTACCTGCCTGAATGGAAGGGGCTTTTACTTTTAATGCCTCTGCTACCATATTAAAAAATGAATGGTATGATAAATTAGCCCCATTCAATATAAAACGTTCATTAGAAACATCGCTTTCTGTTAATGAAACCATGGCTTTAACCACATCTCTTACATCTACAAAACCAGTGCCTCCAGGCGTATAAAATTTCAACCCTTTATAAATGGTCTTTATTATTCTGGCACTTCCATCATTCCAGTTACCGGGACCGACAATAACGGATGGATTTACAATTACCGCCTTCAAACCTTCTTTGGTAGCTCGCCAAACTTCCATCTCTGCACGAAATTTACTAATACTATAAGCTGAATGATTTCGTCCTCCCTGCCAGTAGGAAAACTCATCTATTGTTTCCCCATTTTTAGAATTGCCAAGCGTGGCAATCGAACTCACAAAGCATATTTTCCTGACATTCTTTTCCACACAAATATTTACCAGATTAGCTGTTCCTTCTTCATTTACACGAAGAATTTCATCTTTTAGCGAAGGATTAAAAGATACTAAAGCAGCTGTATGATATACAACATCCACATTCTCCATTGCTTCTTCCAGAGAGTACGGATCCATTATATCTCCATCCACCCATTCAATTTTATCGAAAAGAGATGCTGCCTCATTACCATAAAAATGAAAAACAAACTTTGTTTTATTAATATCTGATGTCTTACGCTTTAAAGCACGTACAACTGCTCCTTTGCTGATAAGATGATATAAAAGATGCGCCCCTACTAAGCCTGTACCCCCGGTAACTAAAATCATACAATTACTTTTCTACCAATTAAATTTTATGGTTTGTTTTAAATCCGGATGTACACTTAAAGGAACCGGACTTGTTCCTGCCACACTCTCAATCATTTTCATTTCTTCAGGTGTGTAGTCTTTTTCCGGAAAGTTAAACTCCATAATTACCTCAGCCACCCGTCTGGGATCACTGGCCATGATTTTTGTAATATTCAGTTCTGTTCCTTCTATATCAATATTATTATCCATTGCTTTTATGCCCATGATGGTCATTATACAATTACCTAAAGCTGTAGATAACAAATCTGTAGGTGAAAAAGCTTCACCTTTCCCCCTGTTATCACAAGGTGCATCGGTAATAATTTCCGATCCTGATTGCAGATGTGTATTTTTGGTTCTTAAACCTCCCAGATACTTTGTTTTAATTGTGATACTCATGCCCCAATACGAATTATATACGTTAAACAATCAAAGAAACAAAAAAATGAGCTATTTGATCATGTAATTTTCATCAAAAATGTTTTCTCATTAATTTATTATAATTTTGTTTGATCAAAAACAAACAGATTAATTTTAAAAAGCTAAAATATGTTTTCAGGAATCGTTGAAGAAGCTGCCGTTATTACCGCACTTGAAAAAGATAAAAGCAACTTACACATTACTATGGAATGTTCTTTTGTTGATGAATTAAAAATTGACCAAAGTATCGCTCATAACGGAGTTTGTCTGACTGTAGTGAAAATGACCGACAAGACTTATACTGTTACTGCTATTCAGGAAACACTGGATAAATCGAATCTTGGTGTACTTAAGGTGGGTGATAAAGTAAACCTGGAAAGAAGTATGATCATGAATGGCCGTCTGGATGGACATATTGTACAGGGACATGTTGATCAGACTGCTAAATGCCTGGAAGTGAAAGAAGCAGATGGTAGCTGGTATTATACTTTCCAGTATGATATTGACAAGGAGAAAGCTGCTCAGGGGTATATGACTGTAGAAAAAGGTTCGGTTACGGTTAACGGAGTAAGTTTAACTGTTGTAAACAGTAAAGACGATCGCTTTTCTGTTGCAATAATCCCTTACACTCATGATTTTACAAACTTCCACCAAATTAAAGAAGGTAGCATTGTGAATCTTGAATTTGATATACTTGGCAAATATATAAGTAGAATAATGGCGTTAAAATAATAAGAATGCTTATGCGAAGTCACCATTATCAGGAATAAGAAAAATTTTCAATTACCATAACATTTTTTCTCAAGCCGACGGGCTTTAACTTTCTCCAACAGCTGAAAAAAGTTAACAAAGAAAGCCGCCACTGACATGAAAATCTAAAAATCAGACACCCACACTGAAAGAAAAGAACTCACGGCATTCAAGCTGCTTTTCTTTCTTAATGCTTTGAACTCTGATTTTAGTAGCGTTTTTACATGAAGGCGGAAAAGCAACCCTGATATTTGAAATATATCCATAAACTCTTATTGCATAATACATTTGTAATATGTTTTAAGTTTTTTTACAGATACTAATTGTACGGAATGATAAAGAGGGATTCTTGCGGGAATCCCTCTTTTTTTGTGAGAATAATCACTTTATATCATTACTCGGATGATTTTATAACCGAATTTTCTTTAGAATTCATCATCCATGACTTACTATTTCTATTAACCTGAGTTCGATTAAAATTAGCGAGCTCAAATTTCAGTAAATGATTGATTTACAATATAAATTTTTGAGACATAGCGAGCTATGGTGATAAAATTTAGAGCCGTAAATCGATTATTTACTGAAAAGCTATGA
>JBNKRV010000091.1:0-49393 GCA_050296935.1 Marinilabiliaceae bacterium | reverse complement strand
TTCATAGCTTTTCAGTAAATAATCGATTTACGGCTCTAAATTTTATCACCATAGCTCGCTATGTCTCAAAAATTTATATTGTAAATCAATCATTTACTGAATTTTGAGCTCGCTAATTTTAATCGAACTCAGGTTAATAATTAAATCCAATTAAATGGTAATACATCAACCATAGAATGAATAAAAAAGAGGCAATTATAATGACTGTTTGATAAATGAGATCTAAGGTTCTCAGCTCTTTAAATCGAATAGCTTTTATCAGAGAATAAATGCTAGCAAACTCCAATGGAATAATGATAAAGGGTATTACTAAGGTAATTTTCAGGAGCGATGGTATACCAAAGAAAAACTCATTAAGCTCAGTTTTTGCTAAAGTATAGGCGAGTAGTGCGATAAAAAGTGCAATGCATAAGGCCAACAGGAAGTTAAGATTTTTTATAAGGTGATTTTTTTTTTGCGAACAAATAGTTTACTTACAGCACTTTCAATAATGTAAATCAATAAGATAAGGATAATACTCCCCATCCAATACATCTGAAATGTAACAGGTTCGTACCATTTTAACTTTTGGTATGAATAGATTTGAGTAAAGAAATAAAAAATCTCTCCTTTTGTGTCTCTGTCAAAAGCAAAGTGGCCGTATTTTGTATGGAAGGTTAAATCGGATACAGACCGTAATTCCAGGTTCCATTCAAGGACTTTAAGTGTGCTATCTTGTGAAACAATTGTTACTTCAGGGGCTAATCCAATTAAAACAGCTAATTTGCCTATAGATTTATGTGCATAAGTTGTTAACCTGTACTTACCTGCAAATTTCTCCAATGGTTCATCAACAGATCCTTGTTTAGGTGTAACATCTGCCTCTTGTTTTTCAATTATGCTTCCGGGCATCAGTCGTGCTACAAAGCTATCAGTAAATTCATTTATAAACACCTGGCTATTACCATTGGTACTCAAAGAATTAACATCAATGAAAAAACCTATATTTTTTTCTGGAAATAATGCTAACCTACTATTAAACCCTTGCCAGGAGCCATCATGTCCATAATATTTAATTCCTTGAGATTGTAATTCGTACAGACCAGGCAACCATCCATATTCAGCCTTTTTATATTGCTTAAATGGTGTGTAAAGCATTTTAGCTACAGTGGCAGAGTCTAAAATCTGCCTTCCTTTAAAATTACCATTGTTCAAAAACATACATATATAGTTTCCCATATCCGATGCTGTTGCACCTAATCCACCTGCAGGATAACCAAGCATGAATTCAGGTTTGAATGGAATAAATTGTTCACCTTTTAACGCGTAACTTGCAGCGTAGTTTCCATGAATTTCGGTTTCTCGTTTATAAGCACTGGAATTCATTTCCAACGGATTCAAAATGTTTTTTCTCACATATTTATAAAAGGGTAAACCGGATACTTCTTCAACAATAAGCCCCAATAAAGCATATCCCTGATTGGAATACATTATCACCTTACCTGAGGGCCTTATTTGTGGTGGCAATTGTGTTTTTAAGTATTGGCTTAGAGGAATTAAATCTCTTTTGGCTCGAACGGACATACCAATAACGCTATAATCAAAACCTGCAGTATGCGTTAAAAGATTCCTAATAGTAATGGAATCGTTGAATTTATACTCCAGTTGAAAATCTGTGAGATAGTGATTTACATTCTTATCAAGATCTAATTTACCCTTATCGTATAATTGCATAATGGCAGTACCAACAAACGTTTTTGAAATAGAAGCCAGTCCAAATACAGAAGTGTTAGCATTCACGGGTGTATTGGATTCAATATTGGCCATACCATAACCATTTATATGAAGAACTGAATCGCCATGCATTACAATAATGGTAGCTCCAGCAATATTATATTTATCAAGACTTTTGGTAATTGAAGAATCTATCCAGGTTGATAAATCCGTTTTTAAAGAATCTCTTTTTTGTGAAAAAGAAATCGTATAGAATAAGAATATTGAAGATAGAATTAAAAATGTGGTGAGTTTGAGTTTCATATGTTTATATTTTGGTTTTGATTGTCATATGAAACTCGCCAAAGTTAATCATGCTCCTGTGTGTGAAACACTTATCATGACTCGTTTCATAATATTGGGATTTAGACAAAAAGATTTTTGTACCGTTACAACGACGGAAGTACTTTATAAAAAATATATAGGCTATCCCTCGTTGTAACGGTTAAAGAGAATATATGTAAACTGAATTATTATACCCGGTAATTGACTCTTACTGAATTATAGTTCCGTTTTGAGAGGGGTATTTTTTCAGATTTCGGAATACGAACCAGATTATGGATGATAGTATAAGAAGCATCAAGCCAAAAACAGGAACGATAAAAGTGACTTTTAGACCTCCGGCTAGCATGTCCGGTTTAATGCCGGCTGCGCCCAGACTTTGAACAGCGTCAAAAGCTGCAATTAGCCCAATCATTTGCCCGGTTATCCCAATTAAAAAAGCTAAACTACCGAAGAATAAAATACCATCGTTTGTACTTTTTAGTTTTTCAGGGCTCTTATTACCAAGGTATAAAATGGTAAAGCGGATGGCAAGGGCAAATACAATGATCCACATCAGGTAAACAAGGGACATAAAAGTGGTTCCACCTTCATAAAATAATCTAATTATCATGATTTTAAAGTTTAAAATTAATACTGAAACAATAGTAGAGATTCATGATAACCTTTAAAAATTTATTATAGAAACAACACAAATGGCATACTTAACAACAAATTTAAAACAATAAATAGCAATTAGGTCATTCGGGGTGTGTTTTGTGCTGTTGACATAAAAACATGATGTTATTTAACTTTGAAACTATATTCGTTTTATATTTGTTAGCTATGGCTAACAACAAATACATAAAATCTATCGGCCGCCAGAATTTTGCAGACTGCACTGCCGGTAAAAAAGATTTTCCTTATTGGGAAATCATTTATTGGTTCATCGCCTCTTTATTTATGTTTTTTGTGTTTAGTAACAGGCACTACGACGTTCAGATACGTACCAATGTATCTATATTACTTTTACTGATTAGTTTTGCAAGCGCAAGGGTAACCAATAAAATTCTGATTCCAAACTTCTTATATAAAGGTAAAAGAGGGTTGTTTTTATATTCGATCTTTTTTTTAATTATTATTTCGTTATGGCTTATTAGTATAGCACTTTTTTTGATCACTTTTTACAGTAACATAGCATTTGAAAATACCATTCTACCTTCTATGGAAGATGTTATTATTTTATTAACGGGTACCTATTTAATTGCATTGCTGTCGTGTGTTTTTTATTTTACGAAAGAATCATATCAATCGAAAGAAGAAAAATTAATTATTGAGAAGGAAAAGAATCAGCTGGAATTAAAATTCAAAGAAGTACAGTTGCAGTTGCTCAAAGAGCAAATTCACCCGCATTTTATCTTTAACATGATGAATAACCTTTATGCTCTGGTTAATGAAAGTGCTGCTCTTTCCAGAGAGGTTATTGTGCGCTTGTCAGATTTGCTGGAATATATGCTTTACGAGTGCAATACGGAGAAGGTAGAGTTAAGCAAAGAAATAGAATTCATCAACAATTATATTGAACTTGAAAAAATAAGGCATGATGATAGTTTTAATGTTAAAACTGATTTTCCGGAAAATGTATCGGGGATAAAAATTGCCCCGTTGGTTTTATTCCCCTTTGTTGAAAATGCCTTCAAGCACGGGCTTAAACAAACCAATAACGATTTTATTACAATGCAACTTCGCATTACCGCGCCCAAAATACAATTCAATGTAAATAATTATATACATGATACTTCAATTGCGGAAAACAAAACCAGAAAGAGTAAGGGTTTAGGCCTAAAAAATGTGCGCGAAAGACTTGAGCTATTGTACCTGAATAGATATGATTTGCAAATATCAACAGTCAACAACATCTTTGACGTTAATCTAAAAATTATACGATAATGCCCCGTAAAAATAAATATACTTGCCTGATTATTGACGATGAACCATTGGCCATAAAAGTAATAAAAGAACATCTTGAAAATTTCAGTGATCAGATTAAGTGTGTTGGAATGTACACTAAACCTATTGAAGCAATTCCACTTTTAAACAAAGGAGGTATTGATATATTATTTTTAGATATAAATATGCCATCCATATCGGGCATTGAATTTTTAAAAGCCATCCCCCATCAACCCTACGTGATTTTCACAACTGCTTACCGGGAATTTGCTGTTGATGCTTTTGATCTCAATGCGCTTGATTATCTTGTTAAACCTATTTCCACCGGAAGGTTTTTAAAGGCCATCAACAAATTTCTTGCATTGGAACAGAATCATCGTACTAAACCAAAAGAAATTATTCACATTAAGGCAGATAAAAAGCATTATAATATTCCCACAGAAAGCATACTTTATATTGAAGGTGTGGATAACTACATCAAAATTAAAACTACAACAAACAGTCTCATTTGCTACGATTCACTATCCGGTATGGAGAAGGAATTATCATCAGAGATATTTTTACGCATCCACCGTTCTTTCATTATTAACATCAATCAGATTGAACACTACACATCGTCGTACATTAAAATTGATGACCGACAATTTACTATTGGCAGAAATTATAAAGAACAAGTATTAAATCATCTTGAAAATCAATAAGTTCTCTTCGGAATAATTTGATAAACGAAAAAGAATAAAAATGGACAATGAGGCGTTCAACGTGTATTAAACCAATTTTTTGAAGCCGATTTAAAGATGGACAGTATTATTGGTAAGCAGACTTTATCAGCAATTAACGATTGTGACACAAGGACATTATTTGTTGCCATTCATAGAGCAAGAGTAAGGTATTACCATTCCATTGCAAAAAAGGTAAGAATCATTTGTTCTTGGAAGGTTGGTTAAAAAGGATAGGCTCTATTGAGTTTGAGGAATAAATCTCCATTAATTGCATCTAACCCCTAACCATTGGAACTCGTATAAGAAAGCTACATGCAGAAATATACAGCTATCATATTTTAAATTAACTTATTGCTTCATCAATAGTAGAACCAGTCTCCTGCATTTTTTTATTGATTCTGTATTTTGCCATGCTAATGGTTTTAACACTAGTATTTCGAATTGCAGCTATTTCTTTCATGGATAAATTCAATTTTAGATAGCTGCATATCTCAATTTCATTTTTAGTTAATTTTGGAAATCTTTCCTTAAGTTTAGATTCAAATTCAGTATTAATAGTCTCAATTTTTTCCTGAAGTATATTTCTTCTCTCATCAGATTTAATTTGTATTGTCAAATCCGAGAGAAAACTATTTAAATCCTTCTTCATAGCTTCAGGTTTCTTGTTATTTATAAGTTTTAATTGATTTAAAAGGCTCAGCTTAAAATCATGTCGCAACTTATTATCGGTCACTACTTTTGTTATATCACTGGTTTTATACTGAAGATCCAGTTCAAGTTTAGTGTTTTTCTTCTGTATCGAGTTGTATCGTTCGGCAAGTGCAAAAGATAAAGAGATGACTTCCATTGCGATACCAATGGAATAAATATTTAGTGTAAACATATTCTTAGGTAAATAACCTAATAGAGTTAATGCAAGTAGAGCTAACCCTGTAAAAACAGAGAACCATCCCACCAAATAGAACCGAATATACATAGTTACCTTCTTGTAAACCACAATACCGGCAATAATTGATATTAAGCAAAAAATAAGAGCTCCCAAACTAACAATAGAATAATGAGCAGGAATACCAAAATAACGTAGCAAGTGGATTGTAATAATACCTATTACAGAAATGGCTGCTATTCCTATCATTGCATAATAAACCGTACGGTTGTTTTTTCTTAAATCAAGAATACGAACATTGAAATTACAACTAAAAGGTACATACAAGCCAATTAAAGAAGCAGTAATTACCGGCACCAAATGTACGTATTCATCCGGAAGAATATTCCCAATAAAACCTTTTACCGAAATCCCTCCAAGAAGGGCGAAAGTACCGGCTAAAGCGTAGTGAAAATACAATGGGTCTCTAATCGAATACCCAAGAAAGAGATTATATAATACCATAATCATAAGCATACCAATGTAGAGACCGATGAACAAAAAATGCCGGGTGTCTCCCTGATGAATCAGGTTCGTATCAATAACCGATAATGAAAAAGTTTTCCCATAAACGCTCACACAACGCAGGTAAAATGTTACAGTATCATTTATGGCGATGTTAATTGGAAAATAAATAGAAGAACTGAGGGAGGATTTCCTTACAGGTGATATTTCGTGATAAGTCAATAAAGAATCCGGCCTAGCTACATGTTGCTCATCCCTATATAGCCTTATGTTATCAATCAGAAGTTTATCTATTTTTAAAAATGTTCTTTCCGAAAACCCGGTATTACAGATGGTAAATTTCATCCAATCTGCATAAGTATTATAGCCAAGGTTTATATAACTTTTGTTATTGGGTTTAAACTCTCTGGTTTGCACATCTGAAATACTCAAGCTCCTGCTTGTATCCTGGAGTAGAAATACATATTCATCCAACCTTACATCATCTTCAATGTCTGAAAACTGAAGAACAGATTCTGCTCTATTCAATGCATACAAACTTTGACTGGTAAGCAATAAAATCACGTATGTAAAAAACATGAATCTATTAACCTTATTTGACATCCATTTTTGGAAAAAATATTTCGTACTAGAATTTGTCACAATCTGTCTTATTTAGTATGTGGTAAAAGTACAAAGAATAACTTTTTATTTAGCTTTTATTCTTCTTAAGGGTGACATAGAATTTAGAAACCTAATTTCTCATGTCAAAAAACACCAAAATCACAGCTATATATATCACTCATATACTGCACAATACGATTAGCTGTAGATATTTTGTAGTTACCTGTAGATGCTTTGTAGTAATATAATTCCAGTCCGAGAAGATGGTTTATACGTTCTTTGAAAAAAAATAAGCTAACCATATTGACATAAACAATTGGGATTTGAATTAGACCATACAACAGGTTTGTCTTTATGAAAAAAGCATGCTGGTTGTTTTGGTTTAAAGAAAACAGGTTTAACAAATGAGTTTTGAAGCAAAGAATAATACAAAAATGAGGAGTATCAAGATGATAAATAAAAATGTATTCTTTCCAATACTACTGATATCCGTGCTTTCTATCTCATGTTCTGTAGATAGGGTTACAGTTCTGAGTGAAAAAATTGTTGTTTCTGAGTATGATTTAGAGAATAGCAATCTGGAACTCAAACAATTCAATTTCTTTTGGAAGCAATTGGTGCAAACTACCCCTCTTGAGACCCACTTCACGGACACTATCATTGGTCGGGCTGGATTATGGGTTAATTACAAAGACAAATCAGGAGAAAAGATTTCTACAACAGGGTATGGAACTTTTCATATAAAGCTTACGAATATCGAAGACGATGTGCTATACCTCCACCATGGTTTAATCAGTTCAGCCTGGAAGATATGGTGCAATAATGAATTAATACATGCCGAAGGTGTTGTGGCAGAATCAAAACAAGAGACTGTTGAAAGAATGAAAAGTGGTGTTGTTGCTTTGCCGATTAAAGATGGTGTAGCCAATATTTACATTGAGGTGTCAAGTTATTCATTCTATTCCGGTGGAATTATTCGCCCTTTATATATTGGAACAAGAGATAACATAGTAAGATTCTATAAAATACGTGGGCTCATCGATTTTGGCCTAATTACTTTTGTGTTAGCCATTGCATTGTACAACCTGGGAGGTTCGTTTTTTAGTACAAAAAAAGATAAAAGTCACTTGTATTTTGCACTGTTCTGCATCATTGCATTAATACGGCAAATGTGCCTTGGAACTATCCCGCTTACCATTTGGTTTCCTGACTTTTCGCCCACTTTGTTTCATATTATCAAGCATTTAGGATTTATGGTTAGCACCTTCTTTGCCATACAATACTTTTTTATCCTGTTTAAAGAACTGATGAGCAATCTAGTGATACAGTTTCTGGGCATTGGTACATTGCTGCTATCAGTATTGTTTCCATTTTTTTCTGTTGTGTACGGATTGCAAATATCAATAGCTTTTCTAATACTTTTAACAGGCAGTGTACTCTATTTGTCATTTATCATTATAAGGAGTATAAATAGCAACAACCTGGAAGCTCTGATTCCTTTGGCCGGGTTACTCTTTTTTATTGGGTTTGTTTTGCACGATGTTTTGGTGGCAAGTAATGTTATCCATTCAGTTTACAAACAGCAGTATGGTTTTTTTGTATTTGCAATCAGTCAAATAGTATATCTAAGTATCAGGCACATCAAAACAGCCACACAGTTAGAATTTGCACAATCAGACCTTCACACAGTTAGTGCCTTTACTAAGGTGCAGGCCGACAAAAAAGATTTGCTATTAAAGAAACTACAGACAATAAATCAGGATAAAGAATCGCCTAATGCAGAGGTTCTAATTAACGAACTACGACAATATATAATATCTAACGAAGTGATACCGGAACAAAAAATTGCCCTTGAAAATATTGACAAACTAAATACTGAATTTTTCTCTCACTTATCATATAGGTACCCTAATTTGACTAAAGCAGAAACTGAGCTTTGTGGTTATTTGCGAGCTGGGATGAACTCAAAAGAAATTGCGAATATCAGAAATATTGCCCCGGAATCAGTAAAAAGGGCCAGGATACGATTACGAAAAAAGTTAAACCTTACAAAGGGAGCAGACTTGAATAAATTTCTGATAGAAATCAAATGAATGATGGAATTCAAAGAGGTGGAAGTAGAAACTTTGTAGATGCTTATACGCTTTGTCACCCGGCTTGTCACCCTTTTGTCACCCCGCTAATGGTCAACATTAAATAGTTTATGAAGTATAATTGTATGCAGCCTTTTTAGGTATAACAACGAAACATCAAGGCTTTCAAACAGAAAAGAATAAAAACGTAAAATATAAATACTAATAAAATATGAAGAGGAAATTAAAACATACAAGCCTTGTTCTTTTAGGGTTGATTTTTACAATGAAATTATCGGCTCAGACAGAATTTATCACCACATGGAAAACGGATAACTCCGGAACTTCGGGCACAACAGAAATTACAATTCCTACAAAATCTTCATATACATACAGTTATTCAGTAGATTGGGATAATGACGGAGTATTTGATGAATTCGGAATTACTGGTGACATAACCCATGATTTTGGTATTGCAGATACAGTTACAATTCGTATTCAGGGAATGTTTCCCGCAATTTATTTTAATAACGGTGGCGACAAAGAAAAACTTCTGTCAGTCGATCAATGGGGGACAATTAGTTGGTTATCAATGGTATCCGCATTTTTGGGATGTTCAAACATGGATGTTTTAGCTGTGGATTCACCTGATTTGTCTTTGGTTACGGCAATGACTAATATGTTCAAAAATGCCTTATCTTTTAACGGGAACATTTCAAATTGGGATGTAAGTAGTGTTACAAATATGAACTCTTTATTTGAAGGAGCATCTTCTTTCAATCAGAATCTTAACTCTTGGGATGTAAGTAATGTGATTTCTATGACTAGTCTGTTTGAATCTGCATCGTCCTTTGATGGAGATGTATCGGACTGGGATGTTAGTAGTGTAAAAACTATGAATTCCATGTTTAAAAAGGCAAGTGAGTTTAACCAGGACTTGTCCTCATGGGATGTAGGTAATGTTACCAGTATGGAGTATATGTTTGAAAAAGCTTATCTGTTTGAACAAGAGCTCTCCGGTTGGGATGTTAGTAATGTTACAAGTATGGCTTATATGTTTCATAATGCTTCGGTATTTAACGGTAATATCTCAGCTTGGGATGTAAGTAATGTTGAGAATTTTGCAGGTATGTTTCAATATGCCGTGGAGTTTGACCAAGATATTTCGACTTGGGATGTCGGTAAAGCAGTCAACATGAATAAGATGTTTTATTCCGCATCAAAATTCAATCAAGATATTTCCGGATGGGATGTCAGCAAAGTAACTGCTGCGAAAGAAATGTTCAGGAACGCAGCATTATTCGACATGAATCTCGGTGGTTGGGACGTAGATTCTTTAATAGATGCAACAAATATGTTCACGGGTGCACAACTTTCCGTAGACAATTATGATGCGTTGCTAATCGGATGGGGAGCACAAAATGTACAAGACAATTTAGTTTTCAGCGGCGGTTACAGCCAATATTGTTCAGGAGGAAATTATCGTGATACTTTGGTTGTTAAATACGGTTGGGCCATTACCGATGGAGCGCTTGAAACTGAAGCCCCGGAGCCAGATATAGCTAATCTGCCAGATGTTACTGCACAATGTGAAGTAATAAGCCTGACAGAACCAACAGCCACCGATTGTACGGGAAGTATTACCGGAACTCATGATATATCACTTCCAATTACGGAGCAAGGAACACATACAATCATCTGGACATTTGAAGACGGAAATGGCAACCTAAGTACACAAACTCAAAATGTTGTCATTAATGACACTACTGCTCCAGTGATAACTTGTCCGGAAGATCAGGAGTTAGTGATTACGGATGATTCTTATGCAGTGCAAGGAACTGAGTTTGATCCTGTAAGTATATATGATAATTGCGAAATAGTTACTGTTGTTAATGATTTTAGTAACACAGAAACTCTAGAAGGAACGCAATTATCATTAGGGCTTAATACAATAACCTGGACCATAACTGACAAAACCGGCAATGCATCATCATGTACTTTTCAGGTGGTAATTTCTAAGAGTATTACAACAGAAACAGAGTCATTATCAATACAGAATATCAAAATGTATCCAAACCCTGCTAAAGATTATATAATAATGAAAGGATTTGAAAGTGAATCTGACAATGTACTGATAAATATATTTGATTTAGGAGGTAAGTTATTTTACCAAAACAAACTAAACAATGAAAATAAAATCAATGTATCAGATTTTGAGCCGGGAATGTATTTAATCCAAATTCAAAAGTCAGATGAAATGCATATGATGAGATTTGTAAAAACTGATATGTAGATGTGGATTTTAAAGTACTGACATTCATCATATTGTGGACATACTCGATGAAACATGATCTTACTCATTGAATCAAAATAATAAGAAGTTTTTATATCGGCTTCTTTGCTTTAAATGAATAATTAAAATATTATATATGAAACGGATATTACTAATAATGGCTATAAATGCATTTATGGTGTTTAATATTTTAGCCCAATCAGAGTTTATAACCACATGGAAAACCGATACGGTGGTAACTGCCGGATACTCTGATTCAACTTCAATCTACATTCCAACAAACAGCTCCTATACGTACAACTATGATGTAGATTGGGAAAACGATGGTGTATTTGACACCCTTGGTGTAACTGGTAGCATTGAACATGATTATGGCACAAAAGGCACATATTCCGTAGCCATACGTGGTACTTTTCCGGCCATTCAATTTGACTGGGGCAAGGATGCGTTAAAAATACTTAGTATTGATCAATGGGGATTAATAGCCTGGGCTGATATGGAATATGCTTTTGGTGGATGCGAAAATTTGTACTTAAATGCAAGCGATGTGCCCGATTTATCAGGAACCACTAGTTTAGAAAGTATGTTTGCTTTTGTGGGCGGATTTAACTCCAGCATTGGTTCCTGGGATGTGAGCACCATAGCCACTTTTGAATACATGTTTGGAGATTCACCATTTAACGAAGATATTTCTGGATGGAATGTAAGTAGTGCCAATAACTTAAGTCATATGTTTTATGGCGCAGCAGAATTTAATCAGGATATATCAGGATGGAATGTTGGCACTGCAACTGATTTGTATGGTATGTTTAGAAATGCCACCGAATTTAATCAGGATATCTCTGCCTGGGACTTAAGTAGCGCTGAAAGAACGGACTTAATGTTTGCTGGTGCAACCTCCTTTAACCAGGATATTTCATCCTGGAATGTATCATCTGTAACATCAATGTTTGAAATGTTTATGAATGCCACTTCCTTCAACCAGAATATTTCTGGATGGAATGTAAGTAATGTTAATGGCTTTGAAAACATGTTTAAGGGAGCCTCGGCATTTAACCAAAATCTTGGCGATTGGGATATTACAAAAATAACCTGGTATACATTTATGAAAGACATGTTCAATGGAGCCAATCTTTCAACTTCGAACTATGATGCTACATTAAAAGGTTGGGCAACGCAAAACGTATTCTCAGGCATAGACCTTGGAACAGTAAATAGTAGTTACTGCCAATCGGCTTTGGCCAAGGATACTTTAACTATAAATTATGGTTGGACAATTAATGACAACGGACAATCATGTGAGAATTCCGATTATTTAATAACAACCTGGTACACCGATCCGGAAACCGTGAGTGATTCTACCATTTCAATTTTAACAAATAGCTCGTATGCTTACAATTACGATATTGACTTGGATAACGATGGCGTTTTTGATACGCTGGGAATAACAGGTGACTTCTCCTATAAATTTGATAGTGTTGGAACCTATACTATTCAGATACGAGGAACTTTTCCGGCCTTTATGTTTAATAATGACGCTGAAGCAGCCAAACTTGTGGCTGTTAATCAATGGGGAACCATTCAATGGCAGGATATGAACCTGGCTTTTGCTGGTTGCGAAAATTTTAACATTACTGCTTCAGATACCCCTGATTTAGGAGAGGTTATAAATATGTCATATGCTTTTGCTAATTGCGATAGCTTAAACGCAGATTTAAGCAGCTGGGATGTTTCTAAAGTTACCGATATGAGTGACATGTTTTTATGGGCAACTACTTTTAATTCTGACATAAGTAATTGGGATGTTTCATCAGTAACCAATATGGATCACATGTTTGCCAGTGCCACAAACTTCAATCAGCCTTTAAACAGTTGGGATGTAAGCAATGTTACTAGTATGACAGGTATGTTTGCCGGGGCGTTTTTGTTTAATCAGCCCTTGGCAGGCTGGAATGTGGGCAATGTCACCAAAATGAATGACATGTTTTCTAGCAACTTCTCTTTCGATCAGGACCTATCCAGCTGGGATGTAAGTAAGGTTACTAACATGGCTTATATGTTTAACGAAGCGTATAAGTTTGATCAGGATATTTCAGGATGGAAGGTTGATAGTGTAACCACTATGAACCGCATGTTTCAAACAGCCTACTCATTTAACCAGGATCTTTCAAATTGGAATGTTGAAAAAGTATCGGATATGAGAGCCATGTTCATGGATGCCTATGAATTTGACCAAAGCCTGGGCGACTGGAATCTTAGCGGAATAACCAGTACAAACAAAATGCAAAACATATTTATAAGTACAAACCTATCAACTGCAAATTACGATGCTACATTAAAAGGATGGGCACAACAGACTGTTATAAACAATATAAACCTGGGTTATGTACCTGCCACTTATTGTAATTCAGGTTATTGGCGCGATATACTTAAAAACACCTATAACTGGACCATTTCCGATGATGGACAATCTTGTGAAGACACCGATTATTTTGTTACAACCTGGAAAACAGATATCTCCGATGCAAATGATGCCGATATTATTATACCAACCAGCGAAGGGTATACGTACCATTATGATGTTGACTGGGACAACGATGGTGTTTTTGATACGCTAGGTGTTACAGGCAATATTGACCATGATTATGGCACTGGCGGAACTTACACCATTCAAATAAGGGGAACCTTCCCTGCTATTTATTTTAATTTGGAAGGCGACAAGGATAAACTTATATCCATAGACCAATGGGGCTCAATTAACTGGGAGAGTATGGCCAAAGCATTTAAGGGATGTTCAAATATGGAATACAATGCAACAGACGCTCCTGATTTGTCTGCTGTAACCGATATGAGCGAAATGTTTTCTTATGATACTTTGTTTAATGGAGATATCTCTTCGTGGAATGTTAGTAACGTTACCAACATGCGCCGTCTGTTTCAAGAAAACAAGGCTTTTAATCAGGATATTAGTAATTGGGATGTTAGCAAGGTAACCAGCATGGAGGATATGTTTAATAAAGCCAGCTCGTTTAATCAAAATATAGGAAATTGGGATGTTAGTTATGTGACCGATATGTCCGGCATGTTTAGAAATGCCTCTGCCTTTAATCAGGATATTAGTAATTGGAAGTTAGATAGTGCATTCGCTATGTCGGGTATGTTCTATGGTGCCACTTCCTTTAATCAGGATATCGGCGCGTGGGATGTCAGCAATGTTCAGTATACCTCTGTCATGTTTTATGGAGCAACAGCCTTCAACCAAAACATTGGCAACTGGAATGTTGGCAATGTAAAAGTAATGAACCAAATATTTGATGAGGCAGCCTCATTCGATCAAAATTTAGGCGCTTGGGATATAACAGGTATTAATGGTGTTTCAAACATGAATGACATGTTTAAAAATTCTGGTATTTCTTTAACAAATTACGACTCCACTTTGATTGGTTGGGCCGCACAAGATGTTTATCCGGGAATTTATTTAGGTACAGTTCCGGCAAGCTACTGTAAAGGAGCAGCAGCGCATGATACCTTAACCATTACTTATGGCTGGTCAATTGATGACAATGGCCTTGAAACCGATGCTCCGGAACCCGATATGGCAATATTAGATGATATTGAAGCGGAATGCGAAGTTACCAGTTTAACTCCTCCAACTGCTACAGATTGCATTGGAAGTATTACCGGTACGCACGATGCTACATTACCAATAACCACTCAGGGAACAACAGTTGTAACCTGGACATACGATGATGGACATGGAAACACAAGCACACAAACTCAAAATGTGGTGATAGAAGATGTAACTGCTCCGGTTGCAGATGTAACAACATTAAGTGATGTAACAGCAGAATGTGAAGTAACGGAACTTACCGCTCCAACAGCAACTGATAATTGCGAGGGAACCATTACAGGAACACACAATGCAACATTGCCAATTACCAATTCAACTACAATAACCTGGACTTACACTGATGGTAGTGGAAATTCTGCTACCCAAACTCAAAATGTAGTTATTGATGATGTTACCGCTCCGGTTGCAGATGTAACAACGTTAAGCGATGTAACCGCAGAATGTGAAGTAACGGAACTTACCGCTCCAACAGCAACCGATAATTGCGAGGGAACCATTACAGGAACACACGATGCTACTTTACCTATTTCAAGTTCAACCACAATTACATGGACGTACACCGATGGTAGTGGAAATTCTGCTACCCAAACTCAAAATGTAATTATTGATGATGTTACAGCGCCTCTGGCTACAATTACATCCCTGCCGGATGTAAAGGATGAATGTGAAATATCAAGTCTGATTTCCCCAAAAGCTATTGATAATTGCACCGGAGAAATAACTGGTACACATAACATCAGCTTGCCAATAACCGAACAAGGAACCACTGTTGTAACCTGGACGTATGATGATGGAAATGGAAATATAAGTACACAAACACAAAATATTGTGATAGAAGATACGCATGCGCCAACTATTGTCTGCATTGAGGATGTTACCAAATTAGTAAACAGTAACAACTTCTATCTTGTAAGTGGAACCGAATTGGATCCAAAGGATATTCTGGACAATTGCGGAATTGCTTCAATATATAACGACTTTAACAATGCCGAAACCCTTGATGGTGCCGAATTGCCAAAAGGCACAAATACCATTACCTGGTTCGCTACCGATATTGCAGGAAATATTAATACCTGTTCGTTCCAGGTAATAGTTGATGTCAGCACCGGAACTGAAACAATTTCTGATTGGGGTATAACCATTGCTCCAAATCCGGCAAGTGAGTTTATTTATATCAGGGGAGTTGAAGAAATAAACACCTCAAATACAAAGGTTAGCATTTATGATATTAACGGAAATCAGATCTACCAAAACAAGCTAAACCCCAATCATAAGGTAGATGTTTCGGAGTTTAAACCTGGTATGTATTTTATTCAAATACAGCATAAAAATGCTTCCAGAAACTTTAAACTAATAATATCAAATAAATAAAAAGAGACAAGGATGAAGAATCAATTAATACTTTTTAGCGTACTGCTTATATCCAATGTTGTTTTTTCGCAAACAGGTGAATACAAAGCGGGAACCGCAGCTCTAGAAAACCGCTCATCAGGCGATTACAATGTTGCTGTGGGTGACTCGGCAGGTTATTCAATTACGACAGGTCATGGCAATTCTTTATTTGGCTATCAGGCAGGTTTTCTCAATTCAACAGCTACAGAACTATCATTTTTTGGTTACCAGGCAGGGTATAACAATACTGGTGGCGATAATGCTTTTTTTGGTTTTCGCACTGGGTTTTATAATACATCAGGTAATGACAACGCCTTTTTTGGACATGGTGCCGGTTTTAATAACACAACTGGAAAAGATAACACCTATATTGGTATTGATGCTGGATTAAGAGCCACCACCGGTGATGATAATACCTTTGTTGGCAATGGTGCTGGTGCTGGAACTGCATCATCTGTAGAATTCAGTTCAGAAACCACTTCTAATCCGGCTACGGGCTCTGATAATACCGCTATAGGTGCATCCGCTGGGTATTCGTTAAAATCAGGCTACAGAAATACTGTGGTTGGAGCAGGAGCAGGATATGATTTAACTACTGGATATAGAAACACTTGCCTAGGTGATTCCGCAGGGGTCGATATTGGTGAAGGTTATTTAAACACGATGATTGGTCAAGGAGCTGGAGCCTGTACAGAACACGCCGATGGAAACACCTTTGTAGGTGTACAAGCCGGCTGGGATAATAACCGAACCAATAATACCAATGATGCAAATTATAATACCTATGTGGGGCTGAAAGCGGGTTATACCAACCGTGAAGGTACAGGAAATGTTGCTTTAGGAGCGTACGCCGATTTAAATAGTTACGGTGATAGTGAAAATAACTACAATACCATGATTGGCTTCAAAGCAGAAACCGGATATGGAGGATATACGGGCTCAAATGGCTCTATTGCCTTAGGCGCATATGCATACACCCGTAAAGACTACAGTATTTCATTAGGATATGACGCCGATAATCAGGGATCGCGTAGTATAGCAATTGGTTATAATTTAGATATTAGCAATGGGCACGATGATGTTACTGCTGCAGGTTACGAAGCGGTTGTTTCTGGAGATAAAACCACATTAATGGGTTCGCAAGCAACTGCCTACCACAATGCTACTGTTATGGGAGCGCTAGCCATTGGTGATACCTCAAGTGTGGCAATAGGCTCACAGGCAACAGCCACTGATTATGCTATTGCAATTGGTCATTCTGCTGAAGCCAACAATAACTATTCTTTAGCTCTTGGTTATGAAGCTGTAGCCAATAGTAATTATTCAGCTGCCTTGGGATATGGTGCCGTAGCCGACACAAGCAATAGCTTTATAATTGGTGGTTTAACCAGTACGGATAGAATGACACTTGGTATTGGAACTACAAAACCAAACTTAAATGCAAGTATCGATCTTTCAGAAACAGATAAAGGTTTTTTAATAAATCGCCTATCAGATACTGAAATTACAAGCTTTGAAAGTTCATTAGCAGAAACCGATGAGGGGATGATGATTTACGATAGTGTAAATAATCAGTTAAAAATATGGGATGGTACAACATGGAATATTTCTGGTCTGCAAGAATTAAGTATACTGGATGATACCCTTTATATTTCCGATGGAAACCATGTAGGTTTAAGCGAATATTTAGACAACACGGATGAACAAGAATTATCGCTTTCAACAGATATATTAAGTATATCCGGGGGAACAAATACCATCGATTTATCAGGCTATTTAGACAATACTGACGAACAAAGCCTATCTCATTCAAACGATACCTTATACATTTCCAATGGAAACTCCATTTATTTAGGAGCTTATTATGATAATACGGATGCACAAAACTTAATTTTTTCAGGAAATTCATTAAGCATTGACAATGGTAATTCCGTGGATTTATCATCACTAATGGATGGCACAGGAACGGATGATCAAACTTTATCGTTAATAACAAATACATTAACCATAGAAGATGGAAATTCAGTAGACCTAAGCAGTTACCTGGATAATACCGATGAGCAAACCTTAAGTTTATCAGGAACAGACTTAACTATTTCAGGAGGTAATACTATTGATATCAGTTTATTACAAGATGGTTACGAAGCTAATACTGACAATCAGGAACTATCTGTATCAGCTGATGTATTAAGTATTTCTGGCGGAACAAATACGGTTGATCTTTCTGCATATTTAGATAATACTGATGCTCAGGATATCTCATTATCGGGCACAAACCTTTCGATAGACAACGGAAGTACAATTGATCTTTCTACCCTGCAGGATGGATACGAAGCCAATACCGATGCCCAAACATTATCCCTTTCAGGAACTGATTTAAGCATCTCTGGTGGAAATACACTTGATGTAAGCAGTTTACAAGACGGTTACGAAGCCAATACCGATAACCAGGAGTTATCTTTTGCTTCTGATGTTTTGAGTATTTCCGGAGGAACAAACACCATCGATTTAAGCAGCTATCTGGACAATACCGATGCTCAGGATATCTCATTATCGGGCACAAACCTTTCGATAGACAACGGAAGTACAATTGATCTTTCTATCCTACAGGATGGTTACGAAGCCAATACAGATGAGCAAACTTTAGCACTTTCTGGCACTGAATTAAGTATCTCAGGTGGTAATACGGTCAATTTAGGTTCCCTATCTGGTATTGATACCGATGACCAAACTTTATCGTTAGCCGGAACTACCTTAAGTATTGAAGATGGTAATGCTGTTGATTTAAGCTCATTGTTAGAAGATGTTTACTCCCGTCTGGATGCCCAGGATGAATTAATAGCCACGCAGGCAAGTCAAATAGAATCTCTGCAAGCAGATGTTGCTTTGTTGCAAACATATCATGAAGGAGTACCTACAAGCATGATACTCAATAAGTCAACAACCAATGCAGATTTATTTCAAAATGCTCCTAACCCTTCCAACGGGGCAACCCGAATTGGTTATTATGTACCTGAAAATGTGAGTTTAGCTACAATCCGGGTATACGATGTAACTGGTCGTTTGTATAAATCAGTTGAATTGGAACAATTAGGAATGAACTATCTTGAAATAGCAGACGGAGAGTTGCGGACTGGCAGCTATTTTTACACACTTCTGGTTGATGGGCAGAAAGTAAATACAAAGAAGATGGTGATATACTAGTAAATGAGAAAACTGATTGCACAGTATTGATTTATAAAGAATTCTAATTAAAAAGGAGAAAAACATGTTAAAAAATAGAAAAAAGACATTGATATTCGGAGCGACTATTGTGCTGATCGCATTATTGGCTTGCGAGAAAGAAGAAGGACAAATTGAAAAGAAGGATAACCTGCCAGACATTTCGAATTACCCAATTGTTAGTACTAATCAGAAGGATTTTTATAATAATTCTTCTTTAATTTCGGAGCCGGCTTTAGGAGGAGATTTTTTTGGCCAAGATGCACAATACAATGGAAATACTCCAAAATATGTGGATAATAACGATGGAACTATAACCGATATGGTAACCGGCTTAATGTGGGAAAAAGGAGTATCGTACATGGACTGGTCTGATGCTATGAGTAATGCTAGTAGCGCATCTACAGGTGGGTATACAGATTGGCGTGTTCCAACCATCAAAGAATTATATTCATTGGTGTATTTTTCAGGTCATCAAGGTACTGGCAACCCTGCTTCGGCTGATGCACCTTCTGATGCTGTTCCATTCCTGAATACTGATTATTTTGATTTTTCCTATTCGACAACTGGAAGGTACATTGATGTACAGTTTATTAGTCAGACCACTTATAATGGTGTGGCACTAAATAACACAGAAACATTTTTTGGCTTAAACCTTGCCGATGGAAGAATTAAAGCATATCCGCAAAAAGGTAATCCGTCAAACTCCAATTTTCCGTGCAGGTTTGTTAGAGGCAATTCTAGCTATGGTATAAACAACTTTGTAAATAACAACGATGGAACTATAACTGATAATGCTACGGGGCTAATGTGGAGTGAATTTGACAGTGGAAATGAGAACTTTAAAAGTAATATTTCGGAGTATACTAAAAATGACGGTTCATTAAATTGGCAGGAAGCATTAAATTTTAGTGAAACTATAGAATATGCAGGTTACTCAGATTGGCGCTTGCCAGATGCAAAAGAATTGCAATCTATTGTTGATTATACCCGTTGCCCTGATGCAACAAACTCGGCAGCCATTAATCCACTTTTTGAGATCACAGAAATCATAAATGAAGCAAATGAATCCGATTATCCTGCATTTTGGAGTTCAACATCATTCAATCCTGGCTCTGATGCAATTGTTGTTTATTTTGGCAGGGCTCTAGGCTATATGGATGGTAACTATATTGACGTACATGGTGCCGGTTGCCAGAGAACAGACTCCAAAACCGGAGAGCCATCTTACTTTGGCCCACAAGGAGATGTGAGACGAGTATACAATTATGTTCGTCTGGTTAGAGATGCTGAATAGAGTAATATTCTTCAGAAATGTTATATAATTGATTAATTAGAAAACTAAAAATCAATGAAACCTTATTCTATTTAATATATTTATAGAATACTCATACGAAATAAAACTCCCGACCGAATTAATCAGGCGGGAGTTTTTATGTGCTCAGGGCGGGACTATCCTATATTCTCATAATCTACTACATACAGCATTAGTCCGCATTTACGTCCGCAATGAATTAGTTATATGACATACAACATTCCTTTTATAAGTCTATCATTTCTGCCTTCTACTATTACCGTAATACATGCATTGAAAATTAGAAGGAGGTGAAACCTATATGGGTGTTGCCCGGAACTTGCATCCCGATTGGGAAGGTTGGCAAATAATTGATGGCTACAAACTGACTTTTGGGAAGCTAAAACGCAATGCAAAAATTGATATTCCGGAACTGACCTCCTTGGTTAAAGAATTCTATAAACAAACCTTCTACGATAAATACAAAACCGGAAGCATTAACTCCGGCTCGTTACAAGAAATCATTTTTGATTGGTGTGTCAATAGTGGTTACTGGGGTAGTTGTGACGTTCAAAAGATATTAAATCGCTTCTTTGATTGTGAACTTAAACTCGATGGAATAATTGGTAAAAACACTATCAAAGCAATTAACTCCTGTCACCCGGAATTTTTATTCAATGCTATCAAAAACGCACGAATTCATTACTACCATATTATTTCACAAAAGGGACAGAATTCAAAATTTTTAAAGGGGTGGTTGAGAAGAATTGAAGCTATTCAATTCTTCTCAACCACTATTAGTATAGGTTCAAAAAGGAAAGCAATTGCTTCCATACCGAGTTCTTTTTCTTTTTGGTATTATAGTATTCGTCTTTATTAGATTTATCTAGCATACGATTAAAATCAATTCGGTCTTTTGACCATTTTTCAGCCCAAACAATTTCACTGCTCCTTATCCAGTAGTGAGATTTGCAATCAAAATTCCAATTGCCAATTGAGGGATATAAGGTAATACTTTCCCCATTATAGATTAATTCCCAATCGTGCGGGGTAATTGGCGTGACAACCTCATTGCCACAGCCGCACATACATTTATGTACGGCTGTGTTATAATGAGTTGTAATATATACTACATTCTCTTCAAGAAAATCAGGAATTGTTTCAACAAACTTAAATTTCGACTTTTCCCTCATTGTTCAAGTAAGAATTATTGATTGAATATATTGAATGAAATTCTTGCTCTAAATCCTGATAAAAACCAGACATCTTTTTCCATTTTAGAACAGCGAGAACCGCATTCAAAGAATTAAGTTCTGCAATTTGAATATTGGTCACATAATCGTTATCAACATCCTCACCTGATGGAATATATTTGCCTAAGTGATTATTCTTTTGTGTATTAGCTGAAGTTATTCTGACTTGGCCGATAAGCTTGTCGTCAATTACATTAACACCTAATCCTACATCAATAAGAGATATTTTGTGGGCAATCAAATAATCAATTAGTGATTTCCTTACCTTATTATCATCGATGCAGACAAACACAAAGTCAAAGCTCGATAGTTCTTCATAATTTCCTTCATGCAAATAATAGTTGTGACTAACTATACCTTTACGCATTAAAGAATACTTATTCTGGTAATAATCAACTTTACTAGGTTGATTCTCTAAATCCTGTATACTAGCTGCACCCGGAGACCGAAATGCATTGTGATTAAAAAAAATATCTCCATCATAAATATGAATCTCTCGAACATTTGTTTTAGAAACCAAATCCAAAATATATGCTCCTGTTCCACCTAAACCTGCAATAGCAATTTTCTGAGATATTAGTTTGTCGTTAATGAAGTCAATGTTGGCTCTACTAGAATTAGTATCTAAATAGTGAAACCTACTTTCAAGTTCATTATCAACAATTGGTAAAAAAGGCTTTTCAGTTACATTACTCTTCATTGATTTTGCTGGTGCAGAAATAATCTCCGCATACCTTTTTACCTTCTCATAAAAATCCGAATATCCATTAGGAGGTTTATTTGAAAAAGAGAAGTTAGCCTGTATTGAATTTCCAAATAAAGTACTGTTAGTTGTGTGCCTAATTTGCTCAATTGGATTTCCATTTTTATCACAAGGGTACTCACCACTAAATAATATAACATGGTTATTCGGCGTAGCAGTTGATGTACCGCTCATTGTTAATGGTGATATTAACACACCGAACTTTACTTCACTCTTGGAATTCACATAAGGTATATGGTGGGCAAATAAATGCCCACCATTAACTTCAATTTTATACCCTTCGTCTCTAAGACGTTTTAGGTCTGCATTACGACTTATCAGTAGCTGTGACATTGAAAATCATATTGTGTTTGACTTTTACGACATCACCTGCAACCATAGAACCTTGAGGTTTGTCATTATTACCTCTGGTATAAGTCACAGTGTAAGCAGTTCTACCATTGTTTTGGATTGTACCAAATGCAAGTTCTACAACTTGCTCAAATGAAATGGTCTTATCGTTCCATTCTTTTTCACGACCATTTACAATTAATGTATATGAATCTTTCATTTCCAAATTATTTAAGATATTTATAATATGTGCTTAATTCTATTCCCCTCACCAGAACAGAAACGTTTATTGAGGATAAAAAAGCTCCATATATTTACCATTAAGCTATTGGTAAACTGAACAGTTAAATAACTTGAATTTGCATTTTCTTTGGAAAGGTCTTATCTTTGAAGTCTCACATAAAAAGAAAGACACACTTTCTTAAAAAAATACAGCTCAGTTTTCAACTGGGCTTTTTTATTTATTTGGCGTCTATATTTCCATTATTAATTTTTAAGTTGAATATCCGATTTAATTTTAATATTACTTTGAACAAAATTATTTGCCTCTAATCCCGCTGTTATATTATCATAAACTTTAGTTCTATTTTTAGTATCCTTTATTGTTATTATCAAGCAAAATTCAGTATTCAAATTTTCCTTTGTTTTTTCAATATGATCCCTATATAAACCTTCAATCTTCAAGAACCATCTTTTAGGATACTCGATATATTTTATCTTATTACTTTCGGTAATTTCATCTAAATTAATTGACCACTTTTTAACAGGTTGATATTTCTGATGATAACTTTTTAAAATTCTTTCTCCACTGAATTCTGCATTTTTCTTCATTTCAGTTTTGCTGTATATTCCGGGAGCAAAAAGATTTTTGGCCATATCATCTTTACCTATTGAGTTGCGAACTGTCCTACCTGCTCTTTCTACCTTGTCATTATATGTTCCAAAATAAACATCAATATTTGATTGACAATATTCATCTCCTTGAGAAAGAACCAAATCAGGAGCACTTACAAGGGTGGCCGTTATTTCTCCATAATAGTAGTTTCCTTCTATCATATCATCAGGATATGGGAAGTCTAATATTTCAATAAACCTCCCTTTTTCAAGAGTGTCCCTAACCACTAGAGTAATCTCATTTTCAGAATTATACAATATATCATTAATATTAGAAGGCACACCAAATCCCATTTGTTTTAAGCGCTCATCGAAATCATAATTTGTTGATGGGTACTTTGCTGAATGTATCATCAAAGCTTTTAATAAGATCGGGTCAAATTGTTCTGCCATTTCATTGTGTAATCCTGCAATTATAGATGTAACTCGAGGTGTTGAAAAACTCGTTCCTGCCTTTTGCTGAATCTCGTCATTTATACCAATTGTTTTTACTCCTGAAAAAGTGCTACTACCATCCTGATTTACCCCTGCGTTGCCTCCATAGTGTGTTAGTTCAGGTTTTACTAAATTAAAGGGCCCGAGACCAATTCTACTGAACGGTGATGGTTCGTGTTCTTTTGATAAGTCATTTTGACCTTGTTTGTGTGCAATTGAACCAATTGCAAGAGCTCTGACTGAATCCGCAGATTCCTGAATTTTCCCTTTTGCTTTCGTAATTGTAAAGTTCTTACAATTGCCAATCGATGTACAAATAATTACATTATACTCGTCCTGAAGGTAATCTAATGCAGCACCAAAATCAGAAACTTTATGAGCGTTTATCTCCTTACTCCACCCAACACAGAGATTCCATATTTTTATTTCGGGATTATTTCTAATCGCCTCACTTATATTTTCTCTTAACTCAAACTCTGTTACTGTATTTAATAACTCTTGCTTTGGAACAATGGTAGCATCAAAAAGGTAACACCCCTCAGAATTCGTGTAATTTTTATTTTCTAATTTATCACCATAAACCATAACACTTGCTACAGCAGTTCCGTGAACAGCATCAATGTCTTCCTCTATATAATTCGTATGTTTATCTCCTAATAACCAAGGCGATAAGTATTTATTGCTTGCAATTCCCGAATCGAGTACACCGACAGTTGGGTAATTTCTATGCTCTTCTGGTTTCAACAACTCAACTTGTTCTTCATTTTCTTCTGATGCAACATCAAAAGTAATACTGTACGTTGGCATGTCCTCAATTGAACTTAGCCCTTCAAATTCTTGAAGAACCGGCATTGATTCTTTCCGATATGGAATTTTATAAATAATTAAATCATCAGAATACTTTGTACTCTCAACATTAATATCCACTTCCTTACACCTCTTCAAAAAAGCTCTATGCACAATCTTATTCAACTCAAAATCTTGGTAGTCTATTAGCTTTACCTTAAGAATATCATTATTCTCAACGTATACTTTAGGCTTGTATAAGTTTGTCTCAATTACAGAAGCCAACCCATGACTATTCTTCTGAATATCGGATAAGTTCTCTTCTATCGCACTTAAGTCGTTTCTATCATCGACCTTAATAAGTAAAGATGATTCGTCAAAATATCCTATTAGGTTATTTTTATTATTTACATCCACCATCTTTCTAATAGATGATCGATGAGCTTTGGCAGTTGTACGTTCATCTAATTTGAATTCCAATGTTACTGGAATAAACACATTATCCTCTAGTCTATTATTCAATTCAACACTTGCTTCACCAAGAGTCTTTCGTATCATTCCAGCCCTCTTTTCGAATGGGACATTTAGCATCCATGCAGGCTCATTACCTCCGCCACCTTCTGTTAAAGAATCGTCAATTTCTTTACGCTTTTCAACAATCTTAATTGGTAAATATTTTTTGCTATCCATTATTCCTTTTCTTTAAATTTCGCAATTATTTCTTTTACCTTTCGTAGTGATGCACCTGTGTATTCCGATATCTCAACCTGAGTAATAAGATTCTCATTTAAAAAGTACATTAGTTCTTCATCAGACACTTTACCATGATTCCTATGTTTAAAAGCCTCCTTTAAAAACTCTATATACTTTACTGATTTTTCTTTGTTTATAATTGAACTAGTAATTGCATTTGAGCAAACTGTTTTAATCTCCGATGGTGAACTTGTGGATAAAACAGCTAATAGTTTTTCCTTTCGCTTTTTATCATCTTGAAAGTCTAACTTAAAATTCTCCGTAAATGAGTCAATTAATCCTTCTGTAAATTCAGATGTAGTAGGTCTATTAACCTCAATTACTGTATCGAATCTTCTCCAAACTGCACTATCCAGAATATTACTATGATTAGTTGCTGTTATAAGCACATTATTAAACTGGTCAATACTTTGCAAAAGACTGTTGATAACTCGTTTCAACTCTCCATGTTCATGCTCATCATCCCTAGCTTTCGCTATTGCATCAAATTCATCAATGAAAAGAATGCATGGCTTATTATTAGCAAAATCAAATACTTTTCTAATATTTTTCGCCGTACTGCCTAATAAAGAAGACACTAGTGTATCCAATCGAGCTGTAACCAGAGGAAGGCCTGTTTCTTTTGCAATGTAATTTGCTAATGTTGTTTTTCCACATCCCGGAGGTCCATAAAGCATTAGAGACAGATTAATTTGTACACCCGCCTTTTCCAATTCATCTTTATTATTTACTTTTTTAATAAAAGTGGTTAATGCTTCTTCAATGGATTTATCTATAATGATTTTTGATTTTTGAGATGGATTACCAACCTCGACCATACTGATTCTTGATTCATTATCAACAGGAGCCTGAGCGGTTATTTCGTCCAACGTGGCCATGCTAGCAAAAGAATCAGAGTTTAAGGACAATGTTCTTTTTAATCTATCTGCAAACTGAACCTCACCTTCTTTATTAAGCTTCTTAATTAAGAGGTCAGTATATTGAGAAACCTTCTTAGGGTCTTTCTTTAGTCCAGCTTCTATTATTTTAATAATCTCAGTGTGCATATTGCATATATTTTGTACAAATATACAATTATTTGTTCTGCATGCAATATTATTTGTTCTAATTATGCATTATTTTGTTCCACAAAGAACATTTTACAAATTCTAACAGCTGTATTTCAACAAGTTCCTAAACAAAAAAACTCCCGGCTGAATATATCAACCGGGAGTTTCTATTTGTGCCCAAGACAGGACTTGAACCTGCACGCCCTAACGAGCACTAGCCCCTCAAGCTAGCGTGTCTACCAATTTCACCACCTGGGCATAAACAATAAAAACGAGTAACCTCGTTTTTATTTATAATCAACATAAATTTTCTCTGAGCGAAAAACGGGACTCGAACCCGCGACCCCGACCTTGGCAAGGTCGTGCTCTACCAACTGAGCTATTTTCGCAATTGCGTGGCAAAAATATAAAAATTATCCTTTGTTCATGCACATTCAGACAAAAAAAATACATGAAATTGTATTTTTTTGTTTATTGATTATCGAAATAAATGAAGCATAATGAATTAGAAAAAAATAAAAGCAAACATCGCTAATATCATCTTGTAAAAAAGGTATACACCATTAAAAGTATTCGTTGGTTCACTATATTTTCAATCAAAATTGTATCTTGTGATGAATAAATTACAATGAATAAATTAATGCACATAAGCTATTTTTTAAACCATTTGATCATTTTTGCGTACACAACACAATTGCAAAATAAAATATTATAACATGACACATCTATTGGGAAAGATTTTCGGAAGTAAGTTTCCTAAAACAGAAAAATATGAAAATGAGTATAACAAACTTTTAGAAGATTTTGAAAGATTTCAAAAATTAGAGAAATCAGAATCTATTTTAAGATATTCAGAGTTGGATACACTTGTTCATTCGGGGGACTTTGAAAAGAAAGTTCGACAGATAAAAACTGAAAAATTCAGAAATACGGAGGCGCACGCTCAATATAGAAAATTCAAAGAATACCGAAGGTCTAAAAATGTTAAGCATTATAATAAATACCTTAAGAAAAACATCACTGAAAAGGCAGAAGAATTACATAAGACAAATGAAATTCAGAAATACCTTGAGTTAAAAAAATTCGTTGAATCAGAAGAATACATCAAAATTAAATCGGAAATAACCGATAGAAATAGATACAAAAAATCAAAAGAATATCAATTACAGGAAGAATTTAAGGCTTTGGCCAAAAGTGTGGATGTGTTATGGTATTTAAAAGTAAAAAAAAGTAACCGTTTTCATGAGTTAAATAAGTGGAAACTGACCTTTGAAGATGATTTCAATGCCACAAAACTTGACGATTCTGTATGGATAACCGGTTATTATTGGGGAAAAGCTTTACTAAACGATAATTACGTACAAGCTAATGAAAAACAATTCTTTAAACATGAAAATATTGAATTAAGAGATAGTTGTGCCAGAATAATCTCTAAAAATGATAATTGTCACGGAAAAGTATGGGATCCTAAATTTGGTTTTGTGCCAACTGATTTTGAATACTCTTCAGGAATCATTAGTACAGGACAAAGTTTCAGACAAAAATATGGAAGATTTGAAGCTAAAATAAGGTATGACCATACAACACCTGCAGCCCACACATTCTGGTTGTTGGCTGAACAGGTAACACCACAGGTAAATATTATGAAAAGCCTTGAAAAGGGGAAAAATAAAATAGAAGCTGGCAATTTTTCTACAAACAATGATAAAGGAATCTCACAAAAAACCCAAAAAGTAAGTCTCCCGGGTTCTTCATCTAACTTCTATATTTATTCATTGGAATGGTCTAAAAATAAATTAGAATGGAAAATCAATGGGGTCACTGTTCATGTACAGAATGAAAATATTCCACAAGTGCCGATGTATATTTCACTAAGTACACACTTTACTGAAAACCCAAATCCGGACAGCCTACCAATTTCAATGGACATTGATTGGGTTCGTTGTTACCAACTAAGCTAAGCCACTCATTAATTGAACTTTAAAATAACAATTGAACTAAACACTTAAAAACATACAAGGCAGATCACCAAAACAACAATCATTTGCATGATAATCAAACTCATATAAGTTAACCTGATTCACATGCAAATGATGTTTTATTTATGATTTAGCAATTAAATGTCAATTGATCATATGCCAATTGAATATGTTCAGGCAATAAAATATTCTCTTCTTTATACAATCCTAATTGATGAGAAACATGTGTGATAAAACCTTTTGAGGGATTAATTTTATTTAATATCTCCACTGCTTCAGAAATGGTATAATGAGAAACGTGCTTCTCTTTTCTCAATCCATTAATAATTACATATTCTGATCCCTTTACTTTATCAAGCTCCTGATCTGTAATGAAGTTAAAATCAGTCAAATAAGTAAAATCCTTAATTCTGAATCCCAGAACAGGTAAATCCATATGCTTACCTCTAACAGGTTGAATTTGAACTCCCTTTATTTCAAAAGGTGTTTCATCTATCATATTCATAGTTAACTTAGGTACACCCGGGTAAGGATCCGGCACAAAGGCATAGTAAAATTCTCTTTTTAAAGCTTCAATCACCCTGCTTTCAGCATAAACATTAACAGGTGCTTTGTTTATCCAGTTAAACGCTCTTACATCATCTAAACCTGCAACATGATCTTTATGCTCATGTGTAAAAATAATTCCATCAATGTTTTTAATATTGCTTCTGAGCATTTGTTGCCTGAAATCTGGTCCGGAATCTATTACTATCCTCACTCCTTCCACCTCTACATAAACAGATGATCTGAGTCGAACATCCTTGCTATCATCAGACTTACAAACCCTACAATCGCAGCCAATTACGGGTACCCCCTGAGACGTTCCTGTTCCTAATAGTATTACTTTCAAAAGTTTTTGATTTAAATATTCAAAATGCTGAATTTTCTCCTATCGGAAATGATAATCATTAAAATTACCGAGGATTGTATTCAGAATTAAAAATATGAACTTTTAAGTGGATATAGTAAAAAAACACTTATTATTTGATCTGGATTATACTTATTTCATTGATACCATTTCATAAAAAAAGTGATAGACAACAATCTATCACTTTTTTTATGCGTATATTTTTTTAAAATTTAAACTACTCCGTATACTTAGGTAAAGTAAAATAAAACTGAGCTCCACCTTCCGGTCCATTTTTAACTGATACTTCTCCGTTATGGATTTGTACTGCATGTTTAACTATTGCAAGACCTAACCCTGTACCTCCCATTTTTCTTGAACGGCCGGAATCAACCCTATAGAAACGCTCAAAAATTCGGGAAAGGTGTTCTTTGGGAATCCCAACTCCATTATCAATCACAGAAAAATAACAAAACTCTTCATCCTGATGATACATGTCTATGGAGATTTTCACATTTGCTCCTGCATAGCTTAATGAGTTATCAATTAAATTTTGAAAAATAGACATTATTAAGGACTGGTTTCCTTTAATCTTCACATTAGGTTTCACATTAATTTTAACTTCAGCATTCTGCTGTAAAATTAAAGCATCTCTATTTTCCACAACTTCCTGAATTACTTCTTTAACATCTAAAGATCCGAATTCATAATACTCACCAGCCTCCTCTATTTTGTTGAGAACAACAATATCCTCAATTAAATTAGTTAACCGGATCGATTGTTGGTAAGCTTTTTCTATAAAATAATTCTTTTTGTCTTGTTCAATTTCCGGATTGTTAAGAATTGTCTCAAGATACCCCAATACTGAAGCGACTGGTGTTTTAAGCTCATGCGCAATATTTGAGGTCATTTGCTGCTTAAGAATCCGTCGTTTTTCAAGTTTGGTTATATCGTGTATAAACACTTCAAAACTCTTATCCTGAAAAACAATACACCTAACTTCGTAATAATTACCCCCTTTACGTATCGAAAATTGTAACTGAGGCATATCATTCTGACTAATTTCCCCCTTATCCTTATCAACATGCTTTTTAATGAACTTCTGTAACTCTTTAAAATCTTTTACCTCAAACAAATGTTCTGGATGGATGGATGATTTTTCTGCAATAAGGTTAATGTATTGCACAAAATGGCTATTTGTTAATACAGCTTTTTTATCCTTTGAGAAAAAGGCAACTCCTTCATTTAAAACAAACAGGTGCTTAATCAACTTTTCTTTCTCCAGGCTTAAGGCATCTTTTGTCTGTTCCAGCTTTTTATACATGGAAACAATTTGCTTACTAATGACACCCAGTTCATTCTGCGGGAAATGTATATCTTCAACTAAAGGCTTGTTCTGACGAAGATTAACTGCAAAATCCTTTAATTTAGTAATACTTTCACTCATTCGATTTGTAACGAAATTAAGGATAAACCACATTACAACAAAAATGAATGCAATAAAAAACAAGAATAGTCTTTCAGCTTTTAAAAAGTCCTTTACTCTACTATCAAAAACAACTGCAGCCCTTACGTAATGATCATTATAATAATGGGCATAATAATAGAATTCCTGGCCCGTAGTTTTTGAATATCTGATATTTGAACCAATCCCATTTTCATTATATTTTGCCTTTTGTATTTCAGGTCGTTGAAGATGATTTTCCATATCATCATAGTCATGCACAAAACTATCGTACAATACCTTACCTTTTTTATCAATTACTGTTAAGCGGGTATCCGGAAAGGGCACTATTGGAATAACAGAATCAATTAATTCATATTGCTTATTATTCAATATGTTATTTTGCTTGATAAAATTATGAGTAAGTACTGACATTGAATGCAGTTCACTCTCAAGCTGTACAATTTTAAACTGCTTTTCTCTATTGTATTGATACAATATAAATGAGGCAGAAAAAACAAAGAAAACACTAAAATAGTATATAAATAGTTTCTTTTTATAATTGAATTTTCGCAACATAGACCTGGCTATTTTTAATTAAATTTCAAAATAATATCCTAAACCCGGGCGGTTTTTTAGAAACTCACCGTATTGTTTAATTTTTTTACGTAAACGTGTAATATTAACATCAACGGTTCGATCTGTAACTATTACATCATCACCCCATATTCTATGTAATATTTCTTCTCTGGAAAACACTTTTTTTTGATTTTCAAAAAATAATTTCAGAATCTCAAACTCTTTCCGTGTTAACTCTATCCGTTCATTAATTATGGTCAGATTCTTTTTTTCAAGATCTAAAACCATATTATCAATATGAATAGATTTAGTTTCGCGTTCATTTTTTTCTGAGCTAACAGAACGCCTTAATGAAACCCTCACTCTGGCAATGAGTTCTTTTAAAGAATAAGGTTTCATGATATAGTCATCAGCCCCTAGATTAAAACCCGTTAATAAATCATTTTCTGTACTTTTTGCAGTAAGGAAAATAATAGGAACCTGCAGTTTCAGCTCTTTTCGAATAATATCGGCCAGTTTAAAACCCGACATCTTCCCCATCATTACATCCAATAATATCAGATCAAATAATTCAAGATCTTTTTTTAATGCATCTTCTGCAGAGTATGCTATTTGAGTATCATAACCTTCACTTTCTAAATTAAACTGTAAAATCTCGCAAAGATCTTCCTCATCATCAACAATTAAAATATGTTTTTTATCAAGCATCGTAAAATGAAATTTTAACGAATATAACAGGAAAAACTCATTTTACTTTTGGTCATCAATATTTTTATGACGAATATCAACTCCCTCATTTGAAAAAATAGAGGCTTCAGCAATATGACCGGCATGATCACCTATTCGTTCTATTTTTGATACCACACTTTTAAAATCAAGTAAATTCAACAGTATAATTCGTGCCTCATCCTGAAGCTTTGATTTTTTGATGCCTTTTTTAATCAGCTTTTTGTTCATTTGATCAATTACCTCATCATTCTTGATGGTCCAGATTGCCGAATCTTTATCATCATTAATAAACGATAATATTGCTTTTTCAACCATGCTGTTACTTGAAGCAATCATATTAAATATCACATCTGATAAGTCTGCATACAATTTGGTATCCTCAATTTTACTGATAAACCAAATAACATCCTCTACTAAATCACCAATGCGCTCCATGTTTACAACAATCCTGTAACACGCCATTAATCTTCGTAATTCTGATGCCACAGGATGATACAGAACTATGGTATTGATTATTTTTTCGCTAATTTTTACTTCAAACTTATTCAGCTTATCCTCATTTGCCTGAATTGTTTTGAGATCCTGTTCTGATATGGTTGTTAATCCACTCTGAACAATTGATTCCAACTCGTTCAATTGTTTAATCATTAAATCAGAATAGTCCTTAAAACTTTTCTCTATATCGTTTATTGCTTTATCTTTTTGTAGCATTACTTATAAATTTACAAGGGTTTCACAAACATTTTACAGAACCATTAAATGAATCACCCGAATTTTCCGGTTAAATACTCTTCTGTTTTTCTGTCACGAGGGTTGGTAAACATCATTTGTGTTTTCCCATATTCAATTAAATCTCCTAAATACATAAACATGGAGTATTCTGAAATACGGGCTGCTTGCGACATGTTATGCGTAACCAATACAATGGTGTAATTCTTTTTTAACTGCACTAACAAGTCTTCAACACGTGATGTAGCAATCGGATCCAAGGCAGAAGTTGGTTCATCTAACAAAATTACGTCCGGTTCAAATGCCAGTGAGCGGGCGATACATAACCTCTGCTGCTGACCTCCTGATAAAAATGTACCTTTTTTATGCAAGGAATCCTTTACCTCATCCCACAGGGCAACATTGGTTAATGATTTTTCAACAATATCATCGCGCTCACTCTTTTTGATCCGGATTCCATTCAATTTATATCCTGCTATCACATTATCATATATACTCATGGTTGGAAATGGATTAGGACGCTGAAAAACCATTCCAATATTTCTCCGAAGATGGATAGTAGACATTTTCATGATATTCTCCTGATTTAAAAAAATATCTCCTTTCACTTTAATATCCGGATATAATTCATGCATGCGATTGATAGCACGCAGCAATGTACTTTTACCACAGCCTGAAGGTCCCATAATAGCAGTAATGGAATTTTTCTTAATCCCAACACTAACATCCTTTACGGCATATTTATCTGAATTATTATAAGCAATCGACAAGTTCTCAATAGAAAGAACCGGATTATCTAATATATCTATGTTTTTATTCATTTTACTGTTACGCTTTACTTTTGGCTGATATACGTTTAGATATAATATTCAACGTTAACACAAACCCCATTAAAAATAATGAAGAACTCCAGATTAAATTCACCATGTTTGGATCGTTATAAAAATCCCAGATCAAAAGAGGCACAGCACTCGTTGGTGCGGTAACATCCCAGTTTATCATTGGATTTCCCAACGTTGTCAACATCAACGGTGCCGTTTCTCCCAGAATTCTGGATATAGCTAATAAAATACCTGTTGACAAACCACTTAATCCAGAGGGAATTAAAACTTTTAATATCACTTTATAATAAGGAACCCCCAATGCCAGCCCTGCTTCTTTCAGACTTATGGGAATCATTTTCATCGTTTCCTCTGTTGACCTGATTATCAGAGGAAGCATCATAATACCCAATGCCACACTACCGGCTATAGCAGAATACCCTTGTGTTATATTTTTCACCACCCATAAATAAGCAATTAAGCCTAAAACAATAGATGGTACACCTTGTAGTATATCTGAAAGGTTACGTACAATATTTGAATACCTACTCCCCTGATTCTCATACAGAAACAAGCCTATTAAAATTCCAATGGGTATGGCTATTAAGGCTGCTATTGTAACAATTAACAAGGTTCCCGTAATACCATTTATGATACCTCCCGGAATCACTTCATCGTTTGCTATGGCAGTCATAGCTTCAAAAGTACTGGGAGTAACCTCTGTGAAAAACGAAAGATTAATTTGCTTAAAACCCGTTAATACTAACTTTCCTATAATAAGTACTATAGGCGAAATTGTAATTACTGAAACAACAATTACAGCCCATAAAAATACTTTATCTTTTAACCTGCGATAGGTAGTATTATCATTTATTTCCAATGTTGTTTTTCCACTTCTCATTTTATCTCACTGTATTAAGATAATTTTTTAATAACGAGTTTACCTAAAAAATTAACGATACCCGTAATGGCAAATAATAACAATCCAATGGCAATTAATGCACTTAACTTAAGTCCATCGGCTTCACCAAACTGGTTGGCAATAACACTGGCCATACTATTTCCGGTACTAAATAATCCGGTTGGAATAATATTGGCATTACCGATAAGCATGGTTACAGCCATCGTTTCTCCTAAGGCTCTTCCAAAGGCCAGAATAAAACTGGCAATAATTCCAGATTTGGCATTGGGTATAATTACACTTAATATCACTTCATAGCGAGTAGCGCCCAGTGAATATGCAGCTTCCTTTAATTCATTAGGAACCATTGAAATAATTTCAGAGCTCAATGACGTAGCATATGGAATAATCATGATGGCTAATATCAATCCTGAAGTAAAAATTCCATACCCCTGAGCATCTAATCCTAATGAAACAATAAAGGGCCGTAAAGTGTAAAATCCCCATAGGCCATATACTATTGAAGGCACACCTGCTAACAAATCAACCATTGATCCTAAAATGGAAGCTAATGATGACTTCCGGAAATATTCTGCAATGAATAAAGATGTTGCAAAAGCCATTGGCAAGCATATAATAAGTGCCAGCAGGGAGGTACTTAATGTACCAACAATAAATGGTAAGGCTCCATAACTCTCCCTTCCCTCAGTAGGATTCCATTCGGTTGATATAATAAAGCGCCATCCAAATTTTTGAAATACCGGAATTGCATCACCTAAAAGTGAAAAGACCATCCCGGCAGAAATCAATAAAATTACAAAAGATGAAAAAAGTAATATGTATTTAGTAATGGTATCGCTCCTCATGATCTATCTGATTCTATACAAAAAAGTACATACATCAAGGAAAGTAACAAATGCAACAAAAACCAGATCCTTTCTGAATCTGATTTTTGTATATTTTAATGATCTGCTAAATGTTAATCTCCTTATGAAAATTATTTTAATAATGCTTCACCATTATATGTTACCGAACGAAGTATTGATTTAGCTTGTGCTACAGCTTTCTCCGGAAGTGGAGCATAATTAACTTTCGTTGCAACGGACTGGGCATCTTCACTGATAATCCAATCTAAAAATTCTAATGTAGCTAAAGCCTGAGCTTTTGAACGGCCATCATAAGATTGCTCTTTATAAAGAATTAACCATGTAAATCCACTGATTGGATAGGCATTGGCATCATCAGAATTAGTTAACATTACTCGTGTATCAGAAGGTAAAGAGCCTTGAGCTGATGCACTAATAGATTCAATAGTTGGTTCAATATAGTTACCACTTTGATTTTGTAATAAGGCTACCGGAATTTTCTGTGCAAATGCATACTCACTTCCAATATAACCAATAGCTCCTGCTGTTGATTTTATAGTTCCTGCAACACCCGGATTTCCTTTTGCACCCATACCTACAGGCCACTGCAATGATTTTCCTTTTCCTACCTTATCAGCCCATTGAGTGCTTATTTTACTCATATAGTCGCTAAAAATATAGGTTGTTCCACTACCGTCTGAACGATGAACAAAAGTAATTGCCTGATCAGGTAGAGCTAATCCTTCGTTATTGGCTTTAATACGACTATCGTTCCATTTAGTAATATCACCCATAAAAATACCTTCCAACAATTCATTGGTTAGTTTTAAACCCTCAACTCCCGGAAGGTTATAAGCAATTACTACGGCACCCAAACATGTTGGAATATGCACTACTTCAGCAGGCATTGCAGCCAATTTTTCATCAGATAAATAAGCATCTGTTGCACCAAAGTCAACTACTTTATCCTTAAGACTTTTAATTCCACCTCCGGAACCAATTCCACCATAAGTTACTAAAACTCCGGTTTCCTTTATGTAGTTTTTAATAACCATATTATAATAAGGCATTGGAAATGTTGCCCCTGCGGCTGCAATACTACTTGCTTTTCCGGTATTATCCGATGCACTTTTTTTGCTTCCGTTTTGGCAGGCACCTAATAATGCGCCTATCAATACTACTACTAATAACTTTTTCATCTTTCTATATTAATTAAAGTATTTTATTTAAAACTTTATTTCACAGTTTACATAGAAATAGTTTATACTTCTTGCTCCATCAGCCTTAGGATTGAAATTCTTATAGTTTGGTGCAATTTTAATTCCTTTTACAGGATTGAATTCTGCTCCAAGAATTACTCTTGTACCATCAACCTTTGTATTCCAATCATTATCTGAGTTTTCATTATCGAAGCGGGCAAAAAGCTTACTTGAACCAACTTTATAGGTACCGTAAACAGCATATCCGCTCATATCTGCACCTTCCATTTTCTTATGGTTCTGTTGAGAAGCATATTCAGCTCCAATGGAGAATTTATCTAAGCTATATCCTGCAAATAAGGCTAATGTATTCTGATGAGCGTAAACGGCATCTTCTTTTGTTGTTGTTTCGTAGTATGCTCTTAACTCTAATCCTTCAGCAGGTTTTAATGTAGCACCAATACCAACATTAAATATACTATCCGCTTCAACTTTCTTGTAACCTTCACCATTAATAACGGCTACATCAGCGCTTAAAATATCATTAAATTTGTATGCGGCACTTATACCCAAATCAGCACTTGAAGTATACTTATTTAAATCCTGAAAGGACTTTTCTATGTATCTGTACCCCCAGGCTTTTTCCTGAGTTTTAAAAGATGTGGTTCCAATTAAACCAAAGTTAAGAGTCCATCCATTGCTTTTGTATGTCATATATGCATTCTTAACATAAGCAGCCATTTGATGATCTCCGGCTTTGGGATTCCCTACATCAAAAACCAATTTACCAGACCAGTTTTCGCTAAAACTATATCCGTACCCGAAGTAAGCACGATTAAGTTCGAATTGACTATAACTATCACCATCAGTAAACGTACTATGATAATTAGTGAAGATTTTAAACGTTGGTTTTCCATGTGGTTCAAACTCACTCTTTTCCTGAGAAAACCCAATTATTCCGCATCCTAAAAATGCCATAACGACAATTAATAACTTTTTCATTTTTTTTAATTCCTGTGTGTGAATATTAATTCTTAATCAAATACAACCTCCCGGAATGTATTTCTAATTTTCCTAACAATTTTCCTGATGCAAACATACACCGACAATATTACAGCTCAGTTAAGGAGATGTTACAAAACTGTTACATTATACCAATATCCCAATAATATTATCCTAATAATTTTACTCTACTTATTTATACTGCATTACAAAACATCGCGGTAACAATGGCTATGCCTCCATTTATTTCAGGATTATTGCTTCACCCGGCATAGCTCAAGCAAGCTTAGCTCTGCTCTCGTTTATCGCAATAATTATCTTGTGATTATTGCATCTTGCACAAACATAATATCTCTAAAATTATTTAACGCCAACTTCTTAGTGAAATTGGTATTACTACCCCAAAGTTTGATGTAACATCTTTACTAGCGTGACTCCATCATGCCGATCAGCCTGATTATCCTCAGTTCGACATAAAATTCCGGATTTACCTCATGAACAATTTGTACAATGATCATACACAAAAAACGGTCAGCTATTTCAAGCAAAATTTTAAGCTAATTACTTATTTTACTTTCTTTGGACAAATTTTGATAGGGTATGAAGTATGAGAGTTCTGGTTCTTTAATTAGTGTTCGTCTATAAAGTCCAACAACTGCGTTAGTTGCTCAAAATCCAGATCCACATATACGTTTATATACTGCGGTTTGATTTTTTTTACACGCTTTGTATTTAAACTTTATAATCCAAACACCCGACTTAATAGACAGGCACTAATTACACTTTTATTAAAGAAAAAAACATTGCTTATCTGGATTTAAATAATTTTGGAATATTTGAAAACCTCCATGTAAAATCATTTATCTCACAGAGCAATCTCTTATTAAGAAGATTGACATGCGACCATTTAAACAAAGATCAATACATGAAAAAAGACATACATATTGTCACCAAAGACTCCAAGGGTAATTTAATTGATGAAAATGGAAAACTATTTTCAATCCCTGAAGATTGGATTTTTCTGCCTGCAGGTGATGCCGGAATCACAAGAAAAGTGACTGCGCAAGGTATATATTGTAAATTACAATTTAAAAAAGGAAGACGATTGATTTCCAAAGGAGTATGGGCTCCTGCACCAATAATCAATCATGCAAAAAACAGTATGGATGCGATAAGGTCAACGGAAGATTATCAAAAAAAGAAAATATACAATCAACAGAGACGTGAAAAACAACAAATAGAATATGAGGGAGAATTCAGGCATGAAGTTGAAAAATTCCTGAATTTTGATGGTAAATATAAAATCATTGCAAAAGCAATTGCCATATTGGTTACACAACACGCAATACCGGTTGGTAGTGGAACTGTAGCCCGCACCTCCATGATTCCCATAGAAGAAAGAGCAGCCAAAGCCGTAATTGCATGGATGCGGCATCAAACAACAGCTTATGATCAAATGCAAATACCTAAAATAAAAGGCGAAAGAAGAGCTGTAAGGAGAATGTTAGCCGAATATTCAGTAAATATTCTGATGCCATATAGAAAAGGTGAAAACATTCCTCTTCAATGTCCGCTTAAAAAGGCTCTGGAAAAATTAAACAAGGTAAATTAATAACCTGAGTTCGATTAAAATTAGCGAGCTCAAAATTCAGTAAATGATTGATTTACAATATAAATTCTTGAGACATAGCGAGCTATGGTGATAAAATTTAGAGCCGTAAATCGATTATTTAATGAAAAGCTATGAATGTCACTTATAAATACCGATTTTCTGCGTCATATTTGCTTACCATAGCCCGCTATGCTTTCGCAAACATTCCTTGAAACTGAATATTTATAAGCGATTTGAGCCATTAATTTTATATCGAACTCAGGTTATTATTGATAGCAATGGCAATAAATCTACTTATATCTTCTTGTCAGACGCAAATATCGAAAGAAGAAAAGGAGTGGATAAAAAAGTCATTAAATGATTTAGTATTTGTAAAGTGAGGTACCTTTATGATGGGAGATGTTGGATATACCAATAGTTTAGGTAATCATCAGTGTTTTTCGGGAGACATGAATAGTCTTTCTGTGCACCAAGTGACCTTAGGTAATTATTCCATGGGCAAATTGGAAGTAACTTATAAGGAGTTTGATTTGTTTTGCAAAGCCACAGGTAAGGAATTGGTGGGAAGTAAATATAGAGATAGTCAATTTATTCAACCAGCATTTACGCTGTATGAAAAGAACTATACTCTTCCCGAAATTTAAATGCTAATAAAAGTAAATAGCTGATTATAAAAGGAGTATGTTCAAAAGCATTATTGTATTTATTGGCTTATTGTTCCCGGACTCCATGATTTGAATGAGCGGAGGGGTGATTAAAATCCTATTCGGTGTGCGACTTGGAGTCGCACACCGAGTAAACTATTCTTTTACAACTTTCTTAGTAATTACTACACTATCAGTCCTTTTCAATTGAACAACATAAACCCCGGGCAATAATTCAGAAAGCTTAATATGTTCTTGAGTAGCACCTTCTAAATCTGATTGCAATACAAGCTCACCGGAAGTTGAGTAAATAACAACTTGTTCTACTCCTATTTCCGACTCTATGTAAAGATCATCTTTGATCGGGTTTGGGAAAAGTTTTACTTTTGAATCTTTTAATGCATCTTCAATGGTCGTCGGTATTTCACGCTTTATAGTTACGTCTGCATAATCCACGCAATCATTATTTGAAATATACCATCTATAGTAATTGTCACCATATTCAAGCTCACACACCTCGGTTGTTGAATTTGTAAAATCTACAATATTATCCGACCCGCTTAATACTTGCCACATTCCGGTTCCAACAACCAGAGGATCTGCTGTAAGTATTTCACACTCCTGAGTAGTATTAATATATGGAGTAACATTTACCGGATATGGCTTATCATTAACTATCACTACAGAATCTACACTATAATTCGAAGTACCCCCTGCATAATAAAGCGTCCAATCGAAAACATTTCTACCTGGCGAAATATCATAAACTTTAGTAACTGCCGAATTTACATCATCTATTGTTCCACTCCCTCTCCTTACAGACCACTTTCCATAGGTGCCTCTTGGTTCATTGGCCTGAAGTTCTGTTGAATCAACACATAAAACCTGATCTAAACCTGCATCTGACATCGGTAACACTCCACTCTGTACTACAACATCTACATATTCGCTACACATATTATTTGTAACTCGCCATCTAAAGTAATTATTTCCGGGTAATAAATTTGAAACAACAGTAGTTGAATTGGATGGTTCACTTATTATTCCTGTTCCTTCAAGTAAAGTCCATTGACCATCTCCTACAGGTGGATTTTCAGCTCTTAGTGTAGTATTTTCCCCATCAGTATAAATAAAGGAAGTTGCGCTCACCCTGTATGGCTTATCATTAAAAACGACAACCGTATCATTTGAAACACATCCATTATTTACAACATTCCACACCAGGGTATTTTGCCCATGTTCTAAACTTGTAATAGTTGTTGTGGGTGCACTCGATGATGGATTAAATATTCCACCTCCAGAACCATTTGCCACACTCCAATGCCCAGTCATCCCTTGGGGTGCAGCAGTAGCATTTAGTTGAGCCACTCCAGAACATACAGCGGTATCTCGTCCGGCTTCCACCTCTACCTGTAAATTTATAACTGTAAGATCAGTCATAGAAACACAACCGTTATTGGTAACTACCCATCGGAATTTATTTTCACCCAGGCTTAGATTAATGACTTTAGATTCCTCACTATACTCATCCATAATAGTTGCTCCACCTTTCATTAAATACCATTTTCCCTCACCATAAGTAGGTGCTACTGCGTGTAAATCATATTCACTATCACACACACGAACAGAACTAATCCCTCCAACAATTTCAGCCTTACTGGGTTGATTATTTACTACTTCAATGGTTGTTGTTTGTTCACAACCGCCTTCAAAAACAATAGTCCAGCTAAATATATTTAATCCGTGTCCTAAATCAGTTACCTCAGTTGTAGCAGAAGAAGCATCTTCAAAAGCTCCCGAACCCTGAACAATAGACCAGTAACCCCAAGTCGCATTAGGTGGTAGTTGAGCACCTAAAGTAGTAGTGCCATCACAAACCGGGGAAATAGATGAGAGAGTTGGAGTAAATGGTTTCACCAGGCTTACGTCAACATAGGCAGAACAACCATTTGCATCATAAACATTTAAACTGTATTCTCCACCTCCAAGGTTAGCAATGCCGGATGTAGTCTCCCTTCCGGGAAGCCATGAATACTCATAATCAGTGGACCATTTCGTTCCTCCCATCACATCTGCCTCAATAGCTCCATTTTGATTATTACAATCAGGTTCTGATACTGTTAAATCTATTATGAGTTGATCTGGCTCTTCCAACACAGCCAAAGAAACATCAGAAATTAATGCAGAATCAGAGACATCTCTAGCCAATACTGCATAGGTATCTGCCACTAAATTTGAAAAAGATCCTGAAACTTGCCAGGTTTCACCGTTATCTATTGAATATTGATAGTTACCTGATCCTCCTGATGCAGAAATATCCAGACCTCCGGTACCTCCATAACAGGAAATGGGATAATAGGTTATTTGTGAAATAGTTATTTCATCAATTGAGCTCAAATGCGTATTGGCATGAGTAAATAGATTAAACGCAAATAATGCAATAAATAAGGTTGTACTTTTAAAGCTGTTCTTCATAACAACATAAATGTTTGTAAAAATTAAGTCCGCTCAAAAGTACTTAAAATATTAAAATATTATGTTGGTTACTCAGGTTAATGTTACAAATTATCGTCTTATCACTTATCTAACCACTCTCTGAACTTGGATGATTTGGCACTACTCACTAACGCTTCTTGATTTGCTTCTGGAGAAAGTTTAAGTTTAATCCGGCTTCTGGAGTGAACGGATATGTTAATGATGGATTTAAAACTCACTAAAAACTGTCTGCTAATACGAAAAAAATCTTCTGGGGGTAAAAGTGTTTCTAAGCGGTCAAGTGAAAAATCAACCGCATATTGTTTGCCATCATTCGTAGCTAAAAAGGTGGATCGTTCTTCTGAAATAAACCAGGCAATATCATTGGTTTCAACGGTTTTTATTTTATTGCCAATGTTAATAACAAAGCGTTTTTTGTAAATTTTCTGATCGGGCTGAAGTAAATCCTTAACCAGTTCAATATCAATAGGGTTATTTCTCGAAGTAAACGAGTGGTATTTCAGTAAACTTTTTTCGAGCTTGCTTTCGTCAATGGGTTTAAGCAGGTAATCAATGCTGTTTAAGTCAAAAGCTTTAATAGCATATTCATCATAGGCAGTTGTAAAAATAATAAAGCAATTAACTTCTACCTGTTTGAAAATTTCAAAGCTTAGTCCGTCAGCTAATTGAATATCCAAAAATAGTAAGTCGGGCTCCGGATTGTTTTTAAACCAATTAACAGCAGCTGCGATAGAATCCGGTTTTTCTAAAATTTGAATGTTACAGTTGGTTTTGAGCAACAGCTTTTCCAGTCTGTCAGCAGCTCGGTATTCATCTTCAATTATTAAGGTTTGTATCATTGTTATATTATTCTAATACGGGTATTGAAATCATAAAAAAGTCAGTTGTATCACTGATGTCTATTTCACGAGTCGTAAAATATTTATATCGCTCCTTAATATTATTCAGTCCCTGGCCGGTGCTTTCCGTCGTTAATTTAGGGTTGCGGTTGTTTTTAATAATAATGGCATCCTTCCCGGTTTTAATTTGAATATATAAAGGTTTATTTTTTGAAATAACATTGTGCTTGATACAGTTTTCGATAAGCATTTGCAAAGTTAATGGAGGTAGCTTATAATATAGATAGGCCTCCGGAATATCAATATCAACATTAAAGATATCTCCAAATCGAATTTTATGTAGGTAAATGTATTTTTTGAGCATATCCATTTCCTCCTCCAGAGTCACCAGTTCTTCATTGTTACTTTTTATCATGTACCGTAGGTATGAGGACATTTGATTAATATATTCCACTGCCAGAGGATTATCATCTACAATTGAAGCAAGATTGTTTAAACTATTAAAAACGAAATGAGGATTTAGTTGAGATTTTAAACTTTCGTATTTGGCACTTAAATGTTGGTTTTGAAGTTTTACAGATTCTGAAAAATTGTATTTCCACTGTCGGTAAAAAAATACTGATTCGTGTAAAGTTGTAATAAAAAAGGTGATAAGTACCGTAGTAAATATTTCCCTTATTAAATTAGTCTTCAGCTTTTCAATAAATCCCAATTGTGTAGACGTGTAATAGAGGAGAGAGGAGAAAAGAAGGGTGTATGTCAAAATGGCAAAAAACTCAACGATCAGGTGTTTAACGGGATGGTGTTCCCAGGGATATTTGCCCCACAGTAATTTGACGATTAATAAACACCCGGTCCATAAGCCTGCAGTAGTTATTATACCATAAATTACATGCCGGGTGGCATTGCCAGGTTCAATAGCATCCATACTTACCCAGTAAATAAATGAAATAAACAGGCCAACAACAGGGATCAGAATAAAGATCACTTTTGGATTAAATGGCTTGATATGGTTTTCGTAATTTTTGTTCATGTTTGTTAGGTGTTACTTAAAACTGAATCCGATATAAAAACATAGGAAGAAATCCTTGCTGATATATTTCAAATGTTTCTTGTTTTTGGGCATCATAGCCTTCAATAAAAATGCTTTTATAATCAGTGATATTTTGTATGTCGATGGCCCACTCTTGTGAATATTTCTTTTTATTCATTTTAAATCCGATACGAAAATCAGTTCTAAAATAATCATTGTATCTGTTTTTATACGCATTTTCCCAGTCGTATTCCGGGGTGCCGGATATTTTAGATTCTTCCGGATCAATAGGTACATACCTTCTTCCTCCTGCCCATACTGTTTTTAAGTCCAGAGTAAGTAAATGATGTTTTCCAACTTTAAATTCATATCCACCTAATAAATTAGTTACATAGTTGCCATTAAAAGCAGTGTTTCTCTCAATACCATCGTACCCTTTGTATTTTGAATTAAATAAAGATGTGGAGAACAGGAAGTAGTAGCCTTTGCTTAGGAATTTTTCTAGCGTAAACTCAATACCGTAGTTGTAGCCCGTACCTTTGTTTACCAAGCTGTCTTCACTGGGAATGGCAAAAAAATCGCCAGCATTGACCATCGAAAATTCAGGGAAATCCTTTTTTACTGGAATGTTGCTAATATCCTGATAATAACTTTCCAGTTTTAACCTAAAATCACTGCCAAAAAATTTTTCGTATCCGAATACATAGTGGTTTGATTTTGTAAAACCTATATTTTCATTGGTTCTTAGGTAGGTTTGATTTTGAGGAATGTACGTCTCGTAAAAATAGACCATTTTAGGTTGTGTCTGACTATGCATACCAAACCCCAATGATACGCTCTGGCCTGGTGAAAGCTCATATTTTAAAGAGGCTCTTGGTTCTAATGTAAAGTCGCTGCTTTGCTTAAAATATTGCGAGTGTAATCCGGCATATCCGGTAAGCTTACTATTAAATAGGTGTTGCCACTGAGCAAATCCTTTTAGCAGCCCCGTGTTTTCCTTAACGTCGGTTTGTTTTACAAATTTTAAATAGTCAGATTCATATATGCTATCCAGAAAATTTACCAGGTAATGGTCGTATGTTATGCCTGCTGATAAGTTATTATTAGCATTCGGTTTAAAAATAATCCTCGAAGAGGCCGTTAATTTAATTTCTTGCTGGTTACCTCTAAAGAATGGCATGGATGCTTTATTGCTTTTTAATGAATCGAGCTTGGCGGTAGATTGAGTATATTGAGTAGAAATCAAAGACTTTATCCCCAGTTTTTCATTAAAAAATAAAGCATGGGTTACGCCTCCAACAGCCAGTTTTGAACCATAGTCAATAGTTGTGCCTCTTTGTGAATACGAATTGTTCTCATTTTCTTCGTCATGGTAACCCAATTCAATATAACTATCCCCAAAAAGTCCGATAACCTTAAATCTGCCATATCTGGTTCCCGGGATATCCAAAATAAAAGTCATGTCTTTGTATTCGGGAATAGCAGATCCGGTACCCACGTTAAAACCCAGTTTATCTACAACTTCAAGAGTACTATATCTGAAATTAGCCAGGTACGATGGCCTGTTTATATTTTTTTTGTTTCCAATAGGGCCTTCCGCTCCCAGTTCAAATCCGTTAAAACCCACTTGTCCGGTATACTCAGGTTTGGTATTATTACCTGAACGCATGTGCAAATCAAAAGCTCCGGAAGTTGCATTACCATATTCAGCAGGGAAAGCTCCTGTCAGAAAGTCGCTGTTTGTTAACAAATTGTTGTTAATCATACTTACGGGTCCACCAGTGGTTCCCTGAGCGCCAAAATGGTTTGGATTAGGAATCTCGATTCCTTCTAAACGCCATAATACTCCAATAGGAGAATTTCCCCTGATAATAATATCATTTCTTGAATCATTTTGGGTCATTACGCCTGCATAGTTGGCAACCATGCGTGCAGGATCGCCCAGACTCCCGGCAAAACGTTCCGTTTCTTCAACCGAGAAAGTTCTGGAGCTAATCATGGCCATATCATTCTGAGGCTTTTTCTTTTGGCTTGATTTTACCATGATTTCGCCAACTTGTTGATAGGCCTCTTCAAGTTTAATCTGTAAAACAGTTTCTTTGCCACTAATCAGTAATATGTTATTGGATATATAGGGTTTAAATCCTAAAAACCGGACTTCAATACCCTGACGACCAAGGGGGAGGTTTTCAAATATAAACTGGCCATTGTAATCTGTGATTGTTCCTGTAGGTTCCTCTTGATTTAACAGAATGACATTGGCACCAACAATGGGTTGCCCGGTAACTGCATCAACAACAGTACCCCGTATGTTCTGGGTTAAATCCTGCCCAGACACTTTAGCTGATACTATCAACATAAAAATGATGATGATGAAACTTCTTGTCATGATATATAATTTTTGAATTCGCATTTAGAATTAAAACTGTACATCAAAATTACGTTGTCAATGATGGCAATACAATTAAAAAAGGATGAGTGAATTGAAAACCTGTACGAATGAGAAAATTTTGCGCTCAAAGAATTCTGGATTTATCAAAATGACATGTGTTTTAATCATTATTTAGTTTTGTGGATGCCGTTTTGTCACGAAAACATGACATTCCGTTTGGATAAAACAGATTCCGGTGTCATATTTTCATTAAAATGTCAGTTTGTTGACATGGCACAGCATTTGAGATAAGCTTGACCGTGATCAAAAAAGAACATTAAAAACTTAAAATAAAATTGAATTAAAATGGGAAAAATAATTGGAATCGACTTAGGTACAACCAACTCCTGTGTTTCTGTAATGGAAGGAAGCGAGCCGGTTGTAATTCCAAATAGCGAAGGAAAAAGAACAACTCCTTCAATTGTTGCTTTTGTTGAAGGTGGAGAAAGAAAAGTTGGTGATCCGGCAAAACGTCAGGCTATTACCAATCCTGGTAAAACTATATATTCAATTAAGCGTTTTATTGGAGATAACTATGATGAGATTCCTAAAGAAGTTTCTCGTGTACCTTACCAGGTAATCAAAGGTGACAATAATACTCCTCGTGTAGTAATTGACGACAGAAAATATTCTCCACAAGAAATTTCAGCAATGATTCTTCAGAAAATGAAGAAGACAGCTGAGGATTATCTTGGTCAGGAAGTAACTGAAGCAGTAATTACTGTGCCAGCATATTTTAACGATTCACAGCGCCAGGCCACTAAAGAAGCTGGTGAAATTGCAGGATTAACAGTTAAGCGTATCATCAATGAGCCAACAGCTGCATCTTTAGCTTATGGTTTAGATAAGATGGACAGAGATATGAAAATTGCAGTGTTCGACCTTGGTGGTGGTACATTCGATATATCTGTTCTTGAATTAGGAGATGGTGTGTTTGAAGTAAAATCAACTAATGGTGATACACACTTAGGTGGGGATGACTTTGATGATGTTATTATCAACTGGTTGGCAGATGAGTTTTTGAAAGATGAAGGCATTGACCTGCGTAAAGATCCAATGGCACATCAACGTTTGAAGGATGCTGCTGAAAAAGCAAAAATTGAGCTTTCAAGCGGTAACTCAACTGAAATCAACCTGCCATACATTATGCCTGTAGATGGTATACCAAAGCACTTGGTGAAAACGTTAAGCCGTGCTCAATTTGAGCAATTAGCTGATAAGTTGATTCAAGCTACTTTAGAACCATGTAAATTGGCATTGAAAGATGCAGGAATGTCACCATCTGATATTGATGAGGTGATTTTAGTGGGTGGTTCAACTCGTATTCCTGCTATTCAGGAAATAGTAAAGAAATACTTTGGAAAAGAGCCTTCAAAAGGAGTTAATCCTGATGAGGTTGTTGCTGTAGGTGCTGCTATCCAGGGTGGTGTATTGACAGGTGAGGTTAAGGATGTATTGCTTCTTGATGTTACTCCGTTATCATTAGGTATTGAGACTATGGGTGGTGTAATGACTAAGTTGATTGAAGCAAACACTACAATCCCAACTAAAAAATCAGAGACATTTACAACAGCTGCGGACAACCAACCTTCAGTAGAGATTCATATTCTACAAGGAGAGCGTCCAATGGCTAACCAAAATAAAACAATTGGCCGTTTCCACTTAGATGGAATTCCACCAGCACAACGTGGTGTACCTCAGATTGAAGTGTCTTTTGACATTGATGCGAACGGTATTCTTCATGTTACTGCAAAAGATAAATCAACAGGTAAAGAACAAAGTATTCGTATCGAGGCTTCTTCAGGATTAAGTGAAGACGAAATTAAGCGAATGAAGGATGAAGCAGCTGCAAATGCTGAATCAGACAAACAAGCGAAAGAGAAGATAGATAAGATGAACGGTGCTGATAGCTTGATTTTCCAGACTGAAAAGCAATTAAAAGAGTTTGGAGATAAGTTGCCTGCTGACAAAAAAGGTCCTATCGAGGCAGCTTTAGAAAAACTAAAAGCTGCACATAAGGCTGAAGATTTAGCTGCAATTGACGCTGCAACAACTGAGCTAAACACTGTTTTTCAGGCTGCTTCTCAGGAAATGTATAATGCAAGTCAGGCACAGGGAGGTGAACAACCAGGTGGTGCTCAACCAGGTCCGGATGCTGGTGCACAAGGTGCAGAAAGCAAAGGTGGAGATGATGAAGTAACCGATGTTGACTTCGAAGAAGTAAAGTAATTTTCTTATTGAATATTATAAAATCAGGCTGTCTCTATTGAGATGGCCTTTTTTATTGGTATCCTGTGTTTCCCTGAAGAATTATTGTTCTGAAAACCGGATTTCTTTTGCATATTGCGGATTAAT